>JBDTLK010000091.1:0-15174 GCA_039934835.1 Edaphobacterium sp. (SeqCode) | reverse complement strand
GTTGCGCGCGACAATCCCCCACACGTTGTTCTTCTGGTGGGTGTAGTCCTTTAACGTCTGCAACAGCGCCGTGCGGCCAGTGACTTCCTTGACCTTGGCGTAGAGCGCGGTCTCGCCGGGTCCCTTGGCTTCCTGGTATACGAACTCGTTGACCAGGAAGCTCGGGCATAGCGGACCGGTGACGCGATAGTAGGTGTGGCCGCCCTGTTGCCACGACTCCATCCCCTTGCCGTGGCGATCCCAGAAATCGGCGGGCAGTTCGCGCGTGCCGGTGTAGAGGAGGTCGGTGTCCTCGAGCACCTTGTCGTTGGAGTAGTCCTCGGCAGCGAGGCCCAACGCCCGCGCCTTTATGCGCATGTTGATGTCTTTCGACACCAGGATGACGATGCGCTTGGGATGCACGTGGGTCAGGTGCATAACCACCGCGATGATCAGGTTGTCGGCCTTGCCGCCGGCAAGCGAAGCCGGTAGCGGCGTCGTGATCGCCTCGGTCTGCAGGAACAGCCTCCCCGTGGCGGCGCCGCCGCTGTGCGCCTTCAGGGGTATGCCGTCGGCGAGGCCATTCGGATTGATTGCGGTGGCCGCGGTGACCAGCTCGTCGAGATAGCGCGACGCCTGTCGCGCGTTGCGCGCGACTTCGCTGGTGCCCTTCTTGTTGTTGTCGAGTTCCTCGAGGGTGAGGATCGGCAGGTAGATATCGTGTTCTTCGAAGCGGAAAAGACTGGTGGGATCGTGCATCAGGACATTGGTGTCCAGCACGAAAAGTTTGGCGACGGATGTCTTGGCGGATTTGGCTGCGTGCGGCGCGGCACGGAGAGTGCGCTCAACCATGGGGCTCCTTGGCGACGGTGGCGAGGTTGCATTTCCATGCTAGCCAGCCGCACTCCGGAACACAAGAGCTTGTGGTCGACGTTGCGCTGCAACGGAACAGTTTGTGGTGGAAACGGGACAGTCGCGTCACGGACGCGACCGCCCGAGGGTGCGGCCTGTGCTAGATCAGTGCGAGCTGCGGCGACGCGCCAGTGCAAGCCCGGCAAAGCCAATGCCCAACAGCAGCAGGGTGTCGGGCTCCGGAACAACAAGCGTGAGAAAGCCGCGGATCTCACCCGTGGGGTTCTGGCTGGTGTGAATGTTAAAATACGCTTGCCCCGCAAGCAGGCCGGCGATCAGGGCTGCTTGGGCCCCCGCGACTCCGCCGTTGGCGGTTACGAACGCCGGGTTGTACGACGATGCCAAGGTCAGATCGAACACGCGATCATAGGATCCGCTGGTGACGCCAGAGGGAAAGCCGGTGAACGTCGGCGTCGTGGTGGCGACGCCCGCGTTCCCGCCGACCGGAATGCAGCAGTGAATGTGCGCTGCCGTGTTGCCTGTAGTCAGTCCGCTGAAATTAACGATCACTTGCATCAGGTGCGTGCTGGTGTCCAGCAAGACCGTGGCGAAGCCGATGCCGGGCGAGACAACGGGCGGCGACTCGTTTGCCCCGGCCAATGACGCCACAAACGTGTAAGGGGTTGCCTGACTTAGGGGGGCGACAAAAAGCAAAGCCGCGGCGAGCAGGATGAAAGTCGACAGTCGTTGCATGGTGATATCTCCGAGCGAGAATCGCTCGGTGGCCGGTTGCAAAATGTAGGCCACAATCACAAGTCATTGATTATTTTTGTGCGGATTGGCTTGCGGCGCGCGTTCTCTGATGCGGCTGTAAGCAATTCCGCCGCAGAAAGCCCGTCTATACGAATGGGCCGCGCGGCGAGAACGGGCCCGCTAAAGCGCCTTGACCGCCCTCAACACTTCAGCGGCGTGACCATCCGCTTGGAAGCCACGCCATTCGTTGGCCAGTGTTCCATCCGCCGCAATGAGAAAGGTGGAGCGCTCGATGCCCCGGACTTGCTTGCCGTACATATTCTTCATCTTGATGACGCCGAACTGCGCGCACAACTTTTCATCGACATCGGCGATCAGCGCAAACGGAAATGCCATTTTCGTGGCGAAGTTCTCGTGCGATTTCATGCTATCGCGCGAAACTCCGACCACGACCGCGCCCGCCTTCGCGAATTGCGGATATAAGTCGCGGAACTGCGTGCCTTCGGTCGTGCAGCCCGGCGTGTTGTCCTTGGGATAGAAATAGAGCACGACGGGGTGACCCTTGTGATCGGCGAGATTGAAGGTGCCGCCGGTGGCGGCGGCGGAGAAGTTGGCGACTTTGGTGCCTGCCATGGCGGCTTCCTCGATGTGGAGATGCTTGGGGGAAGCGGCTGCGGCGCCGCTCCGGAATGCGCTAATCAGTTGGCGGCGGCCAGGTCCACTTCGCCGAGAAATTCGACACCCTGCTTGAGCAGCGTGCCGCTGCGACCGGGGATCGCTCCGGCGCCGACTTCGTGGCGCGGTAGCGCCAGCGCCTGCACGGTTTCGTAGAGCCTGCGCATGGAAGTCAGCGCGTAGCCCTGGGCCTTCCAGCCGCTGATCAGTTGCTCGAGCACGGGCGCGAGCAGCATGCCTTCCAGCTCGGCGTGCAGCGTGAACACATGCCCATGCGCCGGCGGCTCTGCGGTCATCGCCAGCAGCTTCTCGGCGACGTTGACTTCGGTGGTTCCGTCGGTGCCGATGAGCTCGTCGAGCGTCGGCAATGTTGTCGGCAACTGCGGGCAGCGGATCAGCTCGGCGTTCCACACCGGCAAGTGCGGGTGCGTGCCGCGCCCGTCGGAACAGTAGTCGAAACCCAGCGACTGCGACATGCGCAACGCGTGCAGATTCATCTGCCAGCCGGCGGCGCCGTGGGCGCGCGGCTCTTCCTTGAAGATCTCGGTGAAGCGCTCGCACGCGAGCAGCATCTGCTTGCCGGTCCACTCGGCATCGGCGGCCGCGACGCCGTCTTGCCACTTGGTGTGATCCCAGCTGTGCACGCCGACCTCGAAGCCCTCATCGCGAACGTGGCGCATGACGTCGCCCGAGCGTTGTCCGATGTCCGGGCCCGGCAGCAGCGTGCCGTAGAGCAGCGTCCGCATGCCGTAGTGCTGCACTACCGACGTGCGCTTGACCTTGCTCACGAAGCCGCGCCGGAACACGCGTCGGATCGCCCTGCCGGTATGGTCCGGACCTACGCTGAACAGGAAAGTCGCGCCGGCTCCGTGGCGGCGCAGCAGTTCGACCAGCCGGGGCACGCCCTCGCGCGTGCCGCGCAGCGTGTCGACGTCGATTTTCAGCGCCAGCTTCATGCGCTGCCGTCAGTCGACCAGACCGCGCGCTTCGGCCACCTGCCCACGATACGCATCGAAGATGTGCTTGAGCGCGGCATCCATCGGCACCACGGGTTTCCAGTCGAGGTCGGCGCTGGTGTTGGTAATCTTGGGCACGCGGTTCTGCACGTCCTGATAGCCTGTGCCGTAGTACGCGTCGGCCGTAGTCTCCAGCAGGCGCACCTGCTTCGCGCTGTCGCGATATTCGGGGTAGGTCAGCGCCAGGTCGAGCATCATCTGCGCGACTTCCTTGACCGAGAAGTTGTTCGTTGGATTGCCGATGTTGTAGATCTTGCCGCTGGCGATGCCCTGTTCGTTGGCGATGATTTTCAGCAGTGCGGCAATGCCATCGTCGATGTAGGTGAAGGCGCGCTTTTGCGTGCCGCCGTCGACGAGCTTGATCGTCTCTCCGCGCACGATGTGGCCCAGGAACTGGGTGATGACGCGCGAACTGCCTTCCTTGGCGGTGTTGATCGAATCAAGTCCCGCGCCGATCCAGTTGAACGGGCGGAACAACGTGTAGTCGAGCCCTTCCTGCATGCCGTAGGCGTGGATCACGCGGTCCATCAACTGCTTGGCACACGCATAGATCCAGCGCGGCTTGTTGATCGGTCCGAGCACCAGGTCGGACGCCTCCGAATCGAATTCCTCGTCGCGCGACATGCCGTAGACCTCGGAGGTCGACGGAAACACGACACGTTTCTTGTAGCGCACGCAGGCGCGCACGATCGGCAGGTTGGCCTCGAAATCGAGCTCGAACACGCGCAATGGCTCGCGCACGTAGGTGGCTGGAGTGGCGATGGCCACCAGCGGCAGCACCGTGTCGCACTTCTTGACGTGATACTCGATCCACTCGCGGTTGATGGTGATGTCGCCTTCGAAGAAGTGAAAGCGCTTCTCGGACAGCAGTTCGGTGATGCGCTCGGTCTGCATGTCCATGCCATAGACCTCCCAATCGGTCGCTTCGAGGATGCGCCGCGAGAGATGATGGCCGATGAAGCCGTTGACGCCGAGGATCAGGATTCGCTTCATGGGGACGGCGGGTCGATCGGGGCCTTCGCATGGGAGGTGCCGGGCTTGCTGCGCGTGATTTTACCCGGAAGAAAGCCGACTATCGCCATCACGAAGTAAAGATGCACGGCGATCCAGGCGTCGTAGAATGCCACGGCGACGCTGATCACGGGCACGGCGATGAACACCATCACCCGGCGCTTGATCTTCTGCGCCAGGACGGGTGTCAATGCAGCAGTGGCAAGGTGCGGATTGCGCTCCAGGTAGGAGATCTGGATCCAGTACACCAGCGCCAGCCACAGCAGGTTCAGGCCGTAGACGATCGCCGACGACCGCAGATCGCCATATTCACCGAGCACGCTGGTCGAGAAGGGGATCATCGTCACGCCGAACATGAAGCACAGGTTGATCCAAAGCATCATGCGATCGACACTGCGCACCAGATGGAACTGCATGTGATGTCCGATCCAGTACAGGCCGAGCACCACGAAGCTGATCAGATAGATGCGGAAATTGCCGGTGAGCCCGAGCAGCTGGGCACGCATGGCGGCGTCGGTGTCCAGCGGCAGTCCCTGCGGCAACTTGACGTCGAGCACGAGCAGGGTCATCGCGACGCCGAAGATGCCATCGACCAGCGCTTCCACACGATTCTTGGCCATGCTTCCGGCGGCGAACGAGTCGTCGTCGTGATCTTTTTCCATGGCAGTTTCCTAGCGCGAGGGCAACGGCAACGCTTGCGGAAGGCGCGACGCGAGCGCCAGCGGATCCACCGCGCGTCCGGCGATTTCGAGCGTTAGGATGGCAAGCGTCCCACCGCCACCGCAATGCGCCACCAGTCGCTCGCACTCGATCGCCAGCGTTGGCGAAGCCGCGCGCGCCGCTGGGTCGATGACGCGGGTTCTCAGGATCCGTGCCGGCGAGCCGTCGATGACGGTCGAGCTGCCCGGGTAAGGTGGCGCCACGGCGCGCACGAGGTTGTGGATTGTCGCCGCGCTGTCCATCCAGTCGATGACGCCGTCTTCCGGCTTGCGGCCGCTGAAATAGCTGCCGCTGCCCGGACGTTGCGGAATCCGTTGTGCGTTGCCCGCCACCAGCGCCGGCAAGACACGATACAGCGTCATTTCCGCGGCGACGGTTACCTTGTTGAACACCTCGCCGGCGGTATCGTCGCCGAGAATCGGCACTGCGGTCTGGGCCACGATGTCGCCAGCGTCGGGCTTCGCGGTCATGTAGTGCAGTGTCGCGCCGGTCTCGGTCTCGCCGTGGATGATCGCCCAGTTCACCGGTACGCGGCCGCGATACTTGGGCAGCAGCGAGCCGTGCATGTTGAGCGAGCCCCGGGACGCCAGCGCGAGCATCGGCGCTTTGAGCATCTGCCGGTAGTAGAAGGAGAAAATGAAGTCGGGTACCGCCGCGGCGACGCGGCTGACGATATCCGCAGCGTTGGGATCGACGGGCCTGATCGCAGGAACACCGTGCTCGGCCGCGACGGCGGCAACACTGTCGAACCAGATCGTCTCGCCGGGCGCATTGTCATGCGTGACGACCAGCGCTATCTCGATGCCTTGCGAGAGCAGGACCTTCAGGCAGCGAACGCCGACACTGTGGTAGCCGAAGACGACCGCGCGCGTCATGGCAATCGAGTGTCTGGCGGTCGCTCGAGCAGCGCCTGAATCACGTAGCGCGGCCGCTGGCGCACCTGCAGGTAGATACGGCCGACGTATTCGCCGATCAGGCCCAGCCCGAAAAGCAGCATGCCGATCAGGAAGAAGGCGAGGATGTCGCGGTCCCACAACGTTGCCATGCCTTCGCGCCAGCCCGACAGCACCAGCCGATTTACTATCACGACGAGGTAGGTCACGAGCGCGGCGGCGGAGACGAGCATGCCAAACATCGAAAACGCCTGCAGCGGCACCAGCGAAAACCCGGTGATCAGGTCGAAGTTCAGTCGAATGAGTTTGTAGAGCGAGTACTTCGACTCGCCGGCGGCGCGCTCGGCGTGACCGACCTCGATTTCAGTGGGACTGTAGGCGTAGGTGTAGGCCAGCGCCGGAATGAAGGTGCTGACTTCGCGCGACGCCACGATCGCGTTGACGATGTCGCGGCTGTAGGCGCGCAGCATGCATCCCTGGTCCGTCATCTTGATGCGCGTGATGCGCTCGCGTACGCGATTCATCGCCTTCGACGCAAGCCGCCGCCACCACGAGTCCCCGCGGTCGAGGCGGATGCTGCCAACGTAGTCGTGGCCGGCATCCATGGCGGCCAGCAGCTTGGCGATGTCCTCCGGCGGATTCTGCAGGTCGGCGTCGAGCGTGACGACGCGCTCGCCGCGGCTTTGCTCGAAACCGGCGACGATGGCCATGTGCTGCCCATAATTGCCGTTGAAAAGAATCACGCGCGTCACGTCAGCGCGTCGCGCGAACTGGTCCCGGAGAATCGCCGCCGAGCGATCGCGGCTGCCGTCGTTGACGAAGATGACCTCGTAGGCGGCGCCGAGAGCATCGAGCGCGGGATAGAGCCGGTCGAACAGCGGCTGCAGGCCCGCTTCCTCGTTATAGACAGGGATGACGACCGAAACAAGCGGTTGTGCGCCGGTCATTTTCCTGCCTCGGCGATCGTCTCGGCGACGGCCGCGCACACGCGATCGACGTCGGCCTCGGTCATGGCGGTGTGCAGCGGCAGCGTGACCGTCTCGCGAGCGATGCGTTCGGCATTGGGGAACTGTCCTTCACGGCCGCCGAAGCTGCGGCCCAGCGTGCACAGGTGCAAGGCCTCGTACGATACGCCGGTCGCGATGGCGCGAGCGCCCAGCGCGTCGCGAAATTGACGGCGATTCAGGCGCATTCGGTCCAGCGGCAACAGCACGCAGAACATGTTCCAGCTATGGTCGCTCCCGTCGCCTGCTTCGCCGGTACTGGGCCGGGGCGGCACTACGCACCCCGCTTCGGTGGGGAAGCGTGCGAAGTAGCGATCGACCAGCCGGCGCCGCTTCGCCAGGAATTCGTGCAGGCGCGCCAGCTGCGCGTGGCCGACGCGCGCGTTGACGTCGGGCAGGTTGAACTTGCCACCGGCAACCGCCACGTCGCGGGTCCCGTCGGGCAGCGCCACGATGCCGTGAAAACGCAAGGCCTCGACCCGCGCGGCTTCCTCGGCGCTGTTGACCACGAGCGCGCCGCCTTCGATGGAGGTGATGTTCTTGTTGGGATGAAAACTGAAGCTGACGAGGTCTCCGAAGGCGCCGATGTTGCGACCCTTCCAGCGCGAGCCAATCACCAGCGCCGCATCCTCGATGACGCGTAGTTTGTGGCGGCGGGCCAGTGTATACAGCGCGTCCATGTCGACCAGCGCACCCGGGTAGTGCGTGGGAATGATGGCCCGGGTCGCTGGGGTGATCGCGGCCTCGACCTGCGCCAGGTCGATGTTGCGCGTGACCAGGTCGCAGTCGACGAATACCGGTTTGGCGCCGACCTTCGCGATCATGTTGAGCACGGTGAAAAAACTCTGCGCCGATGTGATCACTTCCGCGCCCGGACCGATGCCGGCAAGCTGCAGGGCGACTTCGATCGCCGCGGTGGCCGAAGTCAGCGCGCGTACCGGTCGACCGCCGCAGAACGCCGAGAGCTGCGCTTCGAAGTCGCGGACCCACGGGCCGCTGGCGAGGTGACCGGAGCGCAGCACCTCGGCGACGCCGGCGATGGTGGCCTCGTCGAGTTCGGGACCTGCGAATTTGAGTGGACTGGGCATGGGTTCCGGCGACGGTCTCAACTGCGCGAGACCAGCCACACGCCGAGCACGATGAAGCCGATGCCCATCCAGCGCGCCAGCGTCACCGACTCGCCGAGCAGGTAGTGCGCCGCCACTGCATTTATTACGTAGCCCAGCGACAGCATTGGGTACGCGATCGAGACGGGCACCCGCGACAGGCCGAGTATCCACACCACGAGGCTCACGCCGTAGCATGCCGCACCGGCGATGAAGTAGGGCTGCATCGCCATCCGCGCTGCCTGGTCCAGCCAGTTTTCGCGGGTCAGCGAGATCACCCCAAGCACGTTGGTGCCGGCCTTGAGCAGCAATTGCGCCGTGGCGTTGAGCAGCACGCCGGTGAACAGGAAGGAGAACGCGGTCCAGGTCATGATGTAGTGGTCAGTGCCGGCTGACGATCACGCGGCGTGCATCGCGCCCAAGCTCGTGCATCGGCACGCCTTCGCGCCGCAGCAATTCGTAATCGTCAGGCGGGATGATCGCATATGCATCGCCCCCGGCCGCCCAGATTCCGCGCCAGGCGTCGATCTTGCCGATCGCGCGCCACGGCTCGCTGGCGATGCCCATCGCGAGCTCGTCGGGATGCTCCACCGGGATCACCGTGCGTCCGAGATAGTACGGTACGGTCTGATCGTACATGTGGACGCTGTAGAACGGGATGTCGGTGCGCAATGGGCCATGCTGCGCCGTTATGCGAGCGAGCAAAGGTGCGCTGGAGCGCGACTCGGCAAGCGTGTCGTGGCCGCTCACGATCAACTGGGTCATGAGCAGCGTCGAGAAACCGATGGCCAGCACAGCGAATGTCCTTCGTTCCCGGCGAATCGCCCACAATGCCAGCGCACCGCCTGCAACGGCGACGCCGAGTGCCCACTTGATCCAGACACCGTAGGCGAGCAGCGGCAGCAGCGGTTGCGCCGGGCCGCGCCAGCGATCCGCAAACGTGTCGTAGCCGAAGAGCAGAAGCAGCCAGACCACCGCCGCGAAAACCACTGCCGGAACGGTCAACCGCCAGAAAAGCGAATCGCCCACGGTGGCGAGCTGCCAGCCGATCACCAGCGTCAGCGCGGGGAACAGCGGCAGAATGTACGACGGCAGCTTCGATCCCGAGGCGCTGAAGAACACGAAAATGAATGCCGCCCATACCAGCGCAAAGCGCGGCCAGCAAAAGCCGTTGCGCGCGATCGGTGCACTGGTCCATGCACGCTTCGCCGTCCACGCGAAGACTAGGAGCCACGGAAGAATACCGACGATGAATACTGGAAAGAAATACCACCAGGGTTCGACACGCCGCGCCGCATCGGTCAGAAAGCGCGTGAAATGCTCGTGGATGAAAAAAAACTGGAAGAACTCCGGGTTCCGGCTGGAGACGATCACGAACCAAGGCGCCGCGATTGCGAGCAAAAGCAGCGTGCCGCCGATCAGATGCAGTCGTCGCCACAACGTCCTGTCGCGCGTCAGCAGCGTATACATCACCAGCGCACCGCCCGGCAGCACGACGCCGATGAGGCCTTTCGACAGGACCGCCAGCGCCAACGCTCCCCACGCCAGCAGCATCCAGTTGCGTTGTTCGCGCGGTGTCGCAGCATCGCGCTGGGCGATGAGCAGGCTGCCCAACCCGAGAGTCATCCAGAACGTCAGACCGGTATCCAGCGTCAGTAGATGTGCGTTGCCCACGAACCACAGGCAGCTGCCGAGCGCGGCTGCGCTGTAGAGCCCTTGGCGCGGGCCACCCAGCCGCAGGCCCACGTAACCGATGAACATCACGCAGAGAAATCCTGCCGTCGCCGGCCAGAGGCGCGCCGTCCACGGATGTACACCGAGCGTCCGGTATGCGGCCGCGGTGATCCAGTATTGCAGTGCCGGTTTCTCGAAATACTTGATGCCGTTCAGGTGCGGCGTAACCCAGTCGCCACTGAGCGCCATTTCGCGCGGTATCTCGGCGTAACGGCCTTCGTCGGGATGCACCAGCCGGCGGTAATCGAGATTGGCGAACCAGATCGCGGCGAACAGCAGCAGCACGGCGATCGCGCCCCTGCGGGTGAGCGGCGCACGGTCGTCTGCAAAGGGCGTCGAAGGCGAGGAGGCGGGCATCGAGAGGGACCGATTTTACCGCGTTAGCGCGCGGGCAGTCGCCGGTGCGAGGGCCCGCGCAAGCGCTGGCATCGGCATGACGCGCAGTGGCGAGCCACCGCCCGTCAGCTTGCCCCGACTCCACCGATTCGATACCATGAGTCCATGTCGGCCCACCGCACAATCGATCGCAGCAACGACCGCTGTCCGGCCGGGAGATTCGCGCGCCCGCCGGTCTGACGCAACCCTGCGTGACCCGAAGCCGCCCGGACCCTCCTGGCGGCTTTTTTGTTGGAACGATAATGCTGCAGTCGCTTGCACTCTACGACAACTACACGCGCAGCCGACGCGCGTTCGAACCGCTTGCAGCCGGGCGCTGCAGTTTGTACACCTGCGGCCCGACGGTATACGACTACCAGCATATCGGCAACTTCCGCACCTTCCTCTTCGAAGACGTGTTGAAGCGCGTGCTCGAATGGAATGGCTATGCCGTCACGCACGTGATGAATATCACCGACGTTGGCCACCTCACCAGCGACGCCGATACCGGCGAGGACAAGATGGAAGCCGGGTCGCGCCGAACGGGGATGACTGCGTGGCAGATCGCCGAGCTCTACACCGAGTCGTTCCTCGCCGACATGGCGGCACTGAACATCGAGCCGCCGACCACGCTCTGCCGCGCCACCGACCACATCGGCGAGCAGATCGAATTCGTCGCCGACATCGAGAGGAACGGCTACACGTATCGTACCTCCGACGGCATCTACTTCGACACCAGCCGGCAGCCGGGGTACGGTTATCTCGCGCGCCTGGACAAGGCGGGGCTCGACGCCGGCAGGCGCGTCGAGCTGGGCGAAAAAAAGACCGCCACCGACTTCGCGCTGTGGAAATTCTCCACGCCGGGCGAGAAGCGGCAGATGGAATGGGACAGTCCGTGGGGCACCGGCTTTCCCGGCTGGCACATCGAGTGCTCGGCGATGGCGCAGAAATATCTGGGCGATTTCTTCGACATTCACTGCGGCGGCGAGGATCACATCCCGGTGCACCACACCAACGAGATCGCGCAGACCGAAGCGCGGGTGGGCACGCGCCTGGCGAATTTCTGGATGCACGGTTACTTCCTGCTCGCCAGCGACGCCAAGATGGCGAAATCCGCGGGCGGCTTCCTGCGCCTGAAGCTGCTGATCGACAAGGGTTACGAGCCGCTTGCTTATCGCTATCTGTGCCTGACCGCGCACTACCGCACGCAGATGAATTTCACCTGGGATGCGCTCGATGCGGCGACGACCGCGCTCGAACGCATGCGCAATGGGGTTTTTGCGCTGGCCGGCTCGGGCGTCGTCGACACGGGCTACATCGAGCGCTTCACCGCCGAGATCAACGACGATCTCAACGTGCCGCGGGCGCTGGCGGTCGCCTGGGAAGTGCTGCGCGGCCACTTGCCCGCGCCAGCGAAGAAAGCGACGCTGCTGGCCTTCGATCGCGTGCTGGGACTCGGTCTAGCGACCTGGGAACCGCGAGTCGACGCGATTCCGGACGCGGTGCAGTCGCTGGCGAACCAGCGTCTCGCGGCGCGCGATGCGAAGCAGTGGGCCGAGGCCGACCGCCTGCGCTCTGCACTGCTGGCCGCGGGCTGGGAGCTGGAAGACCGGCCGGGCGGCTACTCGCTGCGCAAACGGCAAGCCTGAGTCGGCAGCTCGCCAGCGTCTCGCCCATCCTCGTTCCCACGCACAGCATGAAACTCGCCACTCTCAAGAACGGAACGCGCGACGGCCAGCTCGTAGTCGTTGCGCGCGACCTGTCGCGCGCGATTGTGGTGACCGAAATCGCGCGCACGCTGCAGGTCGCGCTCGACGACTGGCCGCGTATCGCGCCACGACTGGCCGAAATCGCCGTCGCGCTCGACGCGGGCAGCGCTGCAACGCGCCACGCGCTCGCCTTCGATACCCGCCAGGCGCATTCGCCGCTGCCGCGCGCTTACCAGTGGGCGGACGGATCCGCGTATGTGAATCACGTCGAGCTGGTGCGCAAGGCGCGCGGAGCGACCATGCCCGTCGAATTCTGGACCGACCCGCTGATGTACCAGGGCGGTTCGGACGGCTTCATTGGACCTTGCGAAGACATTGTGTTGCCGGACGAAGCCTGGGGCATAGACTTCGAAGGCGAAGTCGCGGTTGTCACGGGCGACGTGCCGATGGGGGTCGCAGCGGACGCTGCGCTTACGCAGGTGCGCCTGCTGATGCTGGTTAACGACGTGAGCTTGCGCAATCTCATTCCCGGCGAGCTTGGCAAGGGCTTCGGATTTTTCCAGTCCAAGCCGGCATCGAGTTTTTCTCCGGTGGCGGTGACCCCCGACGAACTGGGGGATGCATGGCGCGGGGGCCGGCTGCACCTGCCCTTGTTGACGCATTTCAACGGCGCACTGTTCGGCCGTCCAAACGCCGGCGTCGACATGACGTTCGGCTTCGGACAGTTGATTGTGCACGCCGCCCGGACGCGCGAGCTGGGCGCCGGCAGCATCATCGGCTCGGGCACGGTATCGAACAAGGAGAACGGCGGACCCGGGCGTCCCGCCGCGGCGGGCGGATCGGGCTACGCCTGTATCGCCGAGCAGCGCACCATCGAAACGATCCAGGCAGGCAAGCCCTCGACGCCGTTCATGCGCTTTGGCGACAGGGTTCGCATCGAGATGCTCGACGCGGAGGGTCGCTCGATCTTCGGTGCGATCGACCAGGCGGTCCGGCAGTCGCGCTGAGGTGCTGGCAGACTAACCCCGCGGGCTGCGAGGTTGCGAGCCGCTAGAAGAGTTGCTGGATGGCTCCGCTGTAGAGCACCGGGCCGGTGGGCAGGCCGGTGGTCGAGCCGCCGGCCGGCTCGAGGCTGACCGCCAGCGCAGGTACCCGCGCCAGCGCGGCATCGGCGCGTTGCGGCAACGCTACGCGCACGATCCCCGACGGTGAAATGAGGCCGAGCGAACGCGGCGTGCCACCTTCAGGCAGGGCCCACAGTTCCAGCGCCTTGTCGGCGGCGATGGCCAGCGGCGCAATCGGCTTGATCAACAGGGTCCGACCTCCGCGCTCGGCGGACGCGATCAGTACCGGCTTGGTGTCGGGGCCAGCGAGTACGGCGACCATGTTCTGTTCGGGCCGTTCGACGGGTGGCGACAGGAGCACGATCGAAAGCGCCAGCGCGGTGGCGAAGCCCGCGAGCGTGAGTCCGCGCCAGAGGCCCAGGTTGGCCCACAGCGATGGCGCCGTCGGCTGGGCCGCTCTCGCGCGCTGAATGCGCGCGAGGATGCGCGGCCATACCTGCGCCGGAGGCGCGACCGGGGCGATGCTCTCCGCGAAGGGCAGCAGGCGTTCTTCCCAGGCGCGCACCGCGTTGCCAAGCAGGTGGTCCGCTGCGGCGAGCTTGGCGAAGCGTGTGCGTGCCCGCGACGACAACGTTCCCAGCACGTATTGTGCTGCGAGGGCGTCGGCGCGTTGGGGAGTGCGATAGTTCATGGCAGTGGGGTCGAGCCGGGCATCATCGGCCGACGCCGGCAGCCTCGAGACAGGTCTTGAGGAGTTCCAGCCCGCGGCGCACCCAGGATTTGACCGTGCCCAGCGGTTCGCGCAGATGCGCCGCCAGCTCGGCGTGCGACAGGCCGCGGTAAAACGCCAGCGCGACCGCCTGTTTCTGGCCCGCCTCGAGCGTTTCGACGCACCCCGCGACGGCGCGTGCTTCGGCGCCGGAGACCAGCATCTCCAGGGGCGTCTGGCCTTCGTCGCGCAGCGTCATGCGTTCATCCTCATCGTCGATCGTCAGCGTATCGACTTCGCGCCGGCGCAGCTGATCCAGGCAGCGATTGCGCACGATGCTGGTGAGCCAGGTCAAGGGCTGGCTCCTGGCGGCAACGTAGGAGCCCGCGTGGTGCCAGATATTGACGAACGACTCCTGCAGCACCTCTTCGGCGGAAGCAGATTGTCTCAATATACGCAGCGCGACTGCGTACAGATGCGCCGAGGTGAGGTTGTAGAGTTCAGCAAAGGCGCGCTGATCCGCCAGCGCCGTGCGCGCCAGCAGGTCCATGAGGCGCGCATTGCGCTCGAATTGCCGGGCGGGATTGATCGCCATCGTCAGCCCGTCCGCTCTCCGGCGCGGTTCTTGCGCCAGAGGACGTCGGCGCCGCCGGCGGAGCGATTGAGCACGCGGGCGAGCACGAACAGCAGGTCGGACAGGCGATTGAGGTACTTGCGCGCCGGCTCGCGCACGTCTGCCGATACGCCCAGGTGCACCAGCGAGCGCTCGGCGCGACGGCACACGGTGCGCGCGACGTGCGCCAGACTCGCCGCGCGCGATCCGCCCGGCAGGATGAATTCCTTGAGCGGCGGCAGAGCGGCGTTGAAGCGCTCGACGGCGTCCTCGAGGCGCAGCGCCTGCACCTCCTTTACCGCCTCGTAGCCGGGTATCGACAGCTCGCCGCCAAGATCGAAGAGGTCGTGCTGGACCTCGATCAGGCACGTCTTCACCGCATCGGGCAGCGCCTCGGCGAGCAGCACGCCGAGCGCGGAATTGAGTTCGTCGACCGCGCCGATGGCATCGATGCGCGCCGAGTCCTTGGCGACCCGCGTGCCGTCGCCGAGGCCGGTAGTGCCGGCGTCGCCGGTGCGCGTAACGATTTTCGAAAGACGGTGACCCATTCGAGTAAAGCGAAGGTTACACGCAAGTCCGGTACCAGGACCATCGAGCATAGCAGCGTCTCGAATACTGGACAACGACGGCTCGATTGTCTTTTCGGGAGGATTGGTTACCATGTGCCGGCACAACCACGCAGACTGGCCATGACCCAGCGCAGTCCCTTCGAGGAAGACTTGGATCGGAACGCGGCGAATTACACACCGCTGACGCCACTGTCGCTGATAGCACGCGCGGCCTACGTGTATCCGCGCCAACTGGCCGTCGTTCACGGCGATCGACGCTACACCTGGGCCGAGACCTATGCGCGCTCGCGGCAACTGGCGTCGGCGTTGGTCGCGGCAGGCATTCGCAGCGGCGACTCGGTGGCACTGATGGCGGCCAACACTCCCGAGATGGTGGAGGCGCATTTCGGCGT
>JBDTLK010000090.1:0-15315 GCA_039934835.1 Edaphobacterium sp. (SeqCode) | reverse complement strand
TCGGAGGACATCAAGCGCCAGGCGCAGAACGTGTTCCGGATGAAGCTGCTCGGCGCGAGCGTGGTGCCGGTCGAGTCGGGGTCGAAGACGCTCAAGGACGCGCTCAACGAAGCCATGCGCGACTGGGTCACCAACGTCGAGAGCACGTTCTACATCATCGGCACGGTGGCGGGACCGCATCCTTACCCGATGATGGTGCGCGATTTCCAGAGCGTGATCGGCAAGGAATGCCTCTGGCAGATGCCGGAGATGATCGGCAGGCAGCCGGACATCGTCATCGCGTGCGTGGGCGGTGGGTCGAACGCGATGGGCATATTCCATCCGTACATCAAGCACACCACGGTGCAACTGATCGGCGTCGAAGCCGCGGGCGACGGCATCGCGACGGGCAGGCACTCGGCGTCGCTGACCGCCGGCCGGCCCGGCATCCTGCACGGCAACCGCACCTACCTGCTGCAGGACGCCAACGGCCAGATCGTCGAGACGCATTCGGTGTCTGCGGGACTCGATTATCCGGGCGTGGGACCCGAGCACGCGTGGCTCAAGGACAGTGGCCGCGCACAGTATGTCTCGATCACCGATGCCGACGCGCTGGTCGCGTTCGATCGCTGCTGCCGCATCGAGGGCATCATCCCCGCACTCGAATCGTCGCATGCGCTTGCCTACGCCGCGCAGCTCGCGCCGACGCTGCCGCGCGACAAGGTGCTGCTGGTGAATCTTTCGGGCCGCGGCGATAAGGACATGAACACCGTTGCCGAACGCACCGGCATCAAGTTCTGACTCACGCAGACGCCGCGACGATTCCATGCAACGCATCGACGCCACGTTTGCGAAACTGCGCGCCGCCGGGCGCACCGCGCTCATACCATACGTGACCGCCGGCGATCCGTCGCTGGCGGCAACCCTGCCGCTGATGCACGCGCTGGCGGCCGCCGGCGCCGACATCATCGAACTCGGCGTGCCGTTCTCCGACCCGATGGCGGACGGACCGGTCGTTCAGCGCGCTTCCGAACGTGCGCTGGCTCAGGGCGTGAGCCTCGCCGACGTGCTCACCGTGGTGGCCGAATTTCGCCGCCGCGATGCGCAGACTCCGGTCGTGCTGATGGGCTACGCCAATCCGATCGAGTCGATGGGCGTGACCGCCTTCGCCGATCGCGCGCAAGTTGCCGGCGTCGACGGCGTGATCGTGGTCGATTATCCGCCCGAAGAAGCGGCCGACTTCGCGGGCCTGCTCGTTGCGCGCGGCATGGCACCGATATTTCTGGTCTCGCCGACGACGCCTCCGGCGCGCATTGCGAGCGTGGGCAGGTTGGCGCGCGGCTATGTCTATTACGTGTCGCTCAAGGGCGTCACCGGCGCCGGCCATCTCGACACTGGCGAAGTCGCGCAACGCCTGGCCGAAATCCGCAAGCATGTGTCACTGCCGATTGGCGTCGGCTTCGGCATCCGCGATGCAGCCGGGGCACGGGCTATCGCCGCGCACGCCGATGCAGTCGTCATCGGCAGCCGCATCATCCAGGAAATCGAAGCCGGATCGCCCGATGAGGCGGCGCCGCGCGCGGCAGCGTGGCTTGCGACCATTCGCCGCGCGATCGATGCCGATGCCGTTGCCGAGCCAGCGGCCTAGGACGATGCGCGCGCCGACTGCAGCATCGCTCCGTGCACCGCGACCGCAAACCGCGCTCGCCCCCCGAAGGGAGAAACGATGAGCTGGTTGCAAAAGCTGCTGCCGCCGCGCATCAAGGCCACGCCGGGCGTGACCCGCAAGGCGATGCCCGAGGGCCTGTGGGTCAAGTGCGTGTCGTGCGAGGCGGTGCTCTATCGCACCGACCTGGAGAAGAACCTGCAGGTGTGCCCAAAGTGCAGCTATCACGGCCGTGTCGGCGCGCGCGAGCGCATCGATCAGCTGCTCGACGCGGAAGCGCGATACGAAATCGGCTCCGAAGTTCTGCCCATCGACAGCCTCAAGTTCAAGGACACTCGCAAGTATCCCGAGCGGCTGTCGGCGGCGCTCGAAGAGACCGGCGAAACCGACGCGTTGGTCGTCATGCAGGGCAGCATCAAAACGGTGCCGCTGGTCGTGGCCGTATTCGAGTTCGAGTTCATGGGCGGCTCGATGGGTTCGGTGGTCGGCGAGCGCTTCGTGCGCGGCGTGCGCGTCGCCTACGACAATCGCATCCCGTTCGTGTGTTTCACCGCGAGCGGCGGCGCGCGCATGCAGGAAGGCGTCAATTCGCTGTTCCAGATGGCCAAGACGACCGCCGTGCTGCAGGAACTGACCAAGGCCAAACTACCTTTCGTGACCATACTCACCGACCCAACCATGGGCGGCGTGTCGGCGAGCTTCGCGATGATCGGCGACGTGGTGATCGCCGAGCCCGGCGCGCTGATCGGCTTCGCCGGCCCGCGCGTCATCGAGCAAACAGTGCGCGAGAAACTTCCCGAAGGCTTCCAGCGCGCCGAATTCCTGCTCGCGAAGGGCGCGATCGACATGATCGTCGACCGCCGGCAACTCAAGGAAGAACTGCCGAAACTGCTGGCGCTGCTGCAACGCCAGCCGTTGCCGACGGCCTGAGCGGCGCCGCTCGCCGCGCGCGGCGGCAACCCGTGTTCCAGTGAGCAGACCGACCACACTCGAGGGCTGGCTCGCGTTTCTCGCGACGCTGCATCCGAATACAATCGCCCTCGGGCTCGATCGGGTCCGCAGCGTGTACGATCGGCTCGATGTCACCTTCGCCTGTCCGGTGATCACCGTCGCCGGCACCAACGGCAAAGGCTCGACCTGCGCGCTGCTTGAACGGATGCTCGTCGCCGGCGGTTATCGCGTCGGGCTGTATACGTCACCGCACCTGCTGCGCTACAACGAGCGCGTGCGCATCGCCGGCGCCGAAGTCACGGACGCTGCGCTCTGCGCGGCGTTTGACGCCGTCGAGGACGCGCGCAACGACACCGCGCTGACCTTCTTCGAATTCGGCACGCTGGCCGCGCTCTGGCAGTTTGCGCGCTCCGGGCTCGACGCGCTGGTGCTGGAGGTGGGCCTCGGCGGAAGACTGGATGCGGTCAACGTCATCGACGCCGATGTCGCCATCGTAACCAGCATCGCCATCGATCACGTCGCCTACCTGGGTGACACCCGTGAAGCGATCGGCTTCGAGAAAGCCGGCATCTTTCGCGCCGGGCGTGTCGCCATCTGTGCCGAGCGCAATCCGCCGGCATCGTTGCTCGAGCATGCACGAGCAGTGGGGGCGAAATTGCTGCGGATTGGCAGCGATTACGATTTCACCGCGCAGGCCGGCCAGTGGAGCTATCGCGGACCCGGCGGTGCGCGCCACGGCCTGCCGCACCCCGCGCTGCGCGGCGCAATGCAACTGGGCAACGCAGCGACCGCCCTGACAGCGCTCGACGCGCTGCGCGACCGCCTGCCGCTGTCCATGGGGGCGGTGCGCGAAGCGCTGGTCGACATCGCATTGCCGGGACGCTTCCAGGTGCTGCCGGGACGGCCGGTGCAGGTGTTCGACGTCGCGCACAATCCGCAAGCCGCGAAGGTGCTTGCCGATAATCTCGGCGCAATGGGATTTCACCCGGAAACGTGGGCGGTTTTCGGCATCATGGCGGACAAGGACATCGATGGCGTGATCGCGCCGCTCAAGGCGCGTGTCGAGCGGTGGCTGGTGGCGACGCTGCCGCCGCCGCGTGGCGCGAGCGCGGCGACACTGCGCGAGCGGCTCGAGTCCGCAGGGGTTGCGAGCACCGCCATCCGCGAATTCGATGACCCGATGACAGCCTATGGCGCGGCGCGGAGCGGGGTCACGGAAGCTGATAGAATCGTTGTTTTAGGCTCGTTTCTAACCGTTGCGGCGGCACTGTCCGTGTTGTCATCCGCCCGGCCAGCCTGAAACCATTCGCATGTCCACACGCACCGAGTCCAATCTCGCGGTCGATGAGTTGAAGCGGCGCGCCCGCCGCCGGCTGGTCGGTGCAGTGGTGCTCGCGCTTGCCGCCGCGGTCATCCTGCCGCTGCTGCTGGAAAGCGATCCCAAGCCGCTGGGGGACGACGTGTCGATCAGGATTCCGCCGGTCGACAATGGCCGGTTCGTCAATCCTCTGTCGCCCGACAAGACCGGCGCGCCGGGCGCGAGCGACGCGAAATCCGGTCCTTCGACACCGCGCAAGTCTATCGCCGAAGCCGAGCGCCGCGTACTCGGCCAGCCAGCGACGCCGCCTCCTTCGGTGCCGGCCACGCCGCCCGCGCCTTCCGCCGCGGCGCCTGCACCGACGTCAGCGACCACCGCTGTGGCGCCTGCGCCACTGCCGTCGTCTGCGCCGAGCAAGGTCGATGGGCCGGTCAAAACCGCGCCGCCCGGTAGCCATCCGGACAAGACGACCGATGCACCCGCGAAACCCGACGCGTTCGTCAAGTCCGAAGCGACGCCTACAACGTCCGGCCCGGCGAAGGCCATGCCGGCGCCGGGTAGCGATGCGAACGCGAAGAGCGGCGGCGCCGCACCTGCAAAGGCCGATGTGACGAACGCCTTCAGCGTGCAGATTGGCGCGTTCGTGGATGCCAAGGCCGCCGCGGATCTTGCCGATGCGCTCAAGCGCGGCGGCTTTGCCGCGTATACCGAGGGCGTGGCGACTGCGCAGGGGACGGTGCAGCGTGTGCGCGTGGGTCCTTTCGCGACCAAGGCTGCCGCTGATGGCGGGCTCGCTAAATTAAAAGCGGCCGGCTATGGCAGTGCGGTTGTGAAATCGCCGAAGTGACCGCATTTGACTTGGTAGTCGTCGCAGTTGTCGCCTTGTCCGGTCTGTTCGGGTTCGCACGCGGCTTCGTACGCGTGGTCATGTCGCTGCTGGCGTTGGTCTTTGCCATCATCCTGGCGATTCAGCTCGCGGTGCCGATCGGCAGCAGGCTCCCCGATTTCGCCGAGACACCCGCAACGCGCTACATCGTCGCGTTCGCGCTCATTGCGATCGTGGTGCTCATTGTCGGCGCGCTGCTTGGCTGGATGCTGTTCCGACTGGTGAGGGCGATTGGTTTGGGTTTTCTCGATCGACTGCTTGGCGGCATCGTCGGTGTGGCACGCGGGGTGGTTTTTGTGGTCATAGGAGTGGTGGTCGCCGGCGCGACCAGTCTGCCGCGCGAGCTTTGGTGGCAAAATGCGTTGTTGGCGCCGCCGCTGGTGGCCGCTGCGCTGGCGCTGCGGCCATGGCTGCCGTCGTTGTGGGCGCAGCAGCTCGATTACGGAAAATCGTTGCCTCCGGTGCGCAAGCCGGCGGCGCGAACGGGAGTCTAGATCCATGTGTGGCATTGTCGGCGCGGTGACGCATACACCAGTCAACCAGCTCCTCTACGACGGGCTGCTGCTGCTGCAACATCGCGGCCAGGATGCGGCCGGCATTGTCACCAGCGATGGCCCCGTGTTCCACATGTACAAGGCGCCTGGCTACGTTCGCGACGTGTTCCGCACGCGCAATATGCGCGACCTGATGGGCAACGCCGGCATCGGCCACTGTCGTTACCCGACAGCGGGCTCCGCATCGTCGGAACTCGAGTCGCAGCCGTTCTACGTCAATTCGCCATTCGGCATCACGCTGGCGCACAACGGCAACCTTACCAACAGCGATGCGTTGAAAAAAGAGCTGTTCCAGCTTGATTTTCGTCACGTCAATACCAATTCGGATTCCGAGGTTCTGCTCAACGTGCTGGCGCTCGAGCTCGAGCGCGCGGCGCACCATGCGCGCCTGGACGCCAACGCCATTTTCGCGGCGGTGGCTGCCGTGCATAAACGCTGCCGCGGTGCCTATGCGATCGTCGCCATGATCGCCGGCTACGGCCTGCTCGCGTTCCGCGATCCCTACGGCATTCGGCCGCTGATCATAGGAGTGAACGAATCGATGGGCGGCACTGAGTATCTCGTCGCCAGCGAATCGGTCGCCCTCGAGGCGCTTGGCTTCACGGTGCTGCGCGACGTCGCGCCTGGCGAGGCGATCTACGTCGACCAGACCGGCCGCTTCCACTCGCGTCAGTGCGCCGAGCATACGCAGCTCAATCCTTGCATCTTCGAGTTTGTCTACCTCGCGCGTCCGGATTCGGTCATGGATGGCGCCTCGGTGTACGAAGCGCGTCTGCGCATGGGCAGCGAGCTTGCGCGCAAGATCGCGACGATTCCCGAGGCCCAGGACATCGACGTCGTCATCCCGATTCCCGATTCGAGCCGGCCTTCAGCGCTGGCGCTCGCCAACGATTTGGGTCTGAAGTACCGCGAAGGGTTCGTCAAGAATCGCTACATCGGACGCACCTTCATCATGCCCGGGCACGCCATCCGTCGGAAAAGTGTGCGCCAGAAGTTGAATCCGATCGGCATGGAATTCAAGGACAAGGTCGTGCTGCTGGTCGACGATTCGATCGTGCGCGGCACTACCAGCCGCGAAATCGTACAGATGGCGCGCGAGGCCGGGGCGCGCAAGGTGTACTTCGCTTCCGCCAGCCCGCCCGTGCGCTATCCGAACGTCTACGGCATCGACATGCCCAACCGGCGCGAGCTGATCGCGACCGGCCGCACCGATGCCGAAATCGCGGGCGAGATCGGTGCCGACCTGCTGATCTACCAGGACCTCGAGGCGCTCAAGCGCGCAATACGTTCGGTCAACCCGAAACTCAAGGAATTCGAGGCATCATGCTTCGACGGGTACTATGTGACCGGCGACATCACCGCCGACTACCTGTCGCAGCTGGCGCAGGATCGCGACGAGTCGCGGGGCGAGGCGGACGAGCCGTTGCTCACGGCCGGGTGAACGACGTCGCGCGAGTCCAATGTGAGCTCGTCGTTGGAAGCCGCGCGTCTTGCCGACGAGGGGTATGCCTTGCTGGAGGCGGCGCGCTATGACGAGGCGTTTGCCCGACTCGTACATGCCCGCGAACTGGCGCCGACCGACCCGCTGATTCACTACCGTCTGGCGCTGGTCTTTTCCGAAACCGGACGCCCGGGCGAAGCGCTCAAGGCGCTGGACGCGGCGCTCGCACTGCAACCGGACAATGCCCGCGCGCACAATAATCGCGGGTCGGCGCTGCAGATGCTTGATCGCGACGCCGAAGCGGAAGGGGCCTTTCGCCGTGCCCTCGACATCAATCCGAATCTCGAACCACCGTACATAAACCTTGGCCATCTGCTCGAACAACGCGGCAATGTCCGTGACGCTGCCGAACTGTACGCAAGAGCAATCGCACGCGGACTGGACGCGGCCTTGTTCGGCCATCACATCGCGGCGGCGCACGGCCGGTCAACGGACAGGGCTCCAGACAGCTGGGTGCGCGCCACCTTCGACAATTTCGCGCCAACCTTCGAGGCAAAATTGCAGGAGCTGCGCTACGACGCACCGCGGCAACTCGCGGCAATGCTATCGACGCACACCGCCGGGCCGCTGGACATACTGGACCTTGGTTGTGGCACAGGATTGTGCGGTGTCGCGCTGGCGGAGCGAAAGCGCTCCCTCGTCGGCGTCGATCTCTCTACAAGAATGCTGGCCCAGGCGCGATTGCACGGTCTCTACGACGAACTGCATGCAGGCGAGGTACACGCCTGGCTCGGCGAGATGGCGCCACTGCGCTTCGACGCAGCGATTGCGGCCGATGTCCTCATCTACATTGGCGCGCTGGAGGAGTTGTTCCGAGATGTCGCGCGGGTGCTGCGCGTCGGCGGCTGGTTCGCATTCTCGACCGAGGAAAGTGAAACCGCTGATTTCAGCTTGCGCGCGAGCGGGCGCTACGCTCAATCGCAAGCGTATATCCGGCGCGTTGCGGGTTTGGCATTCAGTGTCATCGCCGCCGAGTCGACGATCATTCGCATGGAATCCGGCAAACCCATCAATGGAAGGCTGTATCTTTTAAGAAGGCAATGAATGCGGGTACACGTGCTTTGCCGGCATGACTCGCGTTGTATTCGCCGCAACAGTGTGGATGAGCGCGCTTCCGGCTCGCTGTGGATCCTGCCTAGGATCATTGACTCGGGCTCGCTTTGCGGCGATACTTTATCCAGCGCCGATTTGAAAAGGGGTCACGAGGATGTGGCTCCGCAGCTTGCGGGCGCTTAACAAATTCAGCTAAAGCGAGCCGTCGATGCATTCCGAGGCCCGTTTAGCGCAAGCTGACGGGCCTTTTGCATTGGACGCTGCCATGACGCGCATACCGGGTTTCACCACCTCGATTCTGCATTCCGATCGCGAAGCGCCGATCGAACACGGGGCGCTGCACAAGCCGCTGCACGTGTCGGTCGCCTACGGCTACAAGGACGCGCGTGAACTCGCGGCGGTGTTTCAGGGCAAGGCGCAGGGCTACGCCTACGGGCGCCAGGGCAACCCCACCGCCGCGGCGCTCGAAGAAAAGGTCAACCGCATGGAGGCGGGCGTGGCGACGGTGTGTTTCGGCACCGGCATGGCCGCCATCGGCGCGATCATGCTGGCGCTGTTGCGCCAGGGCGATCATGTCGTCGCCAGTTCGTTTCTCTTCGGCAACACCAACAGCCTGTTCAACACCATCGAGACGCACGGCACCGAGGTAAGCTTCGTCGACGCCACCGACGCGCGCGCGGTCGAAGCCGCCGTTACGCCGAGGACTCGCCTCGTGTTCGTCGAGACCATCGCCAACCCGCGCACGCAGGTCGCGGACCTGGCGCGCATCGGCACGATGTGCGCCGCGCGTGGGCTGGTCTACATCGTCGACAACACGATGACCTCGCCGTACCTGTTCCTGCCGAAAAACGTTGGGGCGAGCCTGGTCGTGAACGCGTTGACCAAGTACATTGGCGGCCACGGCAACGCGCTGGGCGGCAGTATTACCGACACCGGTCTGTTCGACTGGAAACGCTTTCCGAATATCTACGACACCTACAAGGGCCCCAAGCAGGTCATGTGGGGGATCCAGCAAATCCGCAAGAAAGGCCTGCGCGACTGGGGCGGCACGCTGTCGGCCGAGCAGTCGCATCATCTGGCGGTGGGCGCCGAAACGCTGGCGCTGCGCATGGATCGCGCCTGCGCCAATGCGTTGGCGCTGGGGCGCTATCTTGAGTCGCACGCCAAGGTGCGTGCGGTCTACTATCCTGGACTGGCGTCGCACCCGCAGCACGCGCTGGCCACGCAGTTGTTCACCGGCTATGGCGCGTTGCTCTCGTTCGAACTCGATCCGGCTCTCGATTGCTTCGATTTCCTCAATCGTCTGAAGAACGTGGTGCTGTCGTCGAACCTGGGCGACAACCGGACGCTGGCGATTCCGGTCGCCCATACGATCTTTTTCGAGATGGGCGCCGAACGGCGCGCGAGCATGGGCATCGCCGATTCGCTGATCCGAGTGTCGGTCGGCATCGAGGATCAGGCGGATCTCATCGGCGACTTCGAGCAGGCGCTGGCCTGAATTGCACGGCAGCGGAACGCGCGCCGCGCGCACCCGCTAATTTCGCGGTGGCGATGAATGCGCAACGACGCCCGTTAGCGAAATGCCGGCTACCAGCCGACGCGCGGCGAGACGCCTGCCGCGCTGACCTCGAGATAACTGCCCACGCGATACCAGTCTGCCAGCACCCAGCGCTCGCCCGCCTCGCCGTCGATCGACACGACGTGCCGCGCCGGCCGGTGCGTGTGGCCGTGGATCATGCGCGTCACGCCATGCTCGCGCATCGCGGCGATCACGGCGTCGGCGTTGACGTCCATGATGGTGGCGGTCTTGCGCGCGTTGGCGCGTCGACTACCGAAGCGCAGCACCGCGGCAACCGCGCGGCGCACGAAATACGGTTGCGACAATGCGCGCCGGCGGCGCTGGGGATCCGCCCAGTAGCTGCGGAAGCGTTGATAGTTGACGTCGTCGGTGCACAGCAGGTCGCCATGCATCAGCAGCGTGGGTGTGCCGTGGATGTTGTGCACGACTGCATCCGGCAATAGCTTCGCGCCGCAGGCCTGCGCAAACCGCTCGCCCAGGAGGAAGTCGCGATTGCCGTTCTGGACGTAGATGGGAACACCTTGCGTCGACAGTTCGGCAAGCGCGCCGGCGACCGCCGCCACCAGCGGCTCGCGCAGCTGGTCGTCGCCCACCCACGAATCGAACAGGTCGCCGAGTATGTACAGCGCGGCCGCATCTCGCGCCGGTCCGCGCAGCAGCGCGTAGAGGGCGGCGACCATTTCCGGCCGCGACGACGCAAGGTGCAGATCGGAGATGAACAGCGTGGGCGCCATGACTGCCATCGTGGTCGCGGACCTCAGTCGGTGGCTTCGGCGCGTTCGATGATCACGTCCTGTGTCGGCACATCCTGATGCCCGTTGCGGCTGCCGGTGGGCAAGCCGGCGATGTGGTCGACGACCTCCTTGCCTGCGACGACGCGGCCGAAGACGCAATAACCCCAGCCCTTGGCGTCCGGTGAGCGATGATCGAGGAAGGAGTTGTCGGCGACGTTGATGAAGAACTGCGCCGTGGCCGAATGCGGATCCGAGGTTCGCGCCATCGCCACCGTGTAATGCGCGTTCTTGAGACCATTGGTCGCCTCGTTGGCGATTTGCGCGCGCGTTGGTTTCTGCGTGAAGTCGGGCGCGAAGCCGCCGCCCTGGACCATGAAGCCGTCGATGACGCGGTGGAACAGCGTCTTGTCGTAGTGCCCGGCCTTGACGTAGTCGAGAAAATTGGCGGCGCTCTTCGGTGCGCGCGCCGTGTCGAGCTCGATCGTGATCGGGCCGTGGTTGGTATGCAGGATCACCATTGCATCTCCCTACGGAGTGACAATCGTCACGCTCTTGATGAGCACGATTGTTTTCGGCACGTCAGTTGCAAACGGGCCACCCGAGCCGGTCGGCGTGCCGGCGATCTTGTTGACGACATCCATCCCGGCGACGACCTTGCCGAAGACAACGTAGCCGTAGCCCATAGGTGAGGGTTCGCGGTAGTCGAGCTTCTTGTTGTCGGCGACGTTGATGAAAAACTGCGCGTTGGCCGATTGCGGATCGCCGGTGCGGGCCATGGCAATCGTGCCGGGGGCGTTGGACAGGCCAGCCTTCATGCTCGACTCGCCTTCGTGCGGAATCGGCGGCAACGACCGGGGCTTCTCGGTAAATTCCGGCGTGATTCCGCCGGCCTGGATCATGAAGCCGGGTATGACGCGATGGAACTGGGTGCCTTCGAACTGTTTCGATTTGACGTACGCCAGGAAATGCTCGACGGTCTTGGGCGCTGCCTCGGAATAGAGTTCCAGGCGGATCTTGCCCAGCGAGGTATCGAGTTCGACCTGCGGATTGGCGGCCAGCACAGGTGATGCGGCCGCGAGGGCGACCAGAGTGGCGAACAACACGGCGATGCGTCTGAACATGAAAGACTCCTTGGTTCGGGGTTGAATGTGGACGCGCCGGCGCTGCCGTCGCGCAGCTATTTCTTCGGTTTGGGCGGCGCCAAATTCTTGACCGGCGCAGGCTTGGGCACCACCGGCTTGGGCGCGCTCGCCGATGGAGCGACCGCGTAGAGCTCGCGCACCAGCGCCAGCTTGCTCTGCGCGCTCTTGTTGGTCTTGTCGAGCGAGAGCGCGCGATCGTATTCCGCGCCGGCCAGGCGCGAATACACATCGCCAAGATTTTCATGAGCAATGGCGTAGTCCGGATGTGCTGCCAGCGCGATTTCGAGTTCGATCCTGGCCTTGTCGTAGCGGCCTTTTTGCGCCCAGATCACCGCCAGGTTGTTATGCGGTTCCGGCAGCTCCGGGTAGTCCTCGGTCAGTGCAACGAAAGTCGCGATGGCCTCATCGGTATCGCCCTGATCGGTTTGCACGATGCCGCGCAGGAAGCGCGCCTGTGGGTCGCGGGCGTTCTGCGCCAGCGCGGCCTCGATCTTCTCCGTCGCTCCGGCGTAATCACCGTCGCGAATCAGGCGGCTCGCCTCGGCAAGATTCGTGGTCAATCCCGGCGGAGGCGGCGGCAGCAGCGTGCCGGTCGGCGGCGGCGGCGGCGCCTGCTGCGCCAGCACCGCGCTACTGAACAGCGGCGCGAGGGCGAGGAACAAGCAAAGTGTAGTCTTGATCATGCAGAATGCGGCCAGGTGAGTCGCGTATTTTAGCAGACGGCCTCGCCCGGGTTGGCGCTGGCGCAGGGGGTCGAATTGCCGGCACGCTCGGCGCGTCGGCACGCCCGGTCAGCCCTGCGTCAGGCGCGCGATGGTGGCGTTGATGAGCTGGCGCGAGATGCTGACCGGCCCCGGCAACTGCGGCAACGCGTCGAGCGTGAACCACTTGGCGTCGACAATTTCGTCGTCGCAGGGCCGCATGTCGCCGCTGACATACTCCGCGGTAAAAGCGATCATCAGCGATTGCGGGAACGGCCACGACTGGCTGGCGAAATAGCGCAGGTTGTCGACATTCACGCCGACTTCCTCGAGCACTTCGCGGTGAATACAGTCCTCGATGGATTCGCCGGCCTCGACGAAGCCGGCGAGCGCGCTGTACATCGAGTTGGGAAAGCGGTTGGAGCGCGCCAGCAGCAGTTCGCGGCCGCGCGTCACCAGCACCATCATCGCCGGCGAGAGTCGCGGATAAGACGTGTATCCGCAGTTCGGGCACTCCTTGGCGCGCTCGTTCTCCTTGGTGCGCGTCGCCGTGCCGCAGCGGCCGCAGAAGCTGTGGCTGCGGTCCCACTCGACCACCTGCGACGCGCGCCCCGCCAGCGCAAGGTGCGCGTCGGTTATCTGCAGGAAGAGCGAGCGCAGCCCGCGCCATTGCATCCCGTCGGGCTCGTCGGGTGCGTCGCCGATGACGCGCAAGGCAAAGCAGTCGACGCCTTCCAGGCGGCCGAGAAAAAAACGCGAACCTTCCAGGTCGAGACGACTTGCATCGCCGACGGTGGGAAGCGTCGGCGGGTCGGTCGCGCGCACCAGGATCCTGTCCTCGCGCCAGACGAAGCACAGCGCCTCGGGCGAGGCGTGCGGCGGCATTGCGACACCCGGCTCGAATGCCGGAGGCGTATTCATCTGCATGCGAGGTCAGCGCATGAAGCGCTCGTCCTTGCCGATCACCGTCAATTCGACGAATCTTGAACCGCTGTGGTCGGTGGGCGAAAAATTCACCGTGTAGCCACCAACATCGACATCTTTCATCTTTTCCATCGCCGCGATGAACCGTTCGCGCGTCAGGTCCAAGCCGGTGCGGCGCAGACCCTCGACGAGGACCTTGGCGGCGATGAAGCCCTCGAGGCTGGTGAATGAATAATCCTGCTTGCCGGTGGCGGCTTCGAACAGCTGCTGGTATTCCTTCACGATCGGCGCGGACAGGTTCCAGGGAAACGGCATCACCTGCGAGATGCCCACGCCGCGACCCGCCGCGCCGGCCTCTTTCGCCAGCGCCTTGCTGCCGACAAACGATACATTGATGAACTGCGGACTGTAGCCGGCGGCGCGCATGGCCTTGATGAACGCCGCGCAGGATTTGTACGCCGAAATCATGACCACCGCCTGCGCGTCGGATTTGCCGATGGACAGCACCGCCGCCCCGACATCGACCGTATTGCGCTCGACGGTGCCGGTCGCGACGACTTTGAGGTTGCGCTTGGCCATCGCGCGCTCGACCCCTGCGAGACCGGCCTTGCCGTAGTCGTCGTTCTGGTAAAAGACGGCGATCTTGCTGAGCGTCTGCCCGGTCATCTGGCCGACGATCTTTTCGGTTTCGTCGAAGTAGCTGGCGCGAACGTTGAACACGTAGCGATTGAGCGGATTGCGCAGCGATTCAGCGCCGGTGAAGGGTCCGACGAACGGTATGCGGGCGGCCGTGAAAATCGGCTTGGCGGCGTTCGACGTGGGGGTCCCGACGTAGCCGAACAGCAGGAACACGCCGTCGTCGATCAGCTTCTTGGTATTGGCCGCGGCGCGGTCGCCTTCATAGCCGTCGTCGAGACTGCGCATCTCGATCTTGCGGCCGTTGATGCCGCCGTTGGCATTGATGTAGCGGAAGTACGCGTTCGCTCCCGCGCGCATTTCGTTGCCGAGTTCGGATGCCGGTCCGGAGAATGCCGCCGACTGGCCGATCAGGATCGAGGTCGGCGTGACGCCCGTCTCGGCATCGACGCCGAGCGCCAGCAGGGCGAACGCCAGTCCCAGCAGCCGCGCGATGGCTTGTTTCATGCTCCTCCCGTCCGCCGCCGGTGTACCCCGACGGGCGCAATGTTGCTAAGCAAGCGCGAGCGGGAGAACCCGCAGGCGTTGTCCAGTTGCGGCTGCAAGTGCGTTGGCGACCGCTGGAGCGATCACCGGCGTGCCGGGCTCGCCGACGCCAGTGGGTTTTTCGCTGGATGGGACGATATAAACCTCGACCACCGGCATTTCGTTGATGCGCAAGGGCGGATACTGGTGGAAATTGGTCTGCTCGACAACGCCATCCTTGAGCGTGATCGCGCCGTGCAGTGCCGCGGAAAGACCAAAGCCGATGCCGCCTTCCATCTGAGCGCGTATCACGTCGGGATTGACCGCAATGCCACAGTCGACCGCGCATACCACTCGATCGATGGTGAAGCTCCTGTCGGGTTTGACGGTGACTTCGGCGACCTGGGCAACAAAGGTGTTGAACGACTCATGGACAGCGACGCCGCGCCCGCGCTGTTCACCGGTTTTGCCGGAAGCGAGTGGCGTACCCCATCCGGCCTTGGTCGCCGCCAGTTCCAGCACCCCGGCGTGACGCGGATGACCCGTGAGCATTGCCTTGCGAAACGCCACCGGATCGTTGCCCGCCGCAATCGCGAGCTCGTCGATGAGGGTCTCGGTCGAAAACGCCGTGTGTGTCGAACCCACTGAGCGCCACCATAGCACCGGGACGCCGACTTTGGGCGAGTGCAGATCGACCTGCAGATTCGGAATGGCATAGGGAAGTGTCGATGCGCCTTCGACCGACGTCGCGTCGATGCCATTCTTGATCATGATCGACTCGAACGGTGTGCCGGCGAGGATCGACTGGCCGACGATGCGGTGCTGCCAGGCGATTACGTTGCCGTTTGCGTCGAGGCCGGCCTTGATGGCGTGGAAGTACATGGGGCGGTAATAGCCGCCCTGCGTGTCGTCTTCGCGCGTCCAGACCAGCTTGACCGGCGCGGCGCCCTTGATCTGCCTGGCGATCATTGCCGCCTCGCGCACATAGTCGGACGCCGGATTGGCGCGGCGGCCGAAACTGCCGCCGGCGAACAGTTGATTGATCTTCACCTGTTCAGGCTTGAGGCCGACGACTTCCGCGACCGCGCCTTGATCGACGGTCTGGAATTGTTCGCCGTTCCACACTTCGCACCGGTCGGCGTCGAGCTTGACCACGCAATTCATCG
>JBDTLK010000089.1:0-15319 GCA_039934835.1 Edaphobacterium sp. (SeqCode) | reverse complement strand
CGACCAACGGATTAAGAGTCCGCTGCTCTACCAGCTGAGCTAACGACCCGCAACTGAGGTATTTTTCAGTAAGTGCAACCCGCTCGCGAACGGCAGCTAACGGGAAGCGAATTATACGTGTCGGGCCCCGGTGCGGGCAACCACTCCTGCCGGGGCCGCACCACGTTGTGAGCGGCGTACCGCCGCCCGGTGGCGAGCGAATTTTTTCGCAGCCGTCCATCCTGCAAGCTCCAAGCGGACGAGCACTACCTTGCGTGCGTCGAATATGAGCACAAAGTCCGGCGGGCACGCGGTTGAATGGGGTCGGGGCCGTTCTGTCCTTCTTCGGCTTTCGCTAGTCGTCGCGATTCTTGACCTGCAACTACTCTACGATTTCGAGTGTTGCGAACAGTGGATTGTGGTCCGAGCTTGTCACCGTGATTACTTCAGACGCGATGACACGCAGTCCGCGGGTGAGGATATGGTCCAGCGGCTTCCCAAAAAAGCGCGTGCGTTCGTCGTCCGCGAAAGCTACCTCTTCTAACCCAAGTCGCCTTGCAATCTGATCGAGCGTGCGTTTCCGCGCCAGTGACCAGGTATTGAAGTCTCCCGCCAGAACAATGGGGCCATCGTGCGCCCCGAGAATGTCAGCGACGGCTGAAAGTTGGGCCTGAAACTCATCGGTGGACAATGTGAAATTGATCGCATGCACATTCGCTACCGCCAGGGTCGGCTTTCCTCTGGTCGCGAACCAGGAAATGAGCGCCGATTTTGGAAGTCGTAGCAACGGTTCGACAGCGCGCTGAGTGCAACTGGCGATCGGGGCAATATGGGTTGCGGTGAGCACTCCGACGTCGTAGTCGTCATAGGCAAACGAACTTGCCATGACCCAGCGAAAGTCAGAACGTTGCAAGACATCCAGCACGGGAAGGACCAGCGTCACTTCCTGCAGGGCCAGGATGTCGCTGTCGCGACCAAGGCGTGCAAGCTCGTTCTTCCATCCGTCATCGCTTTCCTTGTGGATATTCCACGACATGATGCGCATGCGCGTCGGGGCACGCGGCGCGGGAACCGACTGCTTGGCCTGCGCCATTGCTTGCCGACACGTCGTAGGCGAGAGCGTGATGGCGCCATCCGCCTGGATGACGAGCGCCCGCGGCAATTCGGTAAGAGTAAAGCACCCCGTCAGTAACGGCGTTGCAGCAGCAAGCGTCCACCAGCCGCACCGCAACAGGCGCGGCAACGATCTGGACGCGTTTGTGCTCACAACTCTACGGGTCGTAGACTCGATACCTACCGGCTGTGCTTCCTGAAGGCGCTGAGATGGCGCACCGCCTCTCGGTGCAAACCTGACGCCTCACATAGCAGCGCCAGGTTGTAATGCGCATCTGCCATATCCGGACTGTTTTTCAGCGCTTCGCGGTAGGCGGTTGCAGCTTCCGTACGCCGGTCGGCGTCCTCGAGCAGCACGCCGAGATTGAATCGCAATACGCCCTCTGCCGGACAGCGCGCGATTCCCCGCCGGTAAATCGTCTCGGCCTCCACTAGGTCACCGCTCTCGTGCAGCAGGCGTCCGAGGTTGTTGTAGGCGGCGCAGTACCCCATGTCCAGTTCGATGGCAGCGCGATAAGCCGCGCAGGCATCGCTCTTGCTCGTTTCTTCCAGTTCGACGCCCCGCTCGAAAGACTCCGCGGCGGACTGCAGCGCCTCCTGCGCGTTCGGCGCCGTCGTGTCGATGAACGTCACTTGTCCTGCGTTCGCGGCGATCGTGAAGCCAAGCACCAACTGGCCATCATGCGGTTGCCACTGCGATCCGCCTTCGCTGACGACGACAGCATCGCCCATCGCCTCGATGCGCAGCCCGACGAGTGTCCCATGCTCCGGCAACTGCTCCTTGAGCCGTCGCAAAGAACGCAGAATTCGCACCGATGACAGTCCCGCTTCGCTCAACCCCCGGGCGGCGCGCAGCATGACCAGATCATGGAAGGTGAAGCGATATTCGTTCTTGCGACCGCGCGAAGGGGATACGAAACCGGCGTCGACCAAGCCGGTAACGATAGAGCGCGAAAGTCCGAGCAGTTTGCTGACGCCGCTCAGCGAATAGCTGTCACCGGTCACTGCGTGCCAGGTACCTAGCGCTTGCCGGCTTTGCGGCGAACGTCGGGTTCGGGAAGGATCTTCTTGGGCGCCTTGCGCGGCACGGTCTTGAGGTCCACGGGCGCTGCGTCTGCGGGCAGCGCCTTGGCGGCCTTCTTGCCCGAGCTTTTCTCCAGGCTGGCGCGAAGCGCTTCCATCAGGTCGATGACTTGAGCTCCGCCGCCCTCGGTCGCTTCGCTTGGCGAAATGGCGATCTCTTGTCCTTCGACTTTCTTCTGCACTGCCGCTTCGATACGTTTCTTGACGTCGTCGTCGTAGAGCGTCGGGTCGAACTGCTTGGAGGAGATCTGGGCGATCAGTTGCTTGGCGAGCGCCAGTTCCTTCGATTGCACCGGCGCTTCTTCGATGTCGAGCTCGCTGATGGTGCGTACTTCCGGCTTGTAGAGCAGCTGTTGCATTACCAGGCCGCCCTGCACCGGCCGAATCTGAACTATGTACTGTTTGCCGCGCGCGGCGTAACGACCCACCGCGGTCTGGTTGGTCTGGCGCATGCTTTCGGCGAGCAACGAATACGGCTTCGCCCCGCCCTTGTCGGGGCCGAGGAAATAAGCCTTGTCGTAGTAAATGGGATCGATGGCTTCGGCGGGAACAAACTCGCTGATTTCCACCGTTTGCGTGCCTTTCTCTTCCATTTCCTTCAGCTCTTCCGGCGTGAACATGACGTACTGGTCCTTGGCGAACTCGTAGCCCTTCACCATGTCCGCGCGCTCGACCACCACGCCTTCGCGTGCGCAGATGTACTGCTGTTTGAGCCGCGAACCGCAGCCGGCATGGAGCAGATTGAAGGATACGGCCGACTGGGCCTGCGTTGCCGAGTAAAGCTTGACCGGTATCGACACCATGCCGAATGCAACAGTTAGCGAAGCCAGGGATCGAGCCGCCATGAATGCCTCCAGAACTGGAAAACGCTGCAAAATGCTACCCTTCTCGTATCCTGCCAAATTCACATATAAACAGCAAGCTACGCAGTCAAATGGCCATCGCTAAATTGCCAGATGTGGTATTCGCACATTCCCTGCTTTTGCGGTTTTGACAAATGGCACTCGATAAATACCGGCAAAAGCGCGACTTCACAGTCACGACCGAACCCAAAGGCGCGCTAAAAAAGGCCGCAGGCGGACCGCTGTCCTTTGTCATTCAGAAGCACGCGGCGAGCCATCTGCACTACGATTTCCGCCTCGAGCTCGACGGCGTCCTGCTGAGCTGGGCGGTGCCCAAGGGTCCCAGCCTCGATCCCAACGACAAGCGGCTTGCCATGCACGTCGAGGATCATCCGATGGAATACGGAGAATTCGAGGGCGTGATCCCGGCGAAGCAGTACGGTGCCGGCACGGTCATGTTGTGGGACCGCGGTACCTGGCTGCCCAAGTCGGACCCGCGGGAGGCGTACCAGAAAGGCCGGCTGAAGTTCGACCTCGTCGGCGAAAAGCTCCACGGTGGCTGGAACCTGGTGCGCACCCGCAGCGCCAAGTACGGTGCTGACAAGGCGTGGCTGTTGTTCAAGGAAGCCGATGACTACGCGCGTTTGGGCAGCGATGCGCTCATTGGCGACGATCGGCCGGAAAGCGTCGCAACGGGGCGCTCTCTGGAGGAGATCGCGACGGAGCCCAAACGCGTTTGGCATTCCAACAAGTCGGTCACGGCGAATGTCGAAGCCGGCGCCGTCGCGAAGGCGAAGCCGCTCACCGGTGTTGGCAAACTCAAGGGCGCGCACAAGGCACCGCTGCCGGCATTCGTCGGAGCGCAACTGGCGACGCTGTCGAAAACTCCACCGGTCGGGGAGCAGTGGATTCACGAGATCAAATACGATGGCTATCGAATGTTGTGTCGCGTCAGCGATGGCGAGGCACGCATGGTGTCGCGCACCAGGAAGGACTGGTCGAGCGATTTCCAGTCGATTGCCCGGGCGGTAGCGCGTCTGCCGCTGAAGACCGCGTGGCTCGATGGCGAAGTCGTCGCGATGGATGCCAATGGCCGCAGCAGTTTTCAGGCGCTGCAAACCGCACTGTCTGAATCGACCACGTCGGGTCTCGTTTATCTCGTCTTTGACCTGCTCTACCTCGACGGGTTCGACCTGCGCAAGGTGCCGCTCGAGGTGCGCAAGCAGACGCTCAAAACGCTTTTGTCCGAAGCGGATGGGTCGCTACGCTACAGCGACCACTTCAGTGCCCCGGGGCCCCAGTTCCTCGAAAACGTTTGCCGGTTGGGCCTCGAGGGAATGGTTTCGAAACGCGCCAGCGCCGCGCACTTTGATGGCAGGAGTGCCGGGTGGTTGAAAACAAAATGCATTAGGCGCCAGGAAATGGTCATAGGCGGTTTTACCAGGCCCGGCGGATCGCGCGTAGGCTTCGGCGCGTTGCTGCTGGGGGTACACGACGAAAAGGGCAAACTGCTGTATTCCGGTCGTGTCGGCACCGGTTTCGACGACAAGCTTCTCACCAGCCTGCATAAGACGCTGGTCGGTCTGGAGCAACCCAACACACCCTTCTGCAATCCTCCCACCGGTGCCGACGCGCGCGGTGTGCACTGGGTGCGGCCCGCACTTGTCGCCGAAGTCTCGTTTACCGAGTGGACTGCGGACGGCACTCTGCGCCATCCCGTGTTCCAGGGACTGCGGCAAGACAAAAAATCCAAAGATGTTTATCGAGAGCGCGAGCGAGCGGCGGAACCGGTGCCGGCAGGGACGGCAGTCGCCTCTGCAGCGGCCAAGGTGCGATCGAAGTCACCGGTGCCGAATGTCGATCCCGGAGCCATTGCCGGCGTTTCGCTCAGCAACCCCGACAAGATTCTCTATCCGGAAGCGAAATTCACGAAGCGTGACCTTGCGCTCTACTACGAGCGCATCGCGCCATGGCTGCTGCCGCATCTGGAAGATCGGCCGTTGACACTGATGCGCTGTCCGAATGGGTGGGAGAAGTCGTGCTTCTATCAAAAGAACGCCGATGCATCTGTCGTCTCCTCGATCGATCGCGTTGCGATCACCAACAGCGACGGTTCGCAATCGCAATACATGATGGCGAATTCGCTCACCGCGGTCGTCGCTCTCGTGCAAATGGGCACCCTCGAGCTGCACCCGTGGGGATCGAGGGCGGCACATCTCGAACGACCGGACCAGCTGACGTTCGATCTCGATCCGGATGACGCCGTGGCGTGGGAGGACGTCAAACAGGCCGCTTTGCTGGTGCAGACGCTGCTCGAAAATATCGGCTTGCAGGCGTTCCTGAAAACGACCGGAGGAAAGGGCCTGCACGTGGTCACCCCGATCGAACCTTCTGTCGCGTGGGCGGATGCAAAAGGATTCACTAAAGCGGTGGCCGAATTCCTGGAGCGAACCTTTCCAGACCGGTTCACCTCAAAGCTGCTGAAGGTTTCCCGCCACGGCAAGATCTTCATCGACTACCTGCGCAATGCCGAAGGCGCCACGGCGGTCGCTGCCTATTCGACCCGCGCGCGAGCCCACTGCCCAGTCTCCACTCCCGTCGCATGGCGCGAACTGTCGCGCGACATACGCTTCGCTCATTTCAACATCGTCAACGTGTCCAAGCGATTGGCCAAGCTCAAAGAAGATCCCTGGACAGGATTTGCCGAAGCGGCGCGGCCGATAGATAAATCGGTCATGGCGCAAGTTGGATACATGCCTGCAAAATGAACGATGCCGATCGCAAGCAAGTAATCGCAACGAAGAGCGACGACGCTCAGATTGTCCGAATTCTATTCATCGGCAACAGTTTCACTGCTCGGAACGACCTTCCGAGGATGATCCGCGCGCTGGCCGGGACGTCAGAGCCAGCGCACATCATCGAGACCTCGTCGATCGTTGCTGGCGGCGCCAGCTTGCGGCGACATTGGAATGGCGGGGTCGCGTTGAAAGCGTTGCATGCCGAGCCATGGAATTTCGTCGTGCTGCAGGAGCAGAGCACGCTCCCCGTTAAGAACTCACTGCGCTACCACGAGAATGTCCGCTTGTTCGCGAACGAACTCGCAAAGCTGCCCGCGAGATTGATTCTCTATTTGACGTGGTCGCGAAAAGACAGCCCTGCAAAGCAAAAGGTGCTCGACCATTCGGTTGAAACGATCGCAAAGGAAATGTCGGCCGATGTCGCGCGCGTTGGCCCTGCCTGGCACATCGCGATGCAAGAATTGCCCGACATCGCACTGTATGTTGCCGACGGCGTACACCCGACGCCAGCGGGCACGTACCTGGCAGCGCTGGTATTTTGCGATGTGTTATTTGGAACGCTGCCGCAACCTGGAGCCGTTGCCCGGACGATTGGACTTGGCGACCGCGACGCTGAGGCACTGCACAGGGTGATAGAGTTCTTGGGGACAATCAGATAAAATGAATCCGAAACACTCGAGTGGCGACCAAGTCAAGCCCCCTTTTTGTACTCGGATGGTCTGCTTTGCGCGCTCGATGCGCAGGTTGCGTCAGGCATCCCTCAGCGCTACACCCTGCTCGTGTACGCGATCAATGATAGTGGGCAGATTGCGGCAGACGCATGCATTTTGGGGCAGTGTCCGGCATATCGCCTCGGTGCAATCACTGCCCGGGAACGCGACAGCAATTCGCGGTCGCGGTCAGACTTGCTGAAGCGGCACCATTGTTGGTCGCGGCACAGAGCCACGTCGTGTTTCCGCCCGTAGCGGTGTCTTGAGTCAGGCTCAAGCTGGCAGCAGTGCTGGTGCAGCTGCCGCCGGTCAACGCATAGGCGGTCCCGCAGGCTGGCGAAGTCGCGCTGTTCGAAGCGCCCGAGCCGATCACCACCGGGGACGAACTCTGAGTCGTGCATTGCAGTGCCGTCGCATCCGACACCACGTGATATCCGACGACATCAAAGATCATGTGCGCCGACAAGGCCGGGGGCATCGCAAAGTAGATGGTGTTGCTCGTCACCTGGGGCACCATGTACATCGTCGACAACCCTTGGCCGCGCGTGTAGTTCAACGCCACTTGCGACAACACCGTGCTCAGATCGCTGGAATCGCTGATTCCGAGAAACGAGTCGTAGTTGGGATTCAGTATCGTGGCGACCAGCGCCACGGCACGAATCGACCCGCCCGGTGGATTGGTCAGGCCGCAATCCGACGCGCCGGTTCCGCCATACTCGCTCCAGTTTTGGCCGGCATTGATGAAGCCCGGAATGTTGTAGAGGACGTTGCCCACTAACGGACCTTGCACGCCGCTGCCGAGCGTCGCGTGGCGCGTGTCCATGATCCTGCAGGGCTCCAACGGTACGTAGACAATTCCGGGCACCGCCGCGGCGGTCACCTGCAACGTTGCCGTCGCCGGCCCGGCGCTTCCGGAGTTCGTCGTAGTCACCGTGCCGGTCGAGTTGAGGTAGCTGCCGACGACGCTGCTGGTTACGAACACCGTCAGCGCGCAACTGCCATTCGCCGGAATCGTTCCGCCGGTAAGCGCCAGCGACGTCCCGTTGGCCGCTGCGCTCGCTGTTCCCCCGCAGGTGTTAACCAGCCCTGGTGGCACGGTGTTGGTCACGTTCGCCGGGTAGCTGTCAGTGAAGGCGATGCCGGTTACCGCGGCGGCATTCGGATTCGTCAGGGTGATTTGCAGCAACGACGTGCCGACGCTGCTCACCTGATTCGGCGCGAACGATTTGGCGACACCGATCGCGCTGTTCACGTTCAGCGTGGCCGACGCCGGTCCCGCGTTCCCTGCATTGGCGGTGGTCACCGTGCCGGTGCTGTTGAGATACGCGCCTTGCGCCGTGCTCGTGACATTGACGCTGATCGAACAACTGCCGCCTGCGGGGATGGTTCCGCTGGCCAGCTGCAGCGACGCGCCATTGGCGGCAGTGGTGAGCGCACCTCCGCAGGTGTTCGTCGCCCCTGGCGATGCCGTATTCGTCAAACCGGTCGGATAGGTGTCCAGAAACGCTACCCCGGTGACCGCAACCGTTGCATTCGGGTTGGTCAGCGTGATCGTCATCGACGTCGCACCGCCGATCGGGATCGTGTCCGGGTTGAAGGTCTTGGCGATCGTCGGTGGGCCGACCACGGTCAGCGTGCCCTGCACCCCAGGAATGCCGCCAACCCCGGTAGAAATGTTGCCCGTGTCATTGACGTACACGCCGCCCAGCGCGCTGGTGACGTTGACTGTCACGGTGCAGCTGCTGCTCGCAGGAATCGTTGCGCCGGCAAGCGCAACCGAGTTGCCACCGGCCGCAGCGCTCACCGACCCGCCGCATGACGTCGCTCCGGCGGGAGTCGCCGTATTGACGAGATTGGCAGGATACGTATCGGCGAACGAAACACCGGTGAGCGCTTGGGCACTGGGATTGTTCAGGGTAATCGTAAGCACCGACGCGGCGTTGACCAGGATCGGGTTGGGCGCGAACACCTTGCTCGCCGTTGGTGGTGCAAGGACCACGAGCGTGCCCATCGCCGGCCCGAACGACGGCGCGTTACTTGCCGTAATGGTTCCCGTCGAATTCACATACGTGTTGGCGATCGCGCTCTGCACGCTTACCGTGACCGTGCAACTGCCGTTCGCCGGGATTGTGCCGCCCGACAACGCGACCGAATTGCCACTGGCGGCTGCGGTTACCGATCCGCCGCACGTCGTTGCCTCGCCCGGCGACGACGTGTTGGTCAGGTTTGGCGGGTACGAGTCGGTGAAGGCGACGCCAGTGACCGGTGTCGGATTGGAATTGTTAAGCGTGATGGTGATCTGCGCCGGTGCATTGACGTAGACCGGTGACGGCGCGATTGCCTTGGTAACCGTTGGCGCGGGTACAACCGACACATCATCCAGGAACCATTGCGATGGGTCATGCTGCGCAACAAAGGTCAGTTGCGTTGAACTTGTCGTCGCAACCACATCGAAGATTTGTTGCCCATAAGCGAACGTTGGTTGCGGGCTGGGCAGTGAAAAAACGGTCGATCCATCCCAAACGACCGCGAAGGTCGTCGTGTTTTGATTGGGCGGATTGTCGTTGGCCAGGAAAAAACTGAGCCGATACGTCTGTCCTGGTACCGTGGCGAGCGTCTGTGAAAGGGAGTCCTGAGCGCCGAACAAACCAAAGGTCATCGCATACTGGCCGCTGTTCACAATGCACGTCGCGGCACCAATGGGCACACCTGCCTGGCACACCAGGTCGAACGGCCCACCTGGCGTCAGTGTCCACTCAGGGGTATAGGTGCCCGTTTCGAAGTCACCGTTCGCAACGAGATTGGCGGCGCTCGCGCCGAGCGTGAACGACAGGAGCATTGCGCCGAGCCAACGGCGTCCTAACTTTCCGCTCATATTTCCCCGTCTAAGCAGCGAATCCGCCGACCTTTGTACATTTCATTGTAACAGCGCATTGGCTTCGCGATATACGGTCTCCAGCGGCGGCGGCGGAGCGACCATGCGCCCGTCCAGATGGCAGGATCAGCGCCGACGCTGCGCTGCCACACACCCTGACTAGGCCAGGACCAGGAACACGGCGAAGATCACCGCGCCAAGGCAGAACGGCCAGAAGCGCCCCTCTCGGTCGTCGGGGAGTTCGGAGCGCAGGCTGGTGATCACCACGCCGCCGGCGAGCACGGCGAACAAGCGTGCCACCAGCACCTCCGACAACGGTGTCAGCACGGCGATCAACCATCCGGCAATGACGCTTGCCGCCAACAGCGCGCGGCCCCGCGTTGTATAGGCGCGCCCGTGTTCCTCGGCAAGGGCGTGATCGACGATGAGGAAATGCACGGCCAGCGCGAACGTGTAGACGGCCAGCGCCAGCGTGCCGCGCTCCGCGCGCTCGACCAGCAGGTAGCCGATAAGTGCGCTATACGCGGCATAGCCCGCGATCTGCAGCCAGTAGACCGCATCGCGCTCGCCCGCCGCCACTGTGTCGCGCCGGCTTTCGCGTTGGACGAGCACCATGTGCTCGAGCCCATACATGACGACGAACGAGAGCAGCGCGAGGATGTAGATGCGCTGCTCGGCGAACAGCAATTGCGCATCCGCCGCAGCGTTGACAACGACCTGGCGCTGCAACTCGAGCTCGGGCAGCACGTCGACAAAGATGTAGGCGACCGATATGCCCGCGGCGGCAGACAGGTAGCGACGGCGCGCCCAGAACCGCTCGCCGGCAGCCGACGAGCCGAGCCAGCCGCTGGCCAGGTACACGCCGGCAAAGATGAGCGCAGCGACGAGCGAAGGCAACGAGAATTCCAATCCTGCCACTTCTCTACATTCCGATCAACAGCGTGCCGAGTGCGAACACAATCAATACCCCGACAGGGTCGGGTCTTCAGCTTCGATGGTCGATTGAAGTCCAAGTCATTCGCGGCCAGGCGCGCCGCGCACAACACAGCGAAAACCCAGGTGACATGTCGAGGTGTCGATCGCCTGCGGCATGCGGGCGGCTGGACGATAGCGACGACAGTAGTTAGGCGCGCACAGGTACGAGCCGCCCTTCATCACCTTGCGCGGAATCTTGATCTCGGGCATACGCGGATCGTGGCTTGCGTCGGGATCACCGCCGCGCGGATTGTTCAGCGTGCAGCACGCCTTCTTGATCTTGCCGTGATCCTGGTACCAGTCGGTCGTCCACTCCCACACGTTGCCGGCCATCTCGTAGAGGTCGTATCTGTTCGGCGGGTAAGAGCCGACGGGAGCGGTCCATTCGTAACCGTCTTCCTGGAGGTTTTGCCATGGAAACTCGCCTTGCCACGTGTTCGCGCGATGACGACCGCCTGGCGTGAACTCGTCGCCCCATGCGAACTCCGCGGCTTCAAGTCCGCCACGCGCGGCGAATTCCCACTCCGCTTCGGTCGGCAGATCCTTCCCGGCCCAGGTCGCATACGCCTGCGCATCGGCGAAGGCGACATGAACGACCGGGTGGTTGCACAACTCTTCCAGTGAGCTTTGCGGGCCGCGCGGATGGCGCCAATCGGCGCCCGCGGTGTAGACCCACCAGTTGTAGTGATCGCTCAAATCGACCCGATGCGCAGCCTTGGCGAACATCACCGAGGAAGGAACGAGTAATTCCGGCTTCGCGCCGGGATAGTCGTCCGGGTTCGCGGGCCGCTCGGCCAGCGTGACATATGCGGTGACGTCGACAAAGCGCTGGAAGTCCGCGTTGGTCACGGCGTGCCGATCGATCCGGAAGCCGTTCACGTTCACCCGATGTGCGGGCGCCTCTTCCGGGTAATGGTCGTTCGAGCCCATGAGAAACGTGCCGCCAGGGATCCAGGCCATGTTCGCGGCCAGGTCATCTGCCGACGCGGAGCGCTCGCCTACGGCTTGCGTGGCGTCGTTCATCTCGCCTCGGGTCGGGTGGGGCGTTACGCGCTAGCGAGCCGCGCGCGCGACGTCGGTCAACAACACCGAAGATTTCGGGCTCGTCGCAGTGCGCCGAATCAGGATGTCGGGCGGCAGCAGATTGCTGCGTCCGTAAAAGGCGTCGTTCCAGGGAATGTTGGTGCTGACGATCGTGCCGTCGAGATTGAGGCCGCCATACACTCCCTTGGCTCGCGTAAACGTGATGAGATCAGCGGTCACCGTTGATTTCGCGCCTGCGCCGACCGGCCCGGCAGCAACGCTTGCATCCCCGCCGACCTTGAACGAGCTCGACATGAGCGAATTGAGACCCTTGTCGGTCATGACCACGATGATCGCCTCGGAGACTTCGATCCCTGCCTGGAACCCCACGCTGGCGGTGACCAGGTTGTAGAAGGCCGGTCCGGCCCAGCTCTGCCCGTCGCGCGCGACCAGCACGGCCCGTCCTCCCGAACCGCCGAAGATGAAGCCCGCTTTCACGATCTGCGGCGCGATCATGACCGCCTTGGCTCGATTCAGGTTTTCCTGGATCCAGGTCTGATCCGGATCGCGAATGAAATTGCTGAGCGTGGTCCGAGCCTCGGAGACGAGCGCGTCCGGTTCGTTCGGCGACACGGCCTGCGATGCGCAGCCGCCGAGTGCCATCGCGAGGAGGCTCAGAAACGCAGTGCGACAAAAATATCCAGACGTAATTCCGTAGCTATTCATCTCGACTCCCTTAGTGGTGTTCTACTGGCGCGTGAACATTGCGTGAACTGGTATTTGGTTAAGTGCGGGCAGACGCCACCCGGAAATGCGGTGTTGCAGCAGGCAGTTCAATGCCGTCGTGCCGGCGACCAACCCATTAAACGCTTGAGTTTAACGTTGTTCTTAGTGCATTTGGGGGCATTCGTAGATGCGATCGCCGGATCGCGACAAGGGACTGGCGCGTGCGATGCGCATTCGCTGGGCGCTTGAAGAAGTCGGCCAGCCTTACAACGTTCGTCGTTTCGTTCAGAGAAGCTGACGCAACCCACGCATCGAGCGCTTCAGCCTTTCGGGCAGATTCCGACCTATCAAGAATCCGAGCTCACCCTGTTCGAGTCGGTGGCGATCGTCTTCCATATCGCGGAGCGCCATGCGGGCGTTCAGCGCGGCAGTTTTCACCGGCAAGCCACCGGGCGGCCAGAAGGGGTCGACGCAGGTGAACAACGCGTCGCTGTGACGACTACCGGAAACCAAAGAACGCGAGAACAGCCAGCACGACGACAACCAAACCAATTATGTAGATCATCCTGTTCATATATTGCCCCTGAATTTATTGTTGGCCAGCGCTCCAGCGACGCTATTTTATCTGTAGACACTACTTGAGTCTACGAACGAGCAGCCTGTGCACGAAGGTTGGTCGTATGTACGCCTCCGCACACAGCGTGCCGTGCGATCTTGCGCAGTCAGCTTACAACGCCTCTGCTCTGAACGCATTTATCTGGCGGCGCGCCAGGTCCAGATCAATGCCATCGGTGACACTGATTCGTTTCGCCAATCGTTCCCGCTCTGTCGGTGAAAGTTGAGGATGACTCGGATCGTCTAAATGGTAGCTATGCGGGAGGACCAGTGCAGGGGGCTTCGATGCTGTGCGCGGCGGGTACGTTGATGAGTTCACAATATTCCTTCTGAGTCGGTACCCTCGGCGCGCTGGTTATCGGCGAATCCACATTCGCGGTCGCATTTGTAACTTTTACAACGGGCCAGGGAACAATTCTGTTCGGTAGGACACTTAAGCCACCAATGTTATCTGACCCGCAGGACCTGCCACCGGGCGCGGACAGTACCCGCGCTTCGCACCTCGGGTTCTGGTGTCTCAGCGCACAGACGGGCATGGTCTCAAGCGCCACACTACCGACGCATGTTTCAGCACAACCTCCAGGAGCGAGAGTAACTATGGAAACAATTGACAACGTGATAAAGCAAACCACATCGAGGGAAATGACGGGCCTCGTCGCTGCGAGCAATGCCGAAGTCTTGGGCTTCAATCCGGCTGACCACTGGCACGAGAAGCTTCACGATGGCACGCTTGTGCTGATCCGTCCGATGCACAAGGATGATGCCGCGTTGGAGCGTGATTTCCTCGAACGCCTGTCCCCAGCTTCGATCAGCTATCGGTTCCTTGGCCAGATGAACCCGAGCGACGACCTGATAAGGCGCATGACCGAGATTGACTACACGCGTGACGCCGCGTTCATCGCGCTACGCGCGGACGGAGCGGAGAAGAAGGAAATTGGGGTCAGCCGGTTTTGCACCAGCGAAGACCAGGCTAGCTGTGAATGCGCGGTAACGGTGAGCGACGAATGGCAAGGGCGAGGGCTTGGCACGCTGCTTATGCGGCATCTGATCGAAGTCGCGCGTCATCGCGGCATCAAGCGCATGGTCTCCATTGACATGGCGGGAAACGTGGCGATGCGCAGTCTGGCGCAAAATATGGGCTTCAATCGCAAAGTGGACCCTGGCTATCCAAGCGAGGTCATTCACACGCTCGACTTGGTGAATGCGGTATAAGGCGACGGGCCAGCGCCACGAGCCGTTGGCTGGAGCATAGGCTTGAAAGCCGATGCTCCGGTGGAGTCACGCCGGCTTTGCCGAGGCAACCCCCCTGCGCTTTCTCGAGGTGTCGAAGACAATTTGGTCGTGCCACCAGAGACGCTCGAACAGGGTTCGTACCGCCTCGGGACGCGGAGTTCCATTTAATGCGCTGGACGCGTGCTTCACGATTGCAGCGACTTCGCGATCACCATCGATCGCGCCGAACAACCGCGCCTCGGTCGCGTCGATCGCCAAGTAGATGTCGCGGTAAGTATGCGACTGATTGATCAGAACTGCAGCTGCGCCCGCGGGCAAACGTTCCTGAACGCGTATCGTGTCCGGCATTGGAATCGGAACATAGCTGAGCCACGCGTCATCGGCAAAGCGGATTGGTATCGGCGCCTCGGGCGCGTCATCACGATATGCAATCACACTGTGACGAAGCATTGTGCCGCGAAACAGTTCGCTGATCGCAAACTGCTCGGGCTCAGGCAGCAGTCGTATGCGCTCGGTCTGAGGAATATGCGCCAACGCGCCGCAATAGGGGCTGTAGGCGGCCTGCCGTGACCATCGACCGAATTTCAGCCCGCCCCTTTCTAGAAACTCGAAAAATTGCGGCACCGAATAGGCGCGGTCGCATGGGTGCAACAGTGCATCGCCCAGTGCTGCCGCGCTGCGGAAATCAGGTGCGTCCTGCAACAGGGTCTGCAGCGGGTGTCCGGGAGGCAGCGCCTTGAGCGCAGCGATGAGGTCGCGAATCTCGACATCGGTTGCGCCGACTCCGATGCGCTTGCAGAAGTCCTGCAGCATATAGATGCCGGCGCGTCCGTAGGGCGCGTACAACATGACATTCATTGCGCCATCCGGCTTGAGCACGCCGCGCAATGCGCCCAGACCTGCATCCGGGTCTGGCAGATGATGCAGAACTCCCGTGCAGACAATTTGGTCGAAGCTCGTCTCCAGTTCGCGCACGCGCTCGATAGGCAAATGCCGTACCTGTAGATTGTCCAGCTTGTATTTTCGCTTGAGGTCATCGGTACAGCGGACGCTCGTTTCGCTGAAATCGATACCCGTGACGCGCGCAGTCGGCCAGCGCATCGCGTGCTTCGCCGCCTGCGACGTCCCACAGCCGGCGATCAGAATCGACAGGTCTTCGTCGAAGGTTCTCGATGGCCACAACAGGTGATACTCTGCACGTCGCTTCTTCACGTCCTGCCACGCTCGATACTTCTCGAGATCATCGACCGGCGGGGGATAGGGAAAGTGTTCGTAAAAAGTACGCACCTCCCCCGCGAGCGTTGCCGCATCCTGGTTTCGTTCGTCGTAATCTTTCATCACGCCCGT
>JBDTLK010000088.1:0-15339 GCA_039934835.1 Edaphobacterium sp. (SeqCode) | reverse complement strand
GCGCCCGACCCGTCGTCGCAGATCGCCTGCACCATCGGCGGCAACGTCGCCGAGAATTCCGGCGGCGTGCACTGCCTGAAGTATGGGCTGACGGTGCACAATGTCCGGCGGGTGCGCGCGGTGCTGATCAGCGGCGAGGTGGTCGAGTTCGGAAGCGATGCGCTGGACAGTCCTGGTTACGACTTGCTGGCGCTGATCCACGGCTCGGAGGGACTGCTCGCGGTCATTACCGAAGTTACCGTACGTCTCACGCCCAAGCCGCAGGTTGCGCGCTGTGTCCTGGCGGCCTTCGACGACCTCGAAAAAGCTGGTGCGGCGGTCGCGGCAATCATCGGCGCGGGCATCACTCCGGCAGGGCTGGAAATGATGGACAGGCTGACCATCAGCGCGGTGGAGCCTTTCGTGAAGGCGGGCTATCCGCTCGATGCCGAGGCGATCCTGCTGTGCGAGTCGGATGGCGCGCCCGAAGAGGTCGGCGAGGAGATCGACATCGTATCGGCGCTGCTTGGGCGTTGCGGCGCGACGCTGATCCAGGTGTCGCAGAGCGAAACGCAGCGGCTCAAGTTCTGGTCGGGTCGCAAAGCCGCGTTCCCCGCCGCAGGGCGCATCTCTCCCGATTACTACTGCATCGACGGCACGATCCCGCGCCGTTCACTGGCGCCCACGCTCAAACGCATTGCCGAGCTCTCGCAGGAATTCGGCCTCCCGTGCATGAACGTCTTCCACGCTGGCGACGGCAACCTGCATCCGCTGATCCTGTACGATGCCAACAAGCCCGGCGACCGCGAGACGACCGTGGCGTTCGGGGCGAAGATCCTCGAGCTATGCATTGCCGCGGGCGGCACGATCACCGGCGAGCACGGCGTCGGCGTCGAGAAGATCGATGAAATGTGCGTGCAGTTCGCACCGCTGGAGCTGGAGCGCTTCCATGCGGTCAAGCATGCCTTCGACCCTGACGCCTTGCTCAACCCCGGCAAGGCGGTGCCGACGCTGCATCGCTGCGCGGAGATGGGCCGGATGCACGTGCACCGCGGCCAGCTGCCGCACGCCGAGCTGCCGCGATTCTGAAGGAGTTCCCGATGGACATGAAGACGATGCTGCGTCCCGATGCCAGCGCGGTGGCCGGTGTGGTACGCCGCCTGTGCGGCGACTACGGCGAGCGCGCGGTCACATCGCAGGCGGTGCGCGAGCACCACAGTCACGGCGAAGGTCTCGCCGACGCCGGCATGCCCGATGTCGTGGTGTACCCGCATTCGAACGAGGAAGTGATGGCGATCGTGCGGCTGTGCGCCGCAGTGCGCGTGCCGGTCATCCCGTTCGGCGTAGGCACGTCGCTCGAAGGCCATGTCGCCGCATTGTTCGGCGGCGTATGCATGGACCTGTCGCAGATGAACCGCATGCTGGAAGTCAACGCCGAAGATCTCGATTGCCGCGTCCAGGCCGGCGTGACCCGCGAACAGGTCAACGCCGAACTCAAGGGTACGGGCCTCTTCTTCCCGATCGATCCGGGCGCCAACGCCACCATCGGGGGCATGGCGGCAACGCGCGCTTCGGGGACTAACGCCGTGCGCTACGGCACGATGCGCGAAAACGTGCTTGGACTTACCGTGGTCACGGCTGCCGGCGCCCTCATTCGCACCGGCGGCCGCGCGCGCAAGTCGAGCGCGGGTTACGATCTGACGCGGTTGTTCGTCGGCGCCGAAGGCACGCTCGGGATCATCACCGAAATCCAGTTGCGCCTGTACGGCGTGCCCGAGGCGATTTCGGCCGCGGTGTGCCAGTTTCCGGATCTGGAGAGCGCGGTCAACACCGTCATAACCGCGATGCAGTCGGGTATCCCAGTCGCGCGCATCGAGTTGCTCGACGAGGTGCAGATGGATGCGTCGATTCGTTATTCCAAGCTCGAGGGCTTCGCGGTGCAGCCGACGCTGTTCTTCGAATTTCACGGTTCGCCCGCCGCTGTGCGCGAACAGAGCGACGCCATGCAAGCGATCAGCGACGAATTCGGCGGCAGCGCCTACCAGTGGGCGACGCTGGCCGAGGACCGCACCCGTCTGTGGAAGGCGCGCCACGCGGCCTACTACGCGGCGCTGGCGTTCCGGCCGGGCATGAGCGCGTTTGCCACCGACGCCTGCGTACCGATATCGAGGCTCGCGGATTGCATCATGGAAACCAAGAAGGACATCGAGCACAGCGGCCTCACCGCGCCGATACTAGGCCACGTCGGCGACGGCAATTTTCACTTGGTCGTGCTGTTCGATCCGCGGGTCGCGGAGCAACGCGCGCGCGCTGAAGCGCTGGCCAAAGCCGTGTCGATGCGCGCCATAGCAATGGGCGGTACCTGCACCGGCGAGCATGGCATCGGCTGGCACAAGCTCGACGTTCTGGTGCAGGAGCACGGCGAGGCGGTGGATTCGATGCGGGCGATCAAGCGCGCGCTCGATCCCGACAACATCATGAATCCGGGCAAAACGGTTCCGCTCTAGATCCAGCCATGCGGCGCGGCTGTGACAGAGCGCGGCACCCCTGCGGTGAGGGATAGTGCGCATCGCCGCACCGCCGACTCATTTCGAACGGGTGCAGGTTCCACATCATGTATACGCTCTATATCGGCAACAAGAATTTCTCGTCGTGGTCGCTGCGCTCATGGGTGTTGCTGCGCCAGGCAGGCATCCCGTTTCGCGAGCAGATGGTCTCGCTTTACGCGCCCAACAGATCTGAGCGCATCCGCGCGGTGTCACCCAACGCGCGTGTGCCGTGCCTTTGTGACGGCGACACGCTGGTGTGGGACACACTGGCGATCGCCGAGTATCTGGCGGAGCGACATCCCGGACTGTGGCCCGCCGCGCGCGCCGCGCGCGCGTGGGCGCGCTGCGCCGCCGCGGAAATGCATTCCGGATTTGCCGACTTGCGTAACGAATTAAGCATGGACCTGCGGGTGCGCGAAAAGCTGCAACCCGGCGCCGCGGCCGCCACCGATATCGCCCGGATCGACGCGCTGTGGCGCGAAGGACGCTCGCGCTTCGGCGGCGCCGGCGATTTTCTTTGCGGCGGGTTCGGCATTGTCGACGCCTTCTGGTGCCCGGTTGCGTTCCGGTTCCAAAGCTATGGCATCACACTTGCGGGCCCATCGCTCGCGTACCAGCAGGCGCTGCTGGCGCTGCCGGCCATGGTCGAATGGGGCGCTGCCGCCGCGCAGGAGCGCGAAGGCCCTGACGCCGAATATCAGGCGCAGCACCAATGACCGCACCCCCACACGCATGAGCGACGTTTTGATCGAGTGGCGCGAGCGCATACGTGCCGCGGCGGCGACACAGACCCCGCTGCGCATCGTCGGCGGCGGCAGCAAGGATTTCTACGGTCAGGAACTCGTCGGCGATCGCTTCGACACCACGGCGCATCGCGGCATCGTCGACTACGATCCGACCGAGCTCGTGATCACCGCGCGCTGCGGCACACCGCTGGCCGCTATCGAGTCCGCGCTCGATGCCGAGCGCCAGATGCTGGCCTTCGAGCCCCCGCACTTCGGCCACAACGCCACGCTGGGCGGCTGTATCGCGGCGGGATTGTCGGGACCGCGTCGGCCGTATGCCGGCGCGGTGCGCGATACGGTTCTCGGCGTGCGCCTGCTCGATGGTCGCGGCGACGATCTGTCGTTCGGCGGCAGGGTGATGAAGAATGTCGCCGGCTTCGACGTGTCGCGGCTGATCGCAGGTTCGCTGGGGACGCTGGGTGTGATCGTCGAGGTGTCGCTGAAATGCCTGCCGCGGCCGCAGGTCGAGACGACGCTGCAACTCAGGATGGAATTCGCCGAGGCGCTGCGCCGGGTCAACGAGTGGGGTGCGCAGCCGGTGCCCGTGTCCGCCAGTTGCTGGTACCGCGATCGCCTGCTGTTGCGCCTGTCGGGTGCCGCCACCGCCATCGCCGGCGCGACTCGGCGCATCGGTGGCGAAGAGTTGCCCGATGCCGCGAACTTCTGGACCGACCTTCGCGAACAGCGACATGCCTTCTTCGCCAATCCGGGCGCTGCGCTGTGGCGAGCCTCGGTGCCGTCGACCGCGCCGCGGCCTGATGTCGGCGGCGAAGCGCTCGTCGAGTGGGGCGGCGCGTTGCGCTGGTTCAACGTCGCGACCGCTGATGAAGGAACCGCGCTGCGTGCCTGGGCACAGGCCCATCGCGGCCACGCAACCTTGTTTCGCGCGGCGGACAAGTCGGTCGGCGCGTTCCAGCAACTGCCGCCGGCGCTGCTGACTCTGCACCAGCGGCTCAAGGCCCAATTCGATCCCGCGGGCGTGCTCAATCCGCGACGCATGTACGCACAGTTCTAAAGCAATGGAAACCAAGCTCGCCGATTTCATTCGTGACACGCCCGACGGCCGCGAGGCCGATGCGATCCTGCGCGCATGCGTGCACTGCGGTTTCTGCACCGCGACCTGCCCGACGTACCAGTTGCTCGGCGACGAGCTCGACGGACCGCGCGGCCGCATCTACCTCATCAAGCAGGTGCTGGAAGGCGCTTCAGTGACCGCGAGCACGCAGCTCCATCTCGATCGCTGCCTCACCTGCCGCAGCTGCGAGACGACGTGTCCTTCCGGCGTGCGCTACGGCCGCCTCGTCGACATCGGCCGGCGGGTGGTCGACGCGAAGGTCGGCCGTGGGGCCGCCGAGCGCGCGCAGCGCTGGCTGTTGCGCAAGGGCCTGACGCGCGGTGCCTGGTTCGCGCTGGTGCTGCTGGCCGGGCGCATCGTGCGGCCGCTGCTGCCGAAAAGTCTGGCGGCGAAGGTGCCCAGGCGCTCGCCGGCCAAATCATGGCCGGTGACGCAACATCGCCGCCGCATGCTCGTGCTCAGAGGCTGCGTTCAGCCAGCGCTGGCACCCTCGATCGACGCGGCGCTGGCACGCGTACTCGATCGCATCGACATCACGCTGGTTCGCGCCAAGGGCGGCGGTTGCTGCGGCGCGGTCAGCGATCACCTGGGCGCGCACGACGAGGCGCTCGACTTCGCGCGACGCAACATCGACGCCTGGTGGCCGCATGTCGAGCAGGGCGCCGAGGCGATCCTGGTGTCGGCCAGCGGCTGCGGAGTCGTGGTCAAGGACTATGCGTACCTGCTGCGTGAGGACGCGCAGTATGCCGCCAAAGCGCGACGTGTCTCCGAACTCGCGCGCGATCCGGTCGAAGTGATCGCCGCCGAATGGAAGCGCTTCGCGCCGCTGGTGGCGATGGACCACGGGCCGCAGCGTGTCGCCTTCCATGCGCCGTGCACACTCCAGCACGGCCAGCAGATCGTGGGTGGCGTCGAGGAAATCCTCGAAGCCATCGGCCTCGAATTGACAATCGTCGCCGATGCGCACCTTTGTTGCGGCTCGGCCGGAACCTATTCGATCCTGCAGCCTGAATTGTCGCAGCGCCTGAAAGCCAACAAGCTCGCTGCGCTCGAAGCCGACCGTCCCGAAGTCATCGCGACCGCCAATATCGGCTGCCTCACGCAGCTGGCCAGCGGTTCCGCGCTTCCGGTGCGCCACTGGATCGAGCTCTTTGACCTGCGGCTGCGTACACGGCAACCCGATGCCGACTCCTGAGCGCGCGGCGCCACTGCAGCGACCGGATTTCCGCCGGTTCCTGGCGATTCCAACGCGCTGGCTGGACAACGACTGCTACGGCCACGTCAACAACGTCGTCTACTACGCGTATTTCGACACCGTGGTGAACGAGCACCTGATCAGCGTCGGCGGGCTCGATATCCGCAACGCTCCGGCGATCGGGCTGGTGGTCGAGACCGGCTGCCGGTTCCACCGTCCGCTGACGTTCCCGGGGGTGGTCGACGCCGGACTGCGCGTCGCGCGCCTCGGCGACACCTCGGTCAGGTACGACATCGGCCTGTTCGCGCAGGGCGAGGACAGCGCGGCCGCTACCGGGCACTTCGTGCATGTCTGGGTCGAGCGCGCGACCAACCGCCCGACGCCGGTGCCTGCCGCAATTCGTGCCGCGCTTGCCGACCTGCTGTTCGCGGCCTGATAGTTCGGACCATGTCGAAGCCGCGACGCTTTGCGCTGATTGCCGCCGCGGGCGCGAGCACGCGTTTTGGCGGCGCCGAGCCCAAGCTCTATGCGCTGCTGGGCGGCGTGCCCGTGTTGCGCCGCTCGATCGCGGCGCTCAACGATGCGATCGCGCTCGACGCGGTGTTTGTGGTGCTGGCAGCCGACGACACCTTGTACGCGCAGCGCATCGGCGCGCTTCCCGGCGTCGTCCCGTTGCCCTGTGGCGGGCGCACCCGTGCCGAATCGGTCAGCAACGGGCTGGTGGCAATCGGACAACATGCCGAAGCCGACGACTGGGTGCTCGTCCATGACGCGGCGCGACCCTGCGTCGACGTCGCGACCCTGCACCGCCTGCTCAATGAGCTCGAAGACGAGCCGGTTGGCGGGCTGCTCGCATTGCCGCTCGCCGACACGCTCAAGCGCGCGGAATCCGGCGCGGGGCTGCGCGTCGCCGCGACCGAGGATCGCACCGGACTGTGGTGCGCGCAGACGCCGCAGATGTTTCGCTACGCGATCCTTCACCACGCATTGCAGCAGGCGGCGGGCAAGGCGATGACCGACGAAGCGCAGGCGGTCGAAGCGCTGGGCGTCAAGCCGCGCCTGATCCAGGGCAGTCCCGCCAACATCAAGGTGACTTATCCGGAGGACCTCGCGCTGGCTGAAGCGATCCTCGGTCAACGCGCGCGGAACAGCGCATGAGCGCTTCCATGCCGCGCGTCGGCAATGGCTTCGACGTGCACGCGCTGGTCGCGGGCCGGCGGCTGGTGCTCGGCGGAGTGACGGTACCTTTCGATCGCGGCCTCGATGGACATTCCGATGCCGACGTCGTGCTGCACGCCATTTGTGACGCCATCCTCGGCGCGATCGGCGCGGGCGATATCGGGCGGTATTTTCCGGACACCGACGCGGCATACAAGGACGCCGACAGCCGCGTGCTGCTGCGCGAAGTGTGGCGGCGCGCCGAAGACGCCGGTTACGCGCTCGGCAACGTCGACGTGACCATCATCGCTCAGGCGCCCAAGGTCGCGCCGTACGTCGCGCAAATGGTCGTCCACATCGCCGCCGATCTGCAAGCAACGCCATCGCAGGTGAACGTCAAGGCGACGACGACGGAAAGACTCGGCTTCACCGGACGCGGCGAAGGCATCGCCGCGCTGGCGACGGTGCTACTCCTTACGCGGTAGTCTTCGCGGCGGCGAGCGGGAAGCTGACGCGCGCCAGCGTGCCGCCGCCTTCGCGTGGCATGAGTTCGAAGCTGCCGGCATGCATGCGCGCGATTCGGTCGACGATTGCCAGCCCCAGTCCCGCGCCCGAAGCGCCGGAGCGCGCGGCATCGCCGCGCGTGAATGGGCGCTTCAGCCGCTCGACCTGATCGGCAGGGATGCCGTCGCCGCGGTCGGTCACTTCGAGGACGACAACATGGTTGTCGACACGCGTTGTGACTTTGACGGGCTGCCTGCCGTGGCGCAGCGCATTGTCGAGCAGGTTGCCGACCAAGCGCGACACCGCGGTCGCGCGCAGCGACAGCGGCGGCACGCTCCCAGGTGCGAAGGTGACGTCGCGACCGCCGCGCCGGTGACGCTCGACCAGCGGGGCGACGACGCCGTTGAGGTCGCGCGTTTCAGTGGGCGCGTCGCGATCCTCGCGCGCGAAATCGAGGAACTGGCCGATGATCTTGTCCATCTCCTCGATGTCGGAGACCATGCCCTCGCGCTCTGCCTCGTCGCGCATTCCAACTTCGATACCCAGCCTCAGGCGCGCCAGCGGCGTGCGCAAATCGTGCGACACACCCGCCAGCAGCAGCGCGCGATCCTGCTCGGTCTGGCGCAGGCTCGCGATCATCCGATTGAAGCCGCGATTCAGGTTGACGATTTCCGCGGGACCGGTTTCCGGCAACGGCGGCGGCAGCGTGCCTTCGCCGACGTGCGCGACCGACCTGTTGAGTTGGCGCAGAGGACGCGCCAGGTAGCGCGCGAACAGGTACGCGCTCGCCAACAGCACCGCGAGCGCGATAAGGCTCCATGCCAATGCGCGCCATGGCACGTCGTCCGCCGGCCGTCCGAGCGGAAATCCGGCCCAATAGGCGCGGTCGCCGGCCTGCAGCCTGATCCAGAGCAATTTCAGCGCAGGCTGGACGCGAATTTCGGTTTCCGGCCCGAGCTCCGCCTGCAGGCGCTGCGCGAGTTCCGCCATGACAGGCCCCTGGGGCCGGCCGCCCGTCGCTCGTTGCTCGCCCGCGGGGATGATGCGGGCGTTGTAGGCCTCGCCAAAATGCGCCAGCGTCGCGCTGGTCATGCTCGGGTCCGCGCTCGCCAGCGCCGCGCGCAGCGATTTCAACTGAACGATTTTGGTGTCGCCGAACTGGCGCGCGAGCAGCGCGGCGCGGTCCTGGCGGAATAGGTAAATCGCGGTGACCTGGCTGATGCAGATCACCAGCAGCAAGAGCAGGGCGAGCCGCCCGAACAGCGAGCGTGGCCAGAGCCTCACTGCGCGCAGCGCTTCAAGCGTCCGCGCTGCTCGCCGCGGGCACGTCGGGCACCGCGTCGGGAACGAAGACGTAGCCGAAGCCCCACACGGTCTGGATGTAACGCGGCGTCGAGGCATCGGCCTCGAGCAGCTTGCGCAGACGCGAAATCTGCACGTCGATGGCGCGATCGAACACGTCGTGATCGCGGCCGCGCGCCAGGAGCATCAGCTTTTCGCGCGCCAGCGGTTGGCGCGGGTGGGTGGCAAGCACCTTGAGCAGGCCGAATTCGCCCGTCGTCAGCGGCACGACCGTGTCGTCGCGCAGCAACGTACGCGTGGTGAGGTCGAGTCGATATGGTCCGAAGCTGATCTTGCCCTCGACGGACGGTGCGCCCGGCGCGAAGCGCTCGGTGTGCCTGCGCAGGACCGCGTGAATGCGCGCCACCAGCTCCCGCGGATTGAACGGCTTGGCCAGGTAATCGTCGGCACCGAGCTCGAGGCCGACGATGCGGTCGACGTCCTCGCCCTTGGCGGTCAGCATGATTACCGGCACCATTTCGCCCGCGCCGCGCAAGCGCCGACACACGGCCAGCCCGTCTTCGCCGGGCAGCATCAAGTCGAGCACCAGCAGATGCGGAGGATCGCGCTGCAGTTTCTTGTCAAGATCGCGGGCGTCGGCGAGCGCCTGTACCTGGAAGCCCTGCTCGGTCAGATAGCGCACCAGGAGATCGCGCAGACGCGGATCATCGTCTATCACCAGGATCTTCGGTAGCGATTGCTTCATGGCTTCCATCGTAGGCGTCCGCGGGCGCAACGTCTGCAGCGGCGTGTCACGAATTGTAACGCGGGCGCCATGGGCAACATCTGGTTACAAGATTGCGCAGCGGGCGCGCAATTGGCCGAAGACAATGTCGTACAAGCACGTGCCACCATGTCGTGCGCGGCACGAATCGTTACAAACCCGCGGCGCCGCGCAACGATTTGGCAACAGCTGCGGCCTATCGTCCGCGATGTAGGCCGCGCCCGTTGGCGGGGCTTCAACCGACACCACGAAAGGTTCTATTCCATGAAGAAAGTCTTATTGGCAACATTTGCGGTACTGGCGCTGTCGGCAGGCGCTTTCCATGCGTACGCGCAGATGCCGTCGCACGGCGATCCGGTGGCGATGATCGCTGCGCTGAATGACAAGCTCAGCCTGAATACTTCGCAGCAATTGCAATGGGACAGCGCCGTGGCGCAGACCAGGTCGGCGCGCGACGCAGCCCACGCCAGCTTTGCTCAGCTCAAGACAGCTACCCAGACCGAGCTGGCCAAGCCTGAGCCGGATCTGGCGGCGCTGGCGGCGCAGGCCGACGCAGTTCATGCGCAGAATGCGCTCACGCGCAAGGCGGTGCGCGACACGTGGTTGGCGCTCTATGCCACGTTCACGCCGGACCAGAAAGTTATTGTCCGGGACGCTATCTTGGCGAAGCTGGCGCGCATGGAAAAGTTTCGCGCCCACATGATGCAGCGTCACGCCCAGTAGAGATGAACATCGAACTGCGGCGTCTGCGCGAGCAGACCGAGCCGACGAACGGCATTGCAACGACTGGCGGTCGAGGCATAATGCTAACGTCATAACTCTTCGCCGGCCGGGAGTTGGCCCGGCGGTGACCTCGGATCCATTGGTGGAGTCTCCCCGCAACTGCAAGCCGGGTTTACCCCCCCGACCTTAACCGGTCATCCCGAACCCGACTTGTCCTCAAGCGCCCTTCGCGGGGCGCTTTTTTTTAACCGCGGCCCCGGAGGGCGACGCGGTCGCTGGCGATGTCACGCAGCTCGGGCCGTCGCGCCGTGGACGACACCGGGGGTCGCCATCACCTCGCCGGCGAGAAGGCGTTCGACATAGACCCGCAACTCGTCGGGAATGACGGGCTTCAGCAGCACCTGCAGCGTCGAGCCACGCATTGCCGCGATTGCGTCGGCGGAGGCGTCGCCGCTGACCAGCAACGCAGGAATGGGCAAGCCGAGTTCGTCGCGCAAGCGCGCGATCACGGTCGTGCCCAATTCGCCGCCGGCCAGTCGATAATCCGCGACGATGAGGTCCGGATAGCGGCCGCAATCGCCGAGGAGCGCAAGCGCGTCGGCGCCGGTCGCCGCTCCCAGCACCACGGCACCCCACTGCGTCAAACAGGCGCGCATGCCTTCGACGACCGTGGCATCGTCGTCGATAACAACAATCAGCGCGTTGCCCAACGAGGCGCCGCACGCCGGGTTGCGATCACGGTGGGGAAGGGGACCGCCCTTCGCGATCGTCGCTGCGCGCGGCAGTTCCACCGAGAAACGCGAGCCGCGGCCTGGCGCCGATGCGACAGACAGCGGATGCTCGAGCAAGCGCGCGAGGCGGCGCACGATCGCAAGGCCCAGACCCATGCCCTGGTGGCCGCTGCCCTGGCCTGCGTCGGCGCGATAGAACTCCTCGAAGATGCGCTCGTGGTGTGTTTCAGCAATGCCAATGCCGGAATCGACGATGTCGATGCGCCATCGCTCTGCGTAGCGGCGCACGCCGACGACGACCCCGCCGCGGCGGGTGTAGTGGATGGCGTTGCCGATGAGGTTGGCAAGGATGCGTTCCAGGAGCACTGGATCGCTGTCGACCCAGGCGCAGGTCGCCATGACTCTAAAGCGCAGCTGCCGTGCCGCGGCCAGAGGCGCGAACTGGCGTTCGAGCCGCGCGAACAGCGGCGCCAGCGATACCGGTGCGCGCACCGGCGCAACGGCGCCGGCGTCGAGCTTGGAGATGTCCATCAGCGCCGAGAACAGTCGCTCGAGGGCTTCGACGGAGGTATTGATGCTGGCGACGATTTCGCGCAGCTCTGGCTCGCGCGCCCTGGCCGACAGCGCTGCGGCGAACAGTCCCAACGCATGCAGCGGCTGGCGCAGGTCGTGGCTTGCGGCGGCGAGAAACTGGGTCTTGCCGCGATTGGCGGCTTCGGCCCCGGCGCGCGCGGCGTCGGCCGCCACCGTCTGCCGCTGCAACGCGCGAATCAGATCGTCGTTCTCGTAGCGAATCGCCAGCGAATCCGCCATCAAGTTGTTGAGACTGTGACCGAAGCGAAGAATGAATGCCAGTACCACCACCATGACCGCCGCGATGAATTCGTGGACCTGGTCGCCGACCAGCGCGACGCGCACGATCAGCGGCATCAGCGCGGGCAGCACGAACGCATAGAAGGTCGGCTTGTAGACCGCGGTGAGATTGACGCCGCCCAGGATCACGCCGAACAGGCAGACGATCAGCAGTGCCTGGTGGCCGATGTCGCCCGGTACGAACAGCACCGTCGCGGCAAGGCCCCAGAGCGCGCCCGCCAGTCCCGACCCCAATGCCGACGCGTAACCCCAACCTGTCTGCTTGACGACGGTCGGTGCCGCGCGGCGATAGCGTCGCGCGAGTTCGTAGCGCCATGCCTGGTTCACGACGATCGCCGCCACCCACCCGGCGAATAAGACAGCGGGCGCGGTTTTCCACATGACTGCGATCAATATTCCCGCGCCCAGCAGCATCGACGTCGTGGCGCGGCGCCATTGGGTGTACAGCGTTGCGATCTGCTGCGCGCGCACCCGTTCCGAGAGCGCAGCCGCGGAGCCGGTCGCGAGGCGGACCTTCATGACAACCGGTATCAGCGCGCGGGCGCTGTGCGCGGTTCGAGGCGAACGCCGCGGCGCGCGAGTTCGATGACGACCTGCGTGCGCGTGTGAACGTTGAGCGCACGCAGGATGGCGCTGACGTGAACCTTGACCGTGCCTTCGGAGAGACGCAGGTCGCGGCAGATCAGTTTGTTCGGCTTACCCTGGACGAGCAGCTTCAGCACGTCGGCCTGGCGCATGGTCAACCCGAGTTCCGACGGCCGCGAGACAGGTCGCATCCGAATACCTTCGACGCTGCCGGTGTCGGTGGGAACGTAGATGCCGCCCGAGAGTACGAGGCGCAGCGCGTCGATGAGCTGGCGCGCGTTGGCGGTCTTTGGGATGAAGCCCATCGCCCCCATGTCGAGCGCCATTTCGATGGTGTCGCGGTCGTGCGTCGCCGAGAGCACCAGCACCGGAATCCCTGGCCAGTCGACGCGCAATTCGCGCAGCAGCTCGAAGCCGTCGCTGCCGGGGAGCGCGAGGTCGAGCAGGATGAGCTCGATGTCAGGCCGCTCTGCGAGGCGGGCGCGCGCCGCTACCGAGTCATGGGCCTGGAACAGTTCGACCGTGGATTCGATCTCGGTCAGAACGTGCCTGAGCGCGACCTGAATAAGCGGATGGTCGTCGACCACCAGAATCCTCATGCGCGTCCCCTTGTCCCATGCTGCGTGGGCGGTCGCGATTGCCCGTTATCGGGTCTGGTCGCGATGCAGCGCCGGTGTGTTCTGATTGGTACCGGTCAAGGTCAGTGTTTCAGCATCAACCGCGCGGCGCAACTGTAGGAAGTGACAGGTCCTTGGAAATTTGTGCGGCTGGAAATGCGCGCGAACGTCGCGCAGCAGCGCGCGCACATGCTGCAAGCGCGCACCGCTAAGGCTTGCGCGGCGGCTCGCTGCGCGGACCGGATCCGGTCGCGCGGCCGTGGGTCGTGGTGTTTTGCGCGAACGTCGTGGGATCGTCGTTTGCGCGCATTTCGGCGCGGTCGCTCATCCGCCCGGGCCGCGGCTTGCGCGCTCTCGACGCGCGACGCAGTTGCGCCTCGCGCTTTTTGCGCCGGGCTGTTGCCAGACGCACGAGAATAAACGCGATCACCAATCCCAATGCGATCCAGCCGCCAACGACCGCGTTCATCTGGGTATAGTTGTAGCGGACATGACCGAACAGAGCGAACTAATACGAGACATGTTTGTACGTTGCCGGTTGCGCTTGCGCAGCCGCTACGGCGGCCGCCTCCAATCGTGGCACACGCCTTTTCGTCCGGGCGATCGAGCCAGCGCGGAAGCTTACCAGAGACGCGGGCGCGTCACCCGGGCGGCCGTCGGGCGAGCGCAACCGTTCAGGTAATCTAGCGCTTTCCCGGCTTCGTTCGCCTCCGATGGCTGCCTATATCGTCCGTCGCTGCCTGCAGGCAGTCGTGGTGTTGTTCTTCATGTCGTTGCTGGTGTTTGTCGGCGTGTACGCGATCGGCAATCCGGTCGATATCCTGATCAATCCGCAGGCCGACCAGACCGAACGCGAGCATGCGATCGCCACGCTGGGTCTGGACCAGCCGCTGTGGGTGCAGTTCGGGCGGTTCGTGGTCGGTGCCCTGCACGGCGACCTGGGTAAGTCGTTCGTCCACGGCACCTCGGCGCTCGGGCTCATCCTGGAACGCATGCCGGCGACGATGGAGCTCGCCATCACCGCCATGCTCATCGCGATCGCCATCGGCATTCCTCTCGGGCTCTGGGCGGGTTTGAAGCCCGATTCGATCGCCGGTCGTTCGATCATGGCCGGATCGATCCTCGGATTTTCGCTACCGACGTTCTGGGTCGGCCTGATGCTCATCATGGTGTTTTCGGTGATGCTGGGATGGTTGCCTTCTAATGGTCGCGGTCCGACGACGCTGCTGTTCGGCGTGCCAGTCAGTTTTTTGTCGCTGGAAGGCTGGCGACACCTGATCCTGCCTGCCTCCACGCTGGCCTTGTTCAAGCTGGCGCTGCTCATTCGCCTGACGCGTTCCAGCACGCGCGAAGCGCTGCTGCAGGACTACGTGAAGTTCGCTCGCGCCAAGGGCCTGTCGAACGCGCGGGTGATCGGCGTGCACGTCCTGCGCAACATCCTGATACCGATCGTCACCGTCATCGGGCTCGAGTTCGGGTCGGTCATCGCCTTCGCGATCGTGACCGAGAGCGTGTTCGCCTGGCCCGGCATGGGCAAACTGCTCATCGATTCGATCAACCTTCTCGACCGGCCGATCATCGTCGCCTACCTTCTGGTCATCGTGCTCATGTTCATCGCCATCAACCTAATCGTCGACGTGCTCTATTCGACGCTCGACCCGCGCGTGCGGCTCGCCGAGAGCAAGAACTGATGCCTGCCGAACAGACCCCTCTACGGCGCATCGTCGCCGATTTCGTCGCCAATCCGGTCGCCGTGTGCGGCCTCGCGGTGCTTACCGCCATCGTGCTGATCGCGCTGCTCGCCCCGCTCATTTCGCCGCAGAACCCATACGATCTGGCGCAGCTCGACGTGATGGATAGCCGGCTGCCACCGCGCTCGCCGGCCGGCAACGGCGGCACCTTCTGGCTGGGCACCGACGACCAGGGCCGCGACATGCTCTCGGCGATTTTCTACGGACTGCGCATCAGCCTCGCGGTCGGGGTGGCGAGCACCGTGCTGGCGCTGGCCATCGGCCTGTCGATGGGGCTCATCGCGGCATACGTCGGCGGCAGGACCGAAACGCTGATCATGCGCGTCGCCGACATCCAGCTATCGTTTCCGGCAATCCTCATTGCCCTGATCCTGCTCGCGGTGCTGGGCCAGGGCACGCTCAAGATCGTCGCCGCGCTGGTCACCGTGCAGTGGGCGTATTACGCGCGCACGGTACGCAGCGCCGCGCTGGTCGAGAAGCGCAAGGAGTACATCGAAGCGGCGCGCTGCCTCGCGCTCGCGCCCGCGCGCATCGTGTTCCATCACCTGCTGCCGAACTGCCTGCCGCCGCTCATCGTCGTGGCCACCGTCCAGGTCGCGGCGGCCATCGCGCTGGAGGCGACGCTGTCGTTCCTCGGCCTGGGGTTGCCGATCACCGAGCCCTCGCTCGGTCTGCTCATCGCCAACGGTTACCAGTACCTGCTCTCGGGCAAGTACTGGATCAGTTTCTTTCCCGGCGTCGCGCTGCTG
>JBDTLK010000087.1:0-15398 GCA_039934835.1 Edaphobacterium sp. (SeqCode) | reverse complement strand
CCGCGCGGCGCGAACGGATCGACCGGCGGATCGAGCTCGACCTCCGCCGGCAGGACATCGGGCAGCGAGTTCAGCGGCAGGCGCAAGCCTAGCGGCGAGTCGCCTGCCACCGCGTAGAGACGCTCGCGCTTCAGCGGCCACGGGCTCGACTCCCATACCAGTTCGCCCGTGCCGTCCGGCGCGACCGTCGCGGCCTTGAGCGGCAGCACGAAACCGGCGGGCTCGTTCGGGCCGGCCAGCAGCAATCTGGCCAGCCGCGCGCGCTCACCCGGCTGCGACAGATCCGCCTTCAGCGGATCGACGTTGTCGGGCAACGCGATCTCGTCTTTGAGCAGCTTTGGCACGTCTTCATACGCGGTGATGACCAGCGCGGCTGGAAGGCCGAGCGCTTTCGCCAGCCGCAGCCCAAATTCGCCCGCGATCGCAGGCTCTACCTTGCCTTTGGCGCGCGTGTCGGCAATCAATTTATCGTTTTGCCACAGAGGCGTGCCATCGGCGCGCCAGTACACGCCCACTGCCCAGCGCGGCAGCACTTCGCCGGGGTACCACTTGCCCTGCCCGTCGTGCACGAAGCCACCTGGAGCAAAGCGCGCGCGCAGGCGATGCAGCAACGCTTCGCCGAGTTCGCGCTTTTTCTTGCCCAGCGCGGCGGTGTTCCATTCCGCGCCGTCCATGTCGTCGATCGACACGAAAGTGGGCTCGCCCCCCTGCGTCAGCCGCACGTCGTGCGCCACCAGGTCGCGATCCACCTGCTCGCCCAGCGCATCGATGGCCGCCCACTGCGTCTCGCTGTAGGGCTTGGTGACGCGCGGATCCTCGTGGATGCGCGTCACCTTCATCTCGAAGTCGAATTCGGTGTTGCATACGTCGGTGAAGCCGATCACGGGCGCCGCATTGCCCGGATCCGCGGTGCACGCCAGCGGGATATGTCCCTCGCCTGCGAGCAGTCCCGAGGTCGGATCGAAGCCGATCCAGCCCGCGCCCGGCAAATACACCTCGGCCCACGCGTGCAGGTCGGTGAAATCGCGATCGGTGCCGGACGGTCCGTCGAGCGCCTTGACGTCGGCGACCAGCTGGATCAGGTATCCCGATGCGAAGCGCGCGGCGAGCCCCAGGTGCCGCATGATCTGCACCAGCATCCAGCCGGTGTCACGGCACGAGCCGCAGGCGCTGCCCAGCGTCTCGTCCGGCGTCTGCACGCCCGGCTCCATGCGCACCAGATACTTGATCTCATGCTGCAGTTGCTGATTCAGGCGCACCAGCATCAGGACCGTGCTCTCGCCGGGCAGGATGGTCGCGCGAAAGGCGGCGAGCCAGGCCGTGAGGCGTGGTCCGGGCGGAGCGGTTTCAAGGAAGGGGATCAATTCCTTGGCCAGTGCCGGCGCGTAGACGAACGGGTAGTGCTCGGCGTACGGCTCGACGAAGAAGTCGAAGGGATTGATCACCGTCATATCGGCGGTCAGGTCGACGATGATGCCGAGCTGGTCGGTGCGATCCTGGAACACCAGTCGCGCCACCCAGTTGCCGTACGGGTCCTGCTGCCAGTTCAGGAAATGCTGCGCCGGCAAGACGGTGAGTGAATAACCGAGGACGGGTGTGCGACAGTGCGGAGCCGGCCGCAGGCGAATCTCGTGCGGCGAAACGTTGACCAGCCGGTCGAAGCGATACGTGGTGCGATGTTGAAGCGCGACGCGAATGGCCATTCGGTTCCGACTAATGAGTGGGTGGCGCAGCGCGCGCTACCCTAGGTCCACTCGGGGTTGGGCAGCTGCGCGAACACTGCGCGCAGGCCTTCGCCCCACTGGCTGTGAATCATCTGGAAATAAGGGTCGGACTCCTCAATGCGCTTTTGCAGCTTGATTTTCAGGCTATCGGTTTCATAGATCGCCAGGTCGATCGGCAGTCCCACCGAGATATTCGAGCGCATCGTCGAATCGAAGGACACGATCGTGCACTTGGTGGCCTCCAGCAGCCCGGTCGAGCGCTGGATGACCCGGTCGATCACCGGTTTGCCGTACTTGCTCTCGCCGATCTGGAAGTAACAAGTGTCGGGCGTCGCCTCGATGAAGTTGCCTTCGCTGTAAACCTCGAACAGGCGCGGCGGCTCGCCCCGCACCTGTCCGCCGACGATGAAGTTGGCGCTCGAATCGATATTGTTCTGCAGCAGGTACGGGCCGTCGCGGGTCTTGACCTCGCGCAGCGCATCGCCGACCAGCCGCGCGACATCGAAAAGCGAAGTGGCATTCCACATGTTGAGCTGCGAATCGCCCGAGCGAGCCTTCTGCTCCAGGATGTTCAGCGCGTTCTGCGTGATCGACAGGTTGCCCGAGGACAGTGTCACGATGACGCGGTCGCCTTCGCGCGCGAACACGCGCATCTTGGAAAACCTGCCGACCTGGTCGACACCGGCGTTGGTACGCGAGTCCGATGCGAAAATCATTCCGGCATCGAGCGACATGGCGACGCAATAGGTCATGGCTGGAAGATGTGTTGGCGGTGGAGCATTCTACCGGATGCGCGACTCAGTACGTCGGCGCGAGGAAGTGATGGTTGATCTCGCCGCTCAGCGAGGAAATGCGATCGAGAAACTCCATCAGGTATTCGTGCAGGCCGAGCTTGATGATGTCGTCGGCGCGGCCGTAATGCAGCCCGGCGTGCAATTCGCCCGCCGCGCGCTCGATCTCCCGCGACTTGTCGTCGCACAGCACCTCGAGCGTCTCGTGGATGAAGTTCATGCACGAATGCAGCGAACGCGGCATGTCCGCGCGCAGGACCAGCAGCTCCGCCACGCGCCGCGGTGTGATCACGTCGCTGTAGATCTTGCGGTACGCCTCGAAGCCGGACAGCGAGCGCAGCAAGGCGCTCCACTGGTAGTAGTCCACGGCGCCGCCGACGTCCGCCGCCGACGGCAGCAGCGTGTGGTACTTCACGTCGAGGATGCGGGCGGTATTGTCAGCGCGCTCGATGTGCGTGCCCAGCCGGATGAAGTGGTAGGCCTCGTCGCGCAGCATGGTCCCGAAGGTCACGCCGCGGAACAGGTGCGAGCGCATCTTCACCCATTCGAGAAACTGCGAGACGCCGCCGGCCTGGATGTGCTCGTAGTCCTGCACGCGCATCTCCAGCCAGGACGAATTGAGGTCCTCGTACATTTCCGAGGTGATGGCGCCGCGCACCGAGCGCGCAGACTCCCGGGCGGCGCGCAGGCAGCAGTAGATCGACGATGGCGTGCCGGCGTCCAGGATCATGAACTTCAGCACGTTTTCGGCCGACAGATCCTTGAAGTGCTCGTAATATTCGGTGGCCAGGCCCGACGTCACCAGCGGCACCGCCCACGGCTCGGCCCACGCGACGCCCGGCTCGATCAGCTCGTACGGCAGCAGCGACATCCTGTTGGTGACATCGAGCAGGCGTGCGATGTTCTCGGCGCGCTCGATGTGGCGAGCCATCCAGTACAGTTCGTTGGCGGTGCGGCAGAGCATGGTTGTCTAGCGTCCCGGGGCTAGCGACCAGCGTGGACCATGGCGCTGGCCGCGGGTCATTGGAGCACCTTCGCGCTGCGCGCCCCTGTATTCGCACTCGGGGCGGCCCTTCGCACTCATGACATCACCCAGGTGTCCTTGGTGCCGCCGCCCTGCGACGAATTGACGACCAGCGACCCTTCGCGCAACGCGACCCGGGTGAGGCCGCCGGGAACCAGATTGACGGACTTGCCCGACAGCACATACGGCCGCAGGTCGATGTGGCGCGGCGCGAGTCCCGAAGCAGTGAAGGTCGGACAGGTGGAAAGCGACAAGGTGGGCTGCGCAATGTACTTGTCTGGTTCGGCCAGGATGCGCGCCCGGAACGCATCGCGCTCAGCGGCGCTCGAGGCAGGACCGACGAGCATGCCGTAGCCTCCGGCGCCGTGCACTTCCTTGACCACCAATTCCGCAAGATGATCGAGGCAATATGAGAGTTCGTCGGGCTTGCGCAACTGCCAGGTCGGCACGTTGTTGAGTATCGGTTCCTCGGTCAGGTAGAAACGGATCATGTCCGGCACGAACGGATAGATCGACTTGTCGTCGGCGACGCCCGTGCCGATGGCGTTGGCCAGTGTCACCTTGCCGGCGCGATAGGCCGCGAACAGGCCGGGCACGCCGATCATCGAGTCTTTCCGAAACGCGCTGGGGTCGAGGAAGTCGTCGTCGACCCGGCGATAGAGCACGTGCACGCGCTGCAGGCCGCGCGTGGTGCGCATGTACACCGCGTCGTTCTGCACGAACAGGTCCACGCCCTCGACCAGCTCAACCCCCATCTGCTGGGCGAGGAATGCGTGCTCGAAATACGCCGAGTTGTAGGCGCCCGGTGTCATCACCGCGACTTCGGGCTGCTCCTCGCCGGCCGGCGCTACCCCGCGCAGGTTTTCCAGCAGCAGGTCCGGATAGTGCTCGACCGGCTTGATCGACTGCGTGGCGAACAGCTCCGGGAACAGCCGCATCATCATCTTGCGGTTTTCCAGCATGTACGACACGCCCGAGGGCACCCGCAGATTGTCTTCGAGTACGTAGTATTCGCCCTCGCCCGCGCGCACCACGTCGATGCCGGCGATGTGGGCATAGATGCCGCCCGGAACGTCCATGCCCTGCATCTCGCGCCGATATTGCGAATTCGCCAGCACGCGCTCGGCCGGCAATACGCCCGCCTTCAGGATCGCCTGGTCGTGATAGATGTCGTGGAGGAACATGTTGAGCGCGCGCACGCGCTGCTTCAATCCCTGCTCCAGCACGCGCCATTCGGCTGCCGGGATGATCCGCGGCACGATGTCGAAGGGGATCAGGCGCTCCGTGCCTGCATCTTCGCCGTAGACCGCGAAGGTGATGCCAACGCGATGAAAGGCGCGCACGGCCTCTTCGCGCTTCTGGGCAATCTTGTCGGCCGGTGTGCGCTGCAACCAATCGGCAAAAGCCTGGTAATGGTCGCGGACGCCGGACCCGCCGCTGCGCATTTCATCGTAATTGGTACGGGACACGAGCGCCGAATTCGAGATTTGTGACTGTTTTAGCAAGACTTGAGCCAATAAGATTTTTGCTTTACGGGCTAGAAGCTTATCGAAAATCCGCGACTTTCGATACGGGTTTTGCGGCGCGCAAGTCACCAACGACGCACCGATTCGGTGCAGTTTTTGTTCTGGACATGCCTGGACAAAGTCCATTCCTGGTTTGACCCTGACTTCGGCGCCGTGCTTAAATACTCACTCCTGTCTGGGTTCGCGCGCGGGCGGTTAGCTCAGTGGTAGAGCATTGCCTTCACACGGCAGGGGTCACTGGTTCGAAACCAGTATCGCCCACCATGGAACCAAGGGGTTGCACGAAAGTGTAACCCCTATTTTTTTGCCCGCATCCGGTGAATGCACCACATCTGCGCGTTTTATGCATAGCATGAGCACGAAAATAAACATGGCGCGGCGCAATGATTGCTAATTCCGGCACTTGCCTTTCGGTCGATGCGTTGGCTTTCGACGCGTACGGCACGTTGTTCGATGTGCAATCCGTGGCGGCGACGGCGGAGCGTCTGTTCCCCCAGCGCGGCAGCGCGCTGTCGCAGCTGTGGCGATCCAAGCAGCTCGAATATTCGTGGCTGCAAAGCCTCATGCAAAGTCCGCATCAGCGCCGCGACGACTTCGCAGCCGTGACCGCGCATGCGCTGGACTACGCTGCCGAAGCGCTCGGGCTGGCGCTCAGCGCCGCGGCGCGCCATCGGCTGCTCGACACCTATCTCGACCTGTCCGCGTTCGCCGACGCCGCGGCCGCGCTGGCCGCGTCGGCGCCGCTGCCGCGCATCGTTCTTTCCAACGGCACGCGCGCGATGTTGGAGCCGCTCGCCGCGGCCACCGGGCTCGCCGCGCATCTCGATACCATCCTGTCGGTCGACGCCGCAGGAATCTACAAGCCCAGCCCGCGTGTCTATCAACTTGCGGTGGACTACCTCAGGCTGCTGCCGGTCCGCGTCGGCTTCGTTTCAGCCAACGGTTGGGATGCCGCCGGCGCCAAGGCGTTCGGCCTGACCGCCATCTGGATCAACCGCGCGGGCGCGCCTTTCGAGCGCCACGGGCCGCGTCCCGACGCGGTGTTGCGCTCGCTTGCGGAGTTGCCCGGCCTGCTCGGCAAGGCGTAGCCATCGCGGCTGTCCGCTGGCGCGGCGCCGCGGCGCGTGCCGTGATGCTTTAGACCATGTACTGGCCGCCGTTGACTTCGATGACCTGTCCGGTTACGTAGCCGCTCATGGCGTCCGATGCCAGGTAGAGCAAGGTCCCCGCGCATTCGTCCGGCGCCCCGAGGCGGTTCATCGGAACGGTCGCCTGCATCGCTTTGAGCTGTTCGGCCGAGGAGTAGCGCTCGTGAAACGGCGTGGTGATGACGCCCGGCGAAATCGCGTTCACGCGAATTTTGTCCGCGACGACTTCCTTGGCCCAGCCGTGCGTCGCCGTCGAGATGAATCCCTTGGCGCCGGCGTAGATGATCGCGCCGCCGCCGCCGCCATGGCGCGCCGCGATCGAGCTGACGTTGATCACGTTGCCACCGCCCTGCTTGCGCATGACCGGGATCACTTCGTGCATGAACATGGCGACCTGGGTTACGTTGAGCGCGAGCACCTTGCCCAGATATTCTTCGGTGTAATCCTCTATCTTGGTGCGTCCGATCATGCCGCCGGCGTTATTGATCAGCACGTCGATCCTGCCGAAGGCAGCGAGCGCCTCGGTCGAGATTCGCTTGACGTTGGCGGACTGCATCACGTCGCCGGCAACCAGTTTTGCCTCCGCACCCGCGGCCCTGACCGCGGTCGCCACTGACTCCGCCGCGTCGCGACTCGAGTTGTAGTGAATGACCAGTTTGCTACCAACGCGTGCGAAGGCGAGCGCCGCGGCGGCGCCGATGCCGGTCGACGCGCCGGTGATGAACACAACTTTCCCTTTAAGATCCGAAGCCATCATTCCTCCGTTGAAGTAGTTTTATAATTGCACTGCGGGCCGCAAGCCCCGGCATTGTGCAGCATTGACCTGGATTCGGCACAGGCATTCCCGCGCCACTTTGGTTGCCGAGTCAACCCGTTGCCACGGCCTTGTGCACGTCGTCGCGGCAAGCCGCGACTGCATCGCGAATCGTCGCGATTGCCGTCGGTCGCGGAAAGCTCTTGCGATAGGCGAGCGCGATGCGGCGCGAGGGAACCGGCTTGGCAAATGGCACCGATACGACCAGCTGGCTGTGGTACTTGGGCGTCAACGCGTCGCGCGGCAGCACCGACACACCCAGCCCGGATGCAACCATGTTGCGAATCGTCTCCAGCGAGTTGGTGCGAGTCACCGGCGCGCCGCCGCGATTGAGTTCCGGGCAGCTTTCGAGCACCTGATCGCGAAAGCAGTGGCCGACGTTGAGCAGGATCGCATGCTCGCCCTGCAGTTCCGACGGCAGGATCGATTTGCGTTTGGCCCAGGGATGTCCGCGCGGAACCACCACCTGGAACGGCTCCTCGTACAGGAATTCGGCGACGACGCCCGGCGGATCGAATGGCAGAGCGATGATGGCGGCGTCGATGCGGCCGGACTTGAGTGCGCCTTCGAGCACCTCGGTGATGTTCTCCTCGATCTCGAGCGGCATCTGCGGCGCACGGTCATGCAATGCGGGAATGAGGTCGGGCAGCAGATACGGCGCGACGGTATGGATCGCCCCGAGCCGGAACACGCCCATGAGCTGGTTGCGTCCCGACTGGGCGATGTCGCGGATACGCGCCGCCTCCTCGAGCACTTTCTGCGCCTGCTCGACAATGCGCTCGCCGACGGGGGTAACGGTGACTTCCGACTTGCCGCGCTCGAAAAGCTTCGCGCCAAGTTCCTCCTCCAGTTTCTGAATCGCCACTGACAGCGCCGGTTGGCTGACAAAGCAACGCTGCGCGGCCCGGCCGAAGCTTCGTTCGTGCGCGACCGCGACAATGTAGCGCAGCTCGTTGAAGGTCATCGACGCCGCTCGAGAAATCGCGCGAATCGCTCGCCGACTTCCGGATGCTTGAGTGCCAGCTCGACCGTCGCTTCTAGATAGCCCAGCTTGCTGCCGCAATCGTAGCGACGCCCCTCGAATTCGTAGGCCACCACCGGCTCTTCGGCGAGCAGGCGCGAAATACCGTCGGTCAACTGGATCTCGCCGCCCGCCCCCGGCGGCATCGTGCGCAGGTGATGAAAAATGCGCGGAGCGAGCACGTAGCGACCGACCACCGCGAGCGTCGATGGCGTCGATCCGGCTTTGGGCTTTTCGACCATGCGACGGATACGGCTGATGCGCGCGTTCGCCGGCTCGGCGTCCGCTTCGACGATGCCCCAGCTGCCGATCTCCGCCGCCGGCACGTGCATCACACCGATCGCCGAGGCGCCTTCGCGCCCGGCGACGTCGACCATCTGCCGCATCACCGGCACCTCGGAGTCGATCAGGTCGTCAGCGAGCACCACTGCGAAGGGTTCGTCGCCCACGACCGGTGCGGCACAGAGAACAGCGTGCCCGAGACCCAGTGCTTCGGCCTGGCGAATGTAGATGCAGTTGATGCCACGCGGCACGGCAGCCTGCACCGCCTCGAGCAAATCGCTCTTGTTGCGTGCCGCGAGCTCGGTCTCGAGCTCGTAGGCCTTGTCGAAATGATCCTCGATGGCGCGCTTGTTGCGGCCGGTGATGAAGATCATGTCGGTGATGCCGGCGGCAGCGGCTTCCTCGACCGCATACTGAATCAGGGGCTTGTCGACGATCGGCAGCATTTCTTTCGGACTGGCCTTGGTCGCGGGAAGGAAGCGGCTGCCGAGGCCCGCGACCGGGAATACTGCCTTGGTGATTTTACCGAGTGCCATCGAGTAGTTCCCTGAATTGTTGTTCATCTAGCACGGGTACGCCGAGTTCCGTGGCGCGATCAAGCTTGCTGCCGGCATCGGCACCGGCAATCACATAATGCGTTTTTTTTGACACGCTGCCGGCGACTTTTCCGCCCTGCTGCTCGATGAGTTCCTTGGCCTCGTCGCGCGACAGGTTGGGCAGCGCGCCGGTGAGCACGAAAACCTGGCCGGCGAATTTCCCCGCCGCCATCCGCCGCGGGGCGGTGTCGGGCCAATGTACCCCGGCGACCCGTAACTGGGCAATCACCTCGCGGTTGTGCGGCTCCGAGAAGAACTGGCGGATGCTTTGCGCCAGCACCGTTCCGACATCGCGTACTTCGAGCAACGCGGCTTCGTCAGCACCGGTTAACGCTTCGAGACTGCCGAAGTGGCCGGCAAGATCCTTCGCGGTCGCCTCGCCCACATGGCGGATGCCCAAGGCGTAGATGAATCGTGCCAGCGTGGTGTGGCGGCTGCGTTCGATGCCGGCAATGACATTGGCCGCAGACTTCTCGGCCATGCGCTCGAGATCAGCGAGCGCGGCGACACCGAGTTTGTAGACATCGGCGGGCGTGCGCACGACACTAGCCTCGACGAGCTGATCGACCAGCTTGTCGCCCAGGCCTTCGATGTCCATCGCCCGACGGCTGGCGAAGTGCAGCAACGCCTGCTTGCGCTGTGCCGGGCACACCAGCCCGCCGGAGCAGCGGGCGATCGCCTCGTCGGGTAAACGCACGATCGCCGACCCGCATTCGGGGCACTCCTCCGGCATGACGAACTCGTGCGCACTCGTGGGGCGTCGTTCGGCGAGCACGCGCACGATCTCGGGAATGACGTCCCCCGCGCGACGCACGACCACCGTGTCGCCGATGCGCACGTCCTTGCGCCGCAGCTCGTCTTCATTGTGCAAGGTGGCGTTGGTGACGGTGACGCCGCCGACGAACACCGGCTTTAGCCTCGCCACCGGCGTGATCGCGCCGGTGCGGCCCACCTGCACGCCGATGTCGACGATTTCGGTGGGCCGCTCTTCGGCCGGAAACTTGTGCGCCAGCGCGAAGCGCGGCGCGCGCGACACGAATCCCAGCTGTACTTGCGCGGCGAAGTCGTTGACCTTGTAGACGACCCCGTCGATGTCGAAGGGTAGTTCCGGGCGCTGCGCGCCGATGGTGCGGTAGTAGTCGAGCATGCCGTCGAGACCGCGCATCACCTTGCGCTGTCGCGTGACCGGCAGCTGCAGCTCGGCAAGATAGTCGAGCAGCTCGGAATGCGTGCGCGGCGGAGTTAGGGTGTCCCATTCGACGGCACCCAGCCCGTAGGCGAAGAATGTCAGCTTGCGCGCGGCGGTGATCCTGGGGTCGAGCTGGCGCAGCGCTCCAGCCGCAGCATTGCGCGGATTGACGAAGATCTTCTCGCCCTTCTCCGCCTGCGCGGCATTGAGCGCCAGGAAATCGCGCTTGAGCATGACCACTTCGCCGCGCACCTCGAAGTGCGCCGGCACGGCTCGCGCCAGCTTGAGCGGGATGGCGCGCACTGTGCGCAGGTTGGCGGTGACGTTCTCGCCGCTGTAGCCATCGCCGCGCGTGGCACCAATACTCAACAGCCCGCGCTCATAAACCACGCTCACCGCGAGCCCGTCGAACTTCGGCTCCGCGGCGTATTCGACATGCTCGGTGCCGAGTGCATCGCGCACTCGCTTGTCGAAAGCCGCCACTTCGGCGTCGGCGAAGGCATTGTTCAGCGACAGCATGGGCAGTCGATGCGCAACCGCGGCGAACTCGCCGGCCGATGTACCGGCCACGCGCTGCGTCGGCGAATTGGCAGTCACCAGCTCGGGACGTTCGCGCTCCAGCGCCTCCAGCTCGCGGAACAGGGCGTCGAACTGCGCGTCGCTAATGATCGGCGCGTCGTCACCGTAGTACGCGTGATTGTGGCGGGCGATCTCGGTGCGCAGCGCGATTGCGCGCGCGGCGGGATTCGGCGGGGCCGCCATGCTGCGGACTCAGCCGAACAGGCGCAGTGCGCGCGGGCCGCCGGGTTCGATGTTCGCCTCGCGCAACGCCGCGGCCGTCGCCTGGACCTGACCGCGGATTGCCGCCAGCGACGTGTCGTTGAGCGGTCGGCGATTGTCGTCGACGAGTACGCACTCGAGCGTTTGTGTCATGCGCTTGGCGACCATGCGCATCTGGTCGAAAGCGCGGATCGGATCGGGTACGCGCGGGACGTCCAGCAGGAACACGACACCCGGCGTCGCCGTCGAACGCAGGCTCTCCGCGGTAAACGCTTCCTGGCGCAGATTCTGCAGGCTGTAGAGAATCGCGCCGGTGTCGTCCTGCACGTAATCGAATTGTCCCGCCGGGGTCAGGCGGAAGCCGGCAGCTTCGGCGATACCGCGCAGGCGCGTGCCGGCGATGTGGCCGAGTTCGCTCTTGAGCAGCGTCAGGCCGATCTGGACATCGAGATCGGCGCACAGACGATCGAGCGCCTCGCCCCGCGCCGACTCGGCGGCCGCGTCATCGAAGTCGCAATATGCGGGCAATCCTGCAGCCACCTGCTCGATCGAGCGCTGGAACGCTGCGACCTCGTCCGGCGTCGCCGCACCGGCACGATTGGCCAGCAGCAGACATGCCGCGAGTTCCTGCCACGGTCCGCCCGTCGCCGAATCGATCTGCTGCCAGGGCAGCCCGGGCGCGCGGCGCCCAAGCCAGCGCGACGGCTTGGCGGTGATCGCAGCCAGCGCTCCGGCCAGCGCCGCCGTCGGCACCGCTTGCTGCGGGCGCAGTACGACCACGCATTCGATATCCGGGTCGGGTGCGACACCCGCGCGCTCGATGCGGGTCGGCGGCTGAGGCAAGGGCTCGTCGTACTGCGCCTCAAATGGCGACGGCTCCGCTTCCGCAGGCTCCTCAGTGAGGTCGTCGGCGACCGCCACGCTGGAGCTCGATCCGGCGTCGACGCCATTGAACATCGGCTCGACGCGGGCTGCGTCGCGCGCCGCGTCGTCGGGCTTGCGAAACGCCGCGTCGATGCGCCGGCGCACGCGTCGCTCCTGCAGCCAGTTGATGAGGACGACACCGATCACCAGGACCACACCGGCGATGAGCAGACCTACGAACAGCGGATTCGTCATCGTTGCGCCGGCGCGCTATTGCGACGCCACCTCGGCGAGTTCAAGGGCCTCGGCGATGTCGACGGCGACCACGCGCGAGACTCCCGGGTCGGGCATCGTGATCCCGACGAGCTGGTTGGCCATCTCCATCGTGATCTTGTTGTGGCTGATGAACAGGAATTGCGTAGCGACGGACATTTCCTTGACCAGAGCGCAAAAGCGGTCGGTGTTGGGATCATCAAGCGGGGCGTCGACTTCGTCGAGCAGGCAGAAGGGTGCCGGATTGAGCTGGAACAGCGCGAACACGAGTGCGATGGCGGTAAGCGACTTTTCGCCGCCGGACAGCAGGTGAATTGACGTGTTGCGCTTGCCGGGCGGCTGCGCGACGACCTGCACGCCCGAATCGAGAATTTCCTCGCCGGTGAGAAGAAGACTCGCCTGGCCGCCGCCGAACAGGGTCGGAAACAGCTTGCCGAAGTTGGTGTTGACGATATCGAAGGTCTGTTGCAGCAGTTGCCGCGATTCGCGATCGATCTGCCGGATCGCGCTTTCCAGCGTAGTCAGCGCTTCGGTCAGGTCCTGCGACTGCGAGTCGAGATAGGCCTTGCGCTCCGACGCCTGCGCCAATTCGTCGAGGGCGGCGAGATTGACCGCGCCCAGGCCCGCGATGGTCTGCGTCAGGCGCTCGATTTCGCCGGGCAGCGTGCTGGCCCTGCCCCAGGCCTTCAACTGCTCGGGCAGGACCTCAACATCCGCGTGGGCTTCCGCGAGCTGCTCCGCGTATTGTTGCCCGGCAAGAACGGCGACCTGTTCCTTGAGGCGGATCTCGTCGACGCGCGCGCGCGCCGGCTCGATCTTCTGGTCGGCGGACAGTCGCTCCTCGTCGGCCGCGCGCAGCGCCGCGCCAAGCGCCTCCTGGCCATCGCGTGCCGCAGCGAGCGCCTGTTCCGCCGCGGAGCGCGTCGTCAGTTGCGACTGCAGCGCGGTTTCGACCGGAGTCCAGTCGATGCCTTCGCGCTCGGTGGCGACCTGCGCCAGGAGACTTTGCTGTTGTGCGATCTGCGCTTCGAGCGTCGCGCGCCGGCGGGCCAGGTCTGCCAGTCGCTCGCGACACGAGCGTTCCGCGAAGCCTGCTTCCTGCGCCGCGCGCTCGGCCACACGCACACGTTCGCGGCCGCGTGCCTGCGCGACTTCGGTTTCGTTGCCTGAATGGCGTGCCGCGTCGCGCCTGGCCATTTCCGCATCCAGGCTCTGCCGGCTGGCGGTCATGGCAGCATCGAGCGTTGCCGCGCCATCGCGCTCGGTGGATTCCTCGTGCGTCAGGGTGGCGAGTTCCTCGGCGATTTGCGTCCGCCGACGCTCCGCCGACTCCGCTGCCTGTCTCAGCTGCAGCAATTCCAGTTCTAGGTCGTGGCAGCGGCGCTGTTGCGACGACAGCGCCATGTTCTCGCCGTGGTACTCCTGCTGGCGCGCCTTGAGCTCGGCTTCGACTTCGGTGCGACGGATGGCGACCGTCGCGGTTTCGGCGCGCGCCGCTGCGATGGCGTGGCCCAGTTCGCTCAGCTCGCGCTGGCGTGACAGCACGCCGTGCAGCTCGCTATCCGGCGCGAACAGGGTCACCCCGTGTGCAGTAACGACGTGGCCGTCTCTCACCACGAGGCTTTCGCCGGCGCCCAGTGCCGCGCGTTCGTGCAATGCCGCGGCAAAGTCGTCGCTGCAGCGCACGCCATAGAGCCAGTCGGCAAGCAATGCCGCGAGTTCCGGGCGGGCCGTCTTGACCTTGGCAAGCAACATTCCGGCGGCCACGGTGGTGGCATGCCCGGACGCGGCCGGCGCGTAGGCCGCGATGCGACCTGGCAACGGACCGGCGTCGGCGGTCCACGTCAACGCCGCTTCGAGCGCCGGCAGCTCCAGCGCATTGAGACGCTCGCGCAACACGGCCTCGAGCGCGTCTTCCCAGCCGCGTTCGATATCGATCTGCTGCCAGAGTCGGCGGGATTGCTCCAGGCCGCGCGCGGCGAGCCACGCGACGGCATCCTTGCCGCTGCCGATCTTGGCCTGCAACGCGGCGAGCGCCTGCGCCCGCGCCTCGCGCTCCGCCAACGCACTGCTCGCCAGCTGCCAGGCGTCGCCGGTGATGCGGTGCTGTTCCTGCAGCGACTGGACCACCGCGTTGAGGTCGGCAAGAGCCTTTTCCCGGTCGGCCAGGTCCGCGCTTTCCTGCGCGAGCTGCTCGACGACGGTGTCGACGGGGGAGCTCGTTGGCGCCGCAAGTTCGCGGGCTTCGCCCTCGAGTCGTTCGCGTCGTTGCGTCAGTGTCGCGAGCAGTTTGCTGGAGTGCTCGCGCTGCGTCACCGCAACGCGGACTTCCTGTTCGATTTCGCCGATGCGCTGGCGCAGCGCCGCCATCGTCCGCGCGCTGTCGGCAACGGCCAACTCGAGCTGAGGCAATGCCGCGGTCGCGGCCTGTTCCTCGGCGACCGCGCTCTCGCGCCGGCTGATCGCGGTCTCGAGTTCAGACGCGCCGGTGCGCTCTTCGGCATTCAGCTCTTCGTGATGTCCACCGAAAGTCGCGATCTGGTCGCCGATCTGCGCCAACTGCTGCGCGAGGCGGCCTTCGCTTTCGCGCGCGAACTCGAGCTGCTGCTCGAGGCGGGTCACCTCGGCATTGGCCGCGTAGAAATCGCCTTGCTTTTCGTGCAGATGGTCGCCTGCCTTGTAGTGTTCCGCCCGCAGACCTTCGAGACGATTCTCCACCGCGCGCAGTTCAGCCTGCAGTGCTTCGAAACCGGACACCAGGTTCGCGACCTCGTTGGCGTGTCGCTCGCGCGAGCGCACCGCGTCCTGCTGCTTCGCGTACCACAACAGGTGCTGCGCACGTTTGAGTGCCGTCTCGTGCTCGCGGTACTCGGTGGCGACCTTCGCCTGCGCGTCCAGCCGCGCAACCTGCGCTCCGAGTTCGATGCGGATGTCCTCGACGCGCGACAGGTTCTCGCGCGCATCGGCGATGCGATTCTCGGTCTCGCGGCGGCGTTCCTTGTACTTCGACACGCCGGCGGCTTCCTCGAGGAAGACGCGCAGTTCCTCGGGCTTGGCTTCGATGACCCTGGCGATCATGCCCTGCTCGATAATCGCGTAAGCGCGCGGTCCCAGGCCCGTGCCGAGGAACAGGTCGTGAATGTCGCGCCGGCGAACCGGAATGTTGTTGATGTAGTAGGTCGAGTCGCCATCGCGGGTAAGCACGCGTTTGATCGACAGCTCGGTGTAGGCGCCCCACTGCCCGCCGATGCGGCCCTGACTATTGTCGAAGAACAGCTCGACCGACGCGCGCCCGACCGGTTTGCGCTCGCCCGCGCCGTTGAAGATCACGTCCTGCATCGACTCGCCGCGCAGCGCCGACGCCTT
>JBDTLK010000086.1:0-15416 GCA_039934835.1 Edaphobacterium sp. (SeqCode) | reverse complement strand
TGGCGGCAAGCAGGGCATCAGCGCGCAGGCCGCCGAGAATCTCGCGCAGCTGCGCGGGAGTGATGCCAGCACTGGAACTCGCCAGCCGATCGCCCCACTCGCCGACGATGCGCTCGATTACCGTGGGACGATTCTGATCGATCGTCAGGAACGCGTTAGGGGCGATTTGTTGCGCCGCAGACGCGTCGGCGACCACGCCCACTACCAGAGAAAGGCCTACAAGGATTCGCTGCAGAAACATGGCACCCCCTCGTTCGATCACGACGGAAACGGGCGGACGGGAAACGCCAACCCGCAGCAGCGCTTTCAGGCCAACGGACGCCGCGAGCGTTGTGTAACGATTATTTCCCCGTGGGGGCAGATTGGCAACGTGAATAAAGTCGTGGCCAAACCATCGCAGCCGGGACCACTGGCGGGCTGCCTCTCGCGACGACGCTTCTCAATGCCGCGTGCCGCCCTTGCCCAGTGTCTTCGCCTTGGCCGATACGGCTTCGACCGACAGAATGAAGGTGCGCTGCTCGTCCGGATTCATCGCACCGACGCCGACGAGCTTGTGGGCGATTTCCTCCCCGCGATCATTGCAGATGGTCACGATCACGGTGTATTCCCAGGGATCACCGTCGGGGGGATGGCGGATGCTGCCTTCAATGCGCAGCGGCGTGAGCGCCGGCGCCTTGGGCGTGTCGACATCCGCGTCGACAGCGGCGTCGTAACGCAGGTAATGCCGACAGGCGGGGCACACCGCGACACTCTCGAGGATGGTCTCCCGACAGTGAGGGCATGCGCGAGTCGCCCCTGGGCTCCCCGGTCGCGGACTGCTCACGAGCGAGGCCGCGCTACTTGCCGTGGCCGTTGGTGTACTTGCCGGATTCCGAACCCGCCTTGTCATCCCAGCCGAATTCGGCCTGACCGCGCATGCGGGCGCCAGCCTCGACCGTGAGCGACCCGGTCTTCAGTTCGCCGCTGACGACGCCGGTGCGCAGCAGATCCACGCGCGACGCTTCGATGACGTTGCCTTCGAGTTCGCCGGCGATCATGACCTTGTCGGCGCGCACCGAGCCGGTCAGCTTGGCGCCGACTTCGATCGTGAGATCGCCCTGGACGGTCACGTCACCCTTGAACTTGCCGGCGATGCGCACGCTGCCGCCGCCTTCGATCTTGCCTTCGATCGTGATGTCGGCGGCGATGAGCGACTCTTTACGCGATGAATCTACATCGAGACGGGGCGAAGCAACTGCGGCAACGCCGGGCGCGGCTTCGACAGCGGACACGGCATCGTACCGAGGAGGACTGCTTGCCGCGGGTACCGGTGCCGGAATCGGCCGGACCGCCGTACTTTCTTTCCAGATGGCCATGGCTTTGTAGGGAACAAGTGGATAGGCCGTTCAGCCTAGTCCAAAAACGCGGCAAAGGCAATGCGTTTGTCATAAATGTGCAGGATTGCGAATTCGGCGCCGCCATGGCCAGGGCCGGCCTGGGCGGGCCGAGCGGACGTCAGGGTATCGGACCGGCGAAGGCGACGATCACTACGAGGCCGCTGCCCGCGCCGGGCGCGCCAAGCATGATCCGCCCGTGATGCCGATCGACGATGCGCTTGACGATTGCCAGCCCCAGACCGCTGCCGCGTGTCGCGCCTTCCGCGTGCGCCACCGAGCCGCGGTAGAAGCGGTCGAACACGCGCTCGCGGTCCGCTGCGGCGATTCCCGGCCCTGTATCAGCGACTTCCAGGCGCGCGCCGGCATTATCGGCAGTGACCTTCACGTCGACGCGTCCGGCGCGCGGCGTATAGCGCAACGCGTTGTCGACCAGATTGGACACCAGCATGACCAGCGCATCGGCATCGCCGCGGATGATTGCCGGTGCGTCGGCTTGGATACCCAGGTCGATGTCGCGCGCGACGGCGAGCGGCGCCGCATCGGCGACGACGCTGCGGGCGATGGCCGCCAGGTCGACCGGCACGAACGGCCGATCCGCGACCTCGGGATCCTCGCGCGCCAGCGCCAGCAACTGCTCGGACAGCCGCGTCGCGCGCTCGAGGCCGCCCTTGAGGTCGGACAGCGCCGCGCTGCGCGCAGCGTCCGTGTCAGCGCGCTCGGCGAGCTGCGCCTGCAGGTGTACCGCCGTCAGCGGTGTGCGCAGCTCGTGCGCCGCATCGGCGATGAACGAGCGCTGCGCCGCCAATGCCTGGCCGAGGCGTTCGAGCAGGCCGTTGAGCGCGTGCACCAGTGGCTGCACTTCGCGCGGCAGACCGGCCTCGGACAGCGGCTCGAGCAGCCGTGGCGAGCGGCGCGCGACGTCGGCGGCGACGCGGTCCAAAGGCGAGAGGCCGCGCGCGATGGTGTACCAGATAAGCAATGCGAGAAATGGCAGCACCGCCAGCAGCGGCATGATGGTGCGCAAGGCGAGGCTGGCGGCGAGCTCGCGGCGCGCGCTCATCGGCTGCGCCACCTGCACCACCTGGCCGTCGGCGAGCGTGCTGAAGACACGCCACTCGCCGTTGTCGGCGGCGATGGTGGTGAAGCCCAGCTGCGCGTGCTGCGGCAATACTCGTCGCGGCTGCGACATGAACACCTGCACGCCGTTGCGGTCCCAGATCTGCACTACCAGCGTGTCCGAGGCGGCACCCTTCGCGCTGCTCGGCGGAGGCACGCCGGCGAACGGCGCGTCAGTCAGCGAGGCCGCCATCTCCTTCAACTGGTAGTCAAAGAGTGCGTTGGCTTCCTCGCGGGCGCGCAGGTACGTGCCGACCGCGGCGACGGCGATCGCGAACAAAAGGCCGGCGAACAGCCACACCAGCAGCTGGCGGCGGATCGAAGTCATGACGCCAGCGGATCCGGCTTCACCGCCATCCACCCGACGCCGCGGACATTGCGGATCAGGCCGGCACCGAGCTTCTTGCGCAACGCGTGGATGTGCACTTCGACGGCGTTGCTCTCGACCGAGTCGCTCCAGCCGTAGAGCTTGTCCTCGAGCTGGGTGCGCGACAGGATCGCGCCGGGTCGCGCCAGCAGCGCTTCCAGCAGCGCGAACTCACGCGCCGACAGCGCGACGGTTTCGCCGCCGCGGCGCACCGCGCGGGTGGCGGGGTCGACATCGATGTCACCCAGCGTCAGCAACGGCTGCGCGCGGCCCGAGCCGCGCCGCAGCAACGCCCGCAACCGCGCAGCGAGTTCGTCCAGGTCGAACGGCTTGACCAGGTAGTCGTCGGCGCCGGCATCGAGTCCGGCGACGCGGTCGCCGACCGCGTCGCGCGCCGTGATCACTAGCACGGGGCGCGTGTCGCCGCCGCGACGCATTCCCGCGAGAACCTCGAGCCCGGCCCTGCGCGGCAAACCGAGATCGAGGAGCAACGCGTCGTGGACCCGCTCGCCGAGCGCCAGTTCGGCGGCGCGACCGTCGCGCACCCAGTCGACGGTGAAGCCGTCCTGCGTAAGGCCTTGCCTGACGCTCGCGCCAATCATCGGATCGTCCTCGGCCAGCAGGATGCGCATCGGCGTCGCGCTATTACTTCTTGGGGTCGAACTTGAGCGACGCCGAATACATGCAATAGCGCAAGCCGATCGGCTCGGAGCCGCCGTTGAATACATGGCCCAGATGCGCGTCGCACGCCGCGCCCAACACTTCGGTGCGGCGCATGAACAGGCTGCTGTCGGTCTCGGTGCGCAAATTTTCCGCCACCGCCAGTTGGTAGAAGCTCGGCCACCCGCAACCTGCGGCGAATTTGGTGTTGGACGCGAACAACAGCGTGCCGCAGCCGACGCAACGGTATTCTCCGAGGCGATCAAGGTTCCAGTGCTCGCCGGTCAACGGGCGTTCGGTACCTTTCTTGCGCGTAACGCGATACTGCTCGGGCGCGAGAACGGCCTTGCATTCCGCATCCGAGTTCCTGACCTTGTCGACCATCGAATTCTCTCCTGGGTGAACGACAAGCACGCTGTCGTTCCACTGTGACGGTGCCCGCGAGCCGCGCTTACGCACGCATGCAGTATAGTGGAGGTTTGTAGCACCGTTTTGCCCGACCGACGCATCTTGGATTCCACTGCCGCCATCTCGTTCCGTAGCGACGCCAAGGTCATCGGCGTGGTCGGCATCGCCCACGGCCTGTCGCACTTTTTCCAACTTGTGCTGCCGCCGTTGTTCCCGCTGCTGCGCGCGGAATTCGACGTGAGCTGGGCAACGTTGGGCGCGCTGATCGGAGTGTTCTACGTGGCGAGCGGTGTGTGCCAGTTCAGCGCCGGCTTCGCTGTCGACCGCTTCGGTGCGCGGCCGGTACTGCTCGGTGGCCTGGGGTTGATGGCCGGCAGCGTGCTGGTCGGATCGGCGGTTCCCGGCATCTATTGGCTGTTTCCCATCGCGTTACTGATGGGACTTGGCAACGGTGTTTTCCATCCGGCGGATTTCGCCGTGATCAACGCCAATGTCGATCCGAAGCGGCTGGGTTACGCGTACAGCATTCACGGCGTCGGCGGCAACCTCGGTTACGCGCTGGCACCGCTGGCGAGTTTTGGCATCGGCAGCGCCTTCGGCTGGCGCACCGCGCTGCTGGTTCTCGGAGCGCTTGGGCTTGTGGCCACGGGATTGCTCGCGACGCAGCGCCGAGCGTTGCGCAGCCGTGCGCATGACGCGACGGCGCCCAAGCACAAGCTTGCCGGCAGCCTGGAGCTGTTTCGCCAAAAACCGATCGTGCTCTGCTTCGCCTATTTCTGCGTGGTGACCATCGCCGGCATCGGCATCCAGACCTTCGTCGGCACCAGCCTGCACGCGGCCTACGATGTCTCGCTCATCATCGCCACGTCGGCGCTGACCGCCTATTTTCTCGGCGGCACCGCCGGTGTGCTGGTCGGCGGTTATTTGGCCACCGTCGCCAGGCGCCACAATCGCGTCGCCGCGGCAGGGCTGACTTCCGCCGCCGTGATCATGCTCCTGCTCGCTGCGTTTCCTGGGCTCGCGCAGTGGTCGGTGGCGGTGCTGGCGGCGGTCGGCTTTGCGATCGGCTCGACCGGCCCCTCGCGCGACATGATCGTGCGCAACGCCACGCCACCCGGCGCCTCGGGCCGCGTCTACGGCTTTGTCTATTCAGGGCTCGACCTGGGCGCTACGCTGAGCCCGGTGCTGATCGGCGTGCTGCTCGACCACGGCTCGCCGCGCATGGTGTTCGTGTTCATCGCCGCGGCGCTGCTGGTGGCGGTCAGCACGGTGGTGCAGGTGCGCCGGCGTCCCGCCGGGCGCGTGGCCGGCGTCGCCGACTGAGGTTGCAATCGTAGCGCTTCGCTCGAGCTTTTTCTAAACTGCGCACGCGAAGGCCACGCGGACGCCGGCAGGCAGCATCACGCGACGGGTTCGCCGTCAGCGCAAGTCGAGGAGACGATCATGGCTATTCGAACTTTCGTTTGCGTCGCGGTCTGGGCAACGAGCGCGTATTGCGCGGCGGCGCTCGCTGCGCCTGCATATTTCGACGTACCGCGCGGCTCCAGTCCGCACGATGTCGCGGCGGCGCCGACGCCGGGCGGACCCGTATATTTCACCGGGCAGGCGTCGGGCAAGCTCGGCATTCTCGATCCGCAGTCCGGTAAGACAGTTGAGGTTCCTCTGGGCACCGGATCCGCGCCGCATGGCGTGATCGTGGGTCCCGATGGCAACGCGTGGATCAGCGACGGCGGCCAGAACGCGATCGTGCGCGTCGACGCCAAGACGCGCGCGGTCAAGGTGTGGCCGCTGCCGGCGGACACCGGTTACACCAATCTCAATACGTTGACCTTCGACAGACAAGGCCGCGTCTGGTTTACCGGCCAGAGCGGCTATTACGGCCGCCTCGATCCCGCGACCGGCGACATGAAGGTCTGGAAGGCGCCGCGCGGCAGCGGGCCCTACGGCATCACCACGACGCCGGGCGGCGAGGTGTACTACGCTTCGCTGGCAGGCAATCACATCGCGCAGATCAACGTCGACACGGGTGAAGCCACCGTCATCGAGCCACCAACCCCAGGGCAGGGCGCCCGCCGCGTCTGGTCGGATTCGCGCGGACGCATTTGGGTTAGCTACTGGAACACCGGGCACGTCGGCGTGTACGATCCGGCCGCCAAGGCCTGGCGCGAATGGAAATTGCCCGGCAATGCGCACGCCTATTCGGTGTGGGTCGACGACAAGGACAAGGTCTGGCTTACCGACTGGAGCAGCAACGCCATCGTGCGCTTTGATCCGGTCACCGAGAAGTTCGACGCCTACCCGTCGAACAAGGAGCGGGCAAATGTGCGGCAGATGCTTGGTCGCTCCGGGGAGGCGTGGGGCGCGGAGTCGGGAGTCGATCGGCTGGTGATGGTGCCGGCGCCATAGCGTCGCTTGGCGGCCGTGTACACTGCGCTCTACCGCGATTGCGCGGTCTCGTCGTTCCCAGCAAAGCAACGCTACTCGGCTTAAACAATGGATCTCGGCATCGCTGGCAAACAAGCACTGGTGTGCGCGGCCAGCAAGGGTATCGGTCGGGGTTGCGCCGAAGCGCTTGCGCGTGAAGGCGCTGCGGTCACAATCCTCGCACGCACGGCAAGCGAGGTGCAGCAAACCGCTGCGGAAATCGGCGCGCTGGTGGGGCGCCCGGTGCAGTGGCTGGCGTGCGACATCACCACGACCGAGGGCCGCGCCGCGGCGCTCGCGGTGTGCCCGCATCCGGATATATTGATCAATAATGCCGGCGGACCGCCGCCCGGCGATTTCCGCGACTGGGACCGCGACGCATGGCTGCGCGCGATCGATGCCAACATGCTCACGCCGATCGAGCTGATCAAGGCGACCATCGACGGAATGATCGCGCGCAAGTTCGGACGCATCGTCAATATCACGTCGTCGTCGGTCAAGGCGCCGATCGATATCCTCGGCCTGTCCAACGGCGCGCGCAGCGGCCTGACGGGATTCGTGGCGGGGCTGGCGCGAAAAGTCGCGCGCCACAACGTCACCATCAACAACCTGCTGCCGGGTTCGATCGACACCGGCCGGCTGCATTCGACCATGCAGGCCCGGGTCAAAGTGAGCGGAATGTCAATCGACGAGGTGACGCGCGCGGCGCGGGAAAGCGTTCCTGCGGGCCGTTTCGGCGACATCGGCGAAATCGGCGCGCTCTGCGCATTCATCTGCAGCATGCATGCCTCGTATTTGGTCGGCCAGAATATTCTTCTCGACGGCGGTGCCTATCCAGGCACGTACTGAAGGACCGTGATGATCGATCTGTACTACTGGACTACGCCCAACGGCCACAAGCTGACCATGTTTCTCGAGGAAACGGGGCTTCGGTACACGCTACACAGCGTGAACATCGGCAAGGGCGAGCAGTTCAAGCCCGAGTTTCTGGCCATTTCGCCGAACAACCGCATCCCTGCGATCGTCGATAGCGCCCCGAAAGACGGCGGCGCGCCGATCGGGATGTTCGAGTCGGGCGCGATTCTGCTCTATCTCGCCGAAAAGACCGGGCTTCTTATCCCGCGCGAACTGCGCCCGCGGCTTGACTGTGTGCAGTGGCTGTTCTGGCAGATGGCGGGGCTGGGGCCGATGGCTGGGCAGAACCACCACTTCGGCCTGTACGCGCCGGAGAAACTGCCGTACGCCATCGATCGCTACGTGAACGAAACCGGCAGGCTATACGCGGTGCTCAACAAGCGTCTCGCGGATCGCGAGTTTATCGTCGGCGACTACTCGATCGCCGACATCGCCAGCTATCCGTGGATCCTGCCCGAGCGCCAGGGCCAGAATTTCGACGACTTCCCGCATCTGAAGCGCTGGAAGGAAGCGATCACGGCCAGGCCGTCGACGGTGCGCGCCTATGCCATCGCCAAGGAGGTCAATCCCGGCGCGGGCGGCATCAGCACCGATGAGGAAAAGAAGATCCTTTTCGGCCAGACCAAGGACGTGGTGCGCTGATTGGCGACGGCATCGTCGCAATGGCGGGCCACGCGCTGCGGATCGGCTAGACTGCTGGCGCCTCACTTACCAAGGTCCCATCCATCTTTGGGAATGCGCGCGACGACGACAAAGCTCTGCGCGCCCAGCGGCCGGATGACCGCTGCCTCGCCCTCTGCAAGATACGGCGGGCCGACGACGGCGTTGAAGGGATTGCCGTGCGAGACGATGACGCGATCGGTCGGTTGCGTCCACGGCGTCGACAGCAGGGTACGCAATTCGGCGTAGCGATCCGGGGTTTCGGGTCGAGCGGGGCCGCCACGTACAGCACGCGTCGCCGTCGCGCGGCCGAAGATAAGACGCGCGGTTTCCATCGTGCGGCAGAACGGGCTGGCGAGCACTTCGCCGATGGGGAGCTTGAGTTTCTCGATCGCTGCGCCGATCTGCCGCGCCTCTTCGCGGCCGCGATCGGTGAGGTTGCGCTGCTTCGCGCAATCCTCGAAGCCGCTCATCTGGTCGTCGTTCTGGCCGAAATCGGTCGAGGTGTGGCGAAAATAGATGACGAGGCCGCCGGCGCGAAGCGCCGACAAAAGCGGCGCGCCCGACAGTGTTTGCGCGGGTGCGGCGCCTGCGCACAGCGCGGCGAGTGCTGCCAGCAGCCAGCAGGCGCGACGCAGGCGGAGCACATGAAAGCGGGACATGATTCGGAATTTGACCGGCTGCTGCCCCGCCGGTTGCCTTCGCCTTCGCGATCAGCGATCGGTGAACGGCTCCAGCCGGATTGTCCCCGGCGCGCCTTCCGCGGCGCACGGATCGTCATCGAAGGCGATGTCGCCGTCCGCAACTGGCACACCCGCGGCGCGGATTGCCGCGAAGTCCTGCAGCCCGCGGTCGAGCAGGTGCGTGGTGACGACCTTACCCAGCGCGTTGAAGATCGTCTCGACGCGGCCCGGGTGTTGTTTCTCCCACTCGCGCAGCATCGCGCCGACCTGCTTGCGCTGGAGATTTTCCTGCGACCCGCAAAGGTCGCAGGGAATGATCGGAAAGGCCAGCGCATCGGCGTAGCGGGCGAGGTCGCGTTCGCGCACATACGCGAGCGGCCGGATCACGACGTGCTTGCCGTCGTCGGATACGAGCTTGGGCGGCATGGTCTTGAGCTTTCCGCCGAAAAACAGGTTGAGAAAGAACGTCGCCAGGATGTCGTCGCGATGATGGCCGAGCGCGATCTTGGTCGCGCCGACTTCGCCGGCAACGCGGTAGAGCACGCCGCGCCGCAGGCGCGAGCAAAGCGAGCACATGGTGCCGCCTTCCGGGATTACCCGCTTGACGACGCTGTAGGTGTCCTGCTCCTCGATGCGGTACGGAATAGCGCGCCCTGCGAGATAACCGGGCAACACCTCCGCCGGAAACCCCGGATGCTTCTGGTCAAGGTTGACCGCGATGATATCGAAGGGAACCGGCGAGCGGTGCTTGAGCGAGAGCAGGATGTCGAGCAGCCCGTAGCTGTCCTTGCCGCCGGACACGCACACCATCACCTTGTCGCCGGCTTCGATCATCGCGTAGTCGGCGATGGCCTGGCCGACCTGGCGGCGCAGGCGCTTGCGCAACTTGTTGGCCTCGAACTGGTGCCGATGCACTGCGCGCGCGGTGGGCGCCGCCGCGATGGGCATGCAGTCGAGCGCAGCCATCGGGTTCGCGTTCTCGATCAGGATGCGGCGGGAGCGGCCTTGCGCGCCGCCATCGCCAGCGCAATGCGCGCCACGCCGCAGGTGATGATCTGGAAGCCGACCAGATAGCCGATCAGGATCAGCGAGCCCATCGGCCAGCCGGCGACGATCATGATCGCGAAGATGATCGAGACGATGCCATTGGCGAGTAGCCAACCCCATCCCGACTTGGGCTTCATGCGCAATGCCAGCATGATCTCGACGACACCCGAGGCCAGGATGAACGCGCCGACCAGGATCGCCAGCGAGGCCGCGGCGGCGATGGGATTCGACACCAGCAGGAAGCCCAGGCCGAGGTAAAGGATACCGACCGCGATGCGCCAGCCGAAATGCGGTTCGCTGCGGGTGCGGATCGCCACCACGATGGCGATGACGCCGGAAACGAGCGCGAACCAGCCGACGTAGACAGCGGCAAGGACGGCCGTCATTCCGGGATGGATCAGCGCGACGATGCCGGCGATGACCAGCAAAACGCCAAGCGCCAGCGACCAGCCTGGCGACAATGGCGCGGGTGAAACGGGGGGTTGGGTGGCAGTTGTCATCTTGGTTCTCCCGAAAGGTTGTGACTGGGCTGCGGACGGCGATGTTAGCATAGCGCGCCGTCCCGCCCGAACGCCTCCAAACCGCAATCCACATGACCCTCAAAATTTCCGCCAGTTTCGATTCCGGTGCGATCGAAATGGTGTCCAGCGCTCGCGCCGACGATATTCAGGTCGCGATTCGCGCCGACTCGCATGCCGAGTTCCGCCAGTGGTTTTATTTCCGCCTGCAGGGCGCGGCGGAGCAGTTGTGTCGGCTGCGCTTCGTGAACGCGGGCAAGTGCACCTACGTCGACGGCTGGCGCGACTATCGCGTCGTCGCTTCATACGATCGCCGCGACTGGTTCCGCGTTCCGACTCGATTCGACGGCGCGGAGATGGTGGTTGAACACACGCCGCAGCGCGATTCGATCTACTACGCGTATTTCGAGCCGTATTCGTGGGAACGTCATCTCGATTTGCTGGGCAGCGTTGCGCAGTCGCCGCGCGTGCGCGTGCGCGATATCGGCAGCAGCTTGGAAGGCCGCGACATGTCGCTTGTTACGGTGGGATCTCCAGAGGCGGCGAAACGGCCGATCTGGATCATCGCCCGCCAGCATCCGGGCGAGACGATGGCCGAGTGGTTCGTCGAAGGCCTGCTCGAGCGGCTCGTCGACACCAGCGATCCGGTGGCCAGGGCGCTGCTCGCGAGCGCGGTCGTCCACGTTGTGCCCAACATGAACCCGGACGGCAGCGTGCGCGGCAATCTGCGCACCAACGCGGCCGGCGCCAATCTGAATCGCGAGTGGCTCGCGCCCAGCGCCGAGTACAGTCCCGAGGTGCTATGCGTGCGCGAAGCGATGCGCGAAAGCGGCGTCGGCGCGTTTCTCGACGTGCATGGCGACGAGGCGTTGCCGTACGTGTTCGCCGACGGCTGCGAGCGACTGCCGGAGTTCAGCGCCGACGACCTCGCCCGGCAACAGGCATTCATCGCTGCGTTCAAGCGCGCCAGCCCGGACTTCCAGGACGTGCACGGCTATCCGTCGAACAAGGACACCAAGGTGAACCTGACGCTGGCGTCAAAATACGTCGGCAATACTTTCGGTTGTCTGTCGCTGACCCTGGAGTTGCCGTTCAAGGACAACGCCGACTGGCCCGACGCCGCCGCCGGCTGGAGCGGCCAGCGCAGCAAGCGCCTGGGCGCCGCGGCAGTGGAGCCGCTGTTGGCGATGGTGCCGCGCCTGTAGTGCACCACGGTAGTGCCGTTCGCGTCTCCATCGCCTGGCGACAGGAGTCGCCTGCCGCGTGCCGACCCGAGGGCGATGGACATAGGCGCCAGCCGTCGGCTTCACTACAATGACACCCGACGGCCACTGGCGCCGTGGCAAGGGGACCGCGATGCAGACGCTATTGGTGGCGAACCCGAAGGGGGGCAGCGGCAAGTCCACGCTCGCGACCAACATCGCGGGTTGGCTGGCCGGGCGCAAGCAGCGCGTGGTCCTGGCCGACTTCGATCCGTTGCGCTCGTCGACGGACTGGCTGCAGCGCCGCCCTCCACTGTTTCCCGCCATCGCCAGCTGGACGCCCAGCTCGGGCAAGGACGAGTTGCGCGAACGCAATCCGCACTGGCTGATCATGGACACGCCGGCGGGCCTGCGCGGCGATGCCCTGCGCGATGCGATCCGCCGCGCCGACCTGCTGCTGGTACCGGTGTCGCCGAGCGCCTTCGACATGGCGGCGACGCAGCATTTCCTCGACCAGATCGGCGAATACAAGGCGGTCAGGCAGGGCGACATCGCCATCGGGCTGGTCGCGATGCGGGTCGATGCGCGCACCCACAGCGCGCTTGAGCTCGAGGAGTTCCTCAAGGCCTTCGACTTTCCCTTAGTCGCGCACCTGCGCCAGACGCAGGTGTACGTGCACTGCGCGCGCGATGGCCTTTCCGTGTTCGACCTGCCGCGTTCGCGGGCCGAGGCCGATTGGGAACAATGGCGCCCGCTGACGCGGTGGATCGCCCGCCACAGCTCGGTCAAGAACGCCTGATCCGCCAAGCATGGCCGACATCTTCATCAGCTACGCGCGCGACGACGAAGCGACCGCGAAGCATCTGCGCGACGTGCTCGCGAGCCAGGGCTGGGACATCTGGCGCGACAAGGAAGGCATCGTCACCGGCACCGCATGGGGCGCGTCGATCGAGCAGGCGCTGCGTGAAGCGAAGTGCGTCGTCGTGCTCTGGTCGCAGCACGCCCTGAGTTCGCATTTCGTGCGCGACGAGGCCGAAGTCGGCCGCAACCAGAACAAGCTCGTGCCAGTGCAGATCGCCAATGTCGAGCTGCCGATCGGCTTTCGCGGCATCCAGACGGCGAACCTGGTCGGCTGGAACGGCGACGTCGCGCACCCTGAATATCGAAAACTGGTGAGCGCGATCGAGGATCGGCTCGGCGCGGTGCACGCGCACGACGAGTCGATGATCCGGCGCCTTGCGCTGCCGTGGTGGCGGCAGGCACTGACGCGCGCACGCGCCTTCATGGCGCATCCCCGCTTTCCTTACTTCGTCGGCGGAGCCGCGGTCGCGCTGATCGCGCTGTGGAGTGTCATGCACTGGTGGCCGGGCGGCGATCCGCGCGACGCACTGGAACAGGGGCTGAAGAGCTATCTAGACCAGCGCTATGTCGAGGCGGAATCGCAGCTCCATATCGCGGCTAAGAAAGGCAACGGTCTCGCCGCGCACTACCTCGCGCAGATGTACATGAACGGCAGGGGCGTCAAGCAGGACGACGCCAAGGCGATGGAGTGGGCGCTGCTGGGCGCCAAGGCGGGCAACGCCAACGCGCAGAACGATGTGGGTTTTCTCATGAGCACCGGGCGCGGCACCAAGAAGGACGAGGAACAGGCACTGCGCTGGTACCTGGCGGCGGCCGAGCAGGGCCTTGCGGTGGCGGCGTCAAATGTCGCGATCAGCTACGCCAACGGACGAGGCGTGCGCGCCGATCCGGCGAGGGCGGTCGACTACTACCGGCGTGCTTTCGACCTCGGCTACGCACCAGCGGCAAACGCGCTGGGCGACCTGTTCCGCTTCGGGCGCGGCGTGAGCACGGACCCGGCCCTTGCAGCGCACTGGTATCGCTATGGCGCTGACATGGGCGAAGCGAATGCGTCGAACAATCTGGGATATTTTTACGCGAACGGACAGGGTGGGCTACAGGTCGACGACCGGCGCGCGGTTGAACTCTACCGCCATGCGGCCGACCTCAACTATGCCGCGGCGCTGAACAATCTGGGCTACATGTACGAAACCGGTCGCGGCGTTCCCGTCGATCTCAATTACGCGATGTCGCTCTACAAAAAAGCGTCCGATCTGGGCGAGCGCACCGCTGTGTCGAATCTGAGCCGGGTGCAGGAACGTCTGCGCACGCCGGCGCGTCGATAGGGGCCCGCCCCAACCAAGAGGCGGCCTTGAGAACACGACCGACAATGCCGCCGAAGCGGTCAAGAATGCGGCGCCCGACGGCGCCACGAGCATGGTGGTGCCCATCGGGCCGATGGCGGTGGTGCCGCACAGCACCAAGAACCTCAATTACGATCCGCTGAAGGACTTCACGCCGATCGCGCTGGGTGCGACGTCTCAATTCGCATTCGCCGCGGGACCGGGCAGCAGCGCCAAGACCTGACCGGAATTCGCGGCCTGGGTGAAGGCTAATCCCGACAAGGCGGCGTACGCGACCTCGGGGGCGGCAGCCTACCGCACTTTTTCGGTTTGCTGCCTGGGTCAGTTTCTCGAGGACGTCGACGGATTGCAGCGCCTTGTTGATGGCGGCGTTGAGCGCGTTGACCCTCCGACTAGCGCCGCGCGCCGCGCTGTTCCTGGATCGCAAGCATCAGACCGCTGGCGACGACGATGGCGATGCCCAGTGCCGACCAGCGATCGGGAAGCTGGCCGAAGATCACATAGCCGTAGATCGTCGCCCAGACCATTCCCAGATACGCGAACGGTGTGAGCAGCGATGCGGGCGCCAGCTGGAATGCGCCGATGATGAGCCAGTGGCCGAGCCCGGCGAACAGGCCGAGCAACACGAACAGCACGCCCTCGAGCAGCGTCGGCGCGCCGCTTCCCAGCGCCCATGGCAGTGCCAGCGACAGGCCGAAGGTGCCGACCAGGGCGCTGTAGAAAAGTGTCGTATAGGGGCCCTCGTCGACCAGCTTGCGCGTAAGCAGGAAATACAGGGCATTGCACAGCGCGGCGAGGACGAGCAGCAATGCGGCAGGCTGAAACACCGCCGAGTCTGGCCGCGCGATGATCAGGATGCCGACGAAGCCGACGATCGATGCGGTCCAACGCACCGGTGTTGGCCGCTCGCCGAGCACGGGCATCGACAGCACCACCACGAAGATGGGCGCCAGGAAGGTGATCGCCGAGCCTTCCGCGAGCGGCAGGTAGCGCAGGCCGCCGAAGAAGCAGATGGTCGCGATCAGCAGCAGCGAAGAGCGCGTAAGTTGCAGCGCAAGACGTCGCGTGCGCCAGAACCCTGGCCCGGCCTGCTTCCATGCGAACGGCGTGACGAACAGCATCTGTCCCGCATAGCGCGCCCACACGACCAGGAACAGCGCATGGCCCTGAACGAGGTACTTCGCGGTCGCGTCGAGCGACGACAGGCACAGCCCCGCGAGCAGGAACAGCGGCAACGCCCGCGCCAGCGGGTGGCTGGCGCGGACGTCGGGCGCGCGCGACGGCGGCGTGATTGCTGCCTTACGCCGCGAGCAGCTCGCGCAGCACGAACGGCAGGATGCCGCCGTTCAGGTAGTAGTCGACTTCGATCGGCGTATCGATGCGCAGCAGCACCGGCACCGTCTGCATCGACCCGTCGGCACGGCGGATGGTCAGCGTCACGTCCATCTGCGGCTTGATGCCGACCTCGAGTCCGGTCACGTCGAACAGCTCGTCGCCTTTGATGCCGAGCAAGGCGATGCTGTCCTTGCCCTTGAACTGGCACGGCAGCACGCCCATGCCGACCAGGTTGGAGCGGTGGATCCGCTCGAAGCTGCGGGCGATGACTGCTTTCACGCCAAGCAGTTGCGTGCCTTTCGCCGCCCAGTCGCGGGAGCTGCCGGTGCCGTATTCTTCGCCGGCGAAGATCACTGTCGAGACGCCGCGGGAAATGTAGGCCATCGCCGCATCGTAGATCGGCACCTGCACGTTTTCCGGCTGCAGCAGCGTCCACCCACCTTCGATGCGCGAGCCATCGGCCTTGGCCGGCAGCATCAGGTTCTTGATGCGCACGTTGGC
>JBDTLK010000085.1:0-15654 GCA_039934835.1 Edaphobacterium sp. (SeqCode) | reverse complement strand
GGGCAGTCGTTACACTAGCCCGTCATGCTGGCGCTCAAGCGCCGGTCCACGGATCACGGGGCGGGTATGCTCGCCACCCAGATATCGCCGGACGTCACGGCCATTCAGATTAATTTTTTGGGGGGTTTCCATGAAGTTGTTTCCAAAGGTTCTGCTCGGCGTTGTCGCGCTTGGCTTCGCTGCCGGCGCGTCGGCGCAATTGACCGGCACGCTGAAAAAGATCAAGGACTCGAACACGATCACCATCGGTCATCGCGATTCCTCGATTCCGTTTTCGTACTACGACGACAAGCAGCAGGTCATCGGTTACGCCATGGACATCTGCATGAAGGCCGTCGACGCGGTAAAGGCCGAGCTGAAGGCGCCCGGCCTCAAGGTCGTGCTCAATCCGGTGACCTCGGCGACGCGCATTCCGCTGATCGCCAACGGCACGATCGACCTCGAATGCGGGTCGACGACCAACAACCTCGAGCGCGAGAAGCAGGTCGCATTCACGGATACCTATTTCCTGACTGCCAACCGCTACGTCGCCAAGAAGTCGTCGAACATCAAGACGCTCGCCGATCTCAAGGGCAAGACGGTCGTGTCGACGTCGGGCACGACCAACATCAAGTGGCTCACCGAAGAGAACGCCAAGCAGAACATGGGCATGAGCATCCTTTCGGCCAAGGATCATGCGGAAGCCTTTCTGATGGTCGAGACCGACCGCGCGACCGCGTTCTTCATGGACGACATCCTGCTGGCTAGCCTGGTCGCGAGCGCCAAGACGCCCGTCGATTATGTCATCGGCAGCGAAGCGTACAGCATCGAGCCCTACGCCGCGATGATGCCCAGGGACGACCCGGCGTTCGCCAAGGTCATCAACGGCGCCACCGCGAACCTGTACAAGAGCGGCCAGATCAATGCCATCTACGAGAAGTGGTTCCAGAAGGCGGTTCCGCCGAAGGGCATCAATCTGAACCTGCCGATGAGCCCGCAGCTCAAGGCAGCGTTCGCCAATCCGACCAACAGCGGTGATCCCGCTGTCTACAAGTAATCAAGCTCGGCAGGATACGCACGACACAACGGGGAGCGCAGGCTCCCCGTTATCGTATGTAGTCGCGTTTTCAGACGCCTTAACTTCACGCCGAATGACATCATGAACTACCACTGGAACTGGGGCATTTTCTGGGAAATGTCCGCCGATGGCCGGCATACGTGGTTCATGACGCTGATCATCGGCCTGGGATGGAGCCTAGCCACCGCGTTTTGCGCCGGCATCATCGCGCTGACGCTCGGCACGGCATTGGGCGTGCTCCGCACGACTCCGTATAAGTGGGCCGTGCGCCTGGGCAACGCGTACGTCGAGTTGTTCCGCAACATTCCGCTGCTGGTGCAGTTGTTCCTGTGGTTCTTTGTCATCCCCGAGCTGCTGCCGAAGGCGATGGGCACGGCGATCAAGCAGATGTCACCGCCGTGGGCGTCGTTCGTTCCGGCGTTCATCGGACTGGGATTGTTCACTGCGGCACGCGTCTCCGAACAGGTCCGCGCCGGGATTCAGGCGTTGCCGCGCGGGCAGGGCGCGGCCGGTACCGCGATGGGTCTCACCCTCGCGCAGACATATCGCTACATATTGCTGCCGATGGCATTTCGCATCATCCTGCCACCGCTGACGTCGGAAACGATGAACCTGATCAAGAACACCTCGGTGGCGCTGACCATCGGCCTGATCGAACTCACCGCGGCAGCGCGATCGATGCAGGAGTTTACATTCCAGGTGTTCGAGGCATTCACCGCCGCGACCGTGATCTACATCATCGTCAATCTCACCGTCGTCAACCTGATGCGCTGGTTCGAGAAGAGTATCGCGATCCCCGGATTCATCGGACCGCAGGTCGCCGAGGGAGCGCACTGATGAAACGACCCCCACGCTCGCTGTGCTCGCTGCCCCCAAGGGGGTGCAGTCAGACGTTTGGGGCGGCCCGGCGCGACATTAAACGACCCCCACGCTCGCTGTGCTCGCTGCCCCCAAGGGGGCGCAGTCAGTCGCTTGGGGCGGCCCGGCGCGACTGACATGGGTGATTTCGACTTCGGCGTCATCGAGCGCTCGCTGGGGTATCTGTTCAAGGAGGGGATGACCTTCACCCTGACGCTGACCGCATTGGCGGCGCTGGGTGGAATTATTTTTGGCACGCTGCTGGCCATGATGCGCCTGTCGTCGCACAAGTGGCTGTCGCTGCCCGCCACCGGCTATGTCAATCTGATGCGGTCGATTCCGCTGCTGCTGGTGATCTTCTGGTTCTACTTCCTGGTGCCGTTTATAGGCGCATGGCTCGTCGGTGCGTCACGGCCGATCCAGGTCGGCGCGTTCGCTTCCTCGGTCATCACCTTCATGATGTTCGAGGCCGCGTACTATTCGGAAATCATGCGCGCTGGCATCCAGTCGATCTCGCGCGGACAGGTGTGGGCAGGGTACGCGCTTGGGTTGAACTACTGGCAATCGATGAAGGAAATCGTGCTGCCACAGGCATTTCGTAACATGCTGCCGATCCTGCTAACGCAAACCATCATCCTGTTCCAGGACACGTCGCTGGTGTATGTGCTGTCGATCACCGATTTCCTGGGCGCCGCGTCGAAAATCGCGCAGCGCGACGGTCGCCTTGTCGAAATGTACATATTCGCGGCCATTGTCTATTTCATCGTCAGCTTCGGCCTGTCGCTGCTGGTGAAGCAGCTGCAGAAAAAAATTGCCATCATTCGTTAGGAGCGGCTTGCCATGCCGATGATCGAAGTCAACAACGTATCGAAATGGTACGGCAGCTTCCAGGTCCTTACCGATTGCACCACCAGCGTCGACCGCGGCGAAGTCATCGTGGTCTGCGGCCCGTCCGGGTCGGGCAAGTCGACGCTCATCAAGTGCGTGAATGCGCTGGAGCCGTTCCAGAAGGGCGACATCACGGTGGACAAAATCTCGGTGGGCGATCCGAAGACCGACCTGCCGAAGCTGCGTGCCCGCGTCGGCATGGTGTTCCAGCATTTCGAACTGTTCCCGCACCTCACCATCACCGAGAACCTGACGCTGGCGCAGATCAAAGTGCTCGGACGCAAGAAGGAAGAGGCGATCGCCCGGGGCATCAAGCTGCTCGACCGAGTGGGTCTGAGCGAGCAGAAGGACAAATTTCCCGGGCAGCTCTCCGGCGGCCAGCAGCAGCGGGTCGCGATCGCTCGCGCGCTGTCGATGGATCCGATCTGCATGCTGTTCGACGAGCCCACGTCCGCGCTCGATCCGGAAATGGTGAACGAGGTGCTCGACGTGATGGTGGCGCTGGCCAAGGAAGGCATGACGATGATGGTTGTGTCGCACGAGATGGGCTTCGCGCGCAAGGTTTCGAATCGTGTCATCTTCATGGACCAGGGTCGCATCGTCGAAGACGCGAAGAAGGAAGACTTCTTTGGCAAGCCCCGATCTGAACGCGCGCAACAGTTCCTGTCCAAGATCCTGCAGCACTGACGACCGCGCCGGCGCGCGGCGCCGGGTCAGGTCGCGACGAGGCTGTTCGCGGCGTATAATCGCGGTTTACGCCCCACCCGGCACCGATGGCCGAGTTCATTACCGTGCGCGGGCGCAACGCCCTGTCGCCGTTTCGCATCAACAAGCTGCAGTCGAACCTCGCCGGCACTCGGGTCATCGGCGTCAGTGCGGACTATTGGCATTTCGTGGAAATGGCGCGCCCGCTGGGCGCATCGGAACTGGCCACCCTCGAGCGGCTGCTTGACTACGGTCCGCACACCACGGCGCGCGGCGTCGACGGCGAGCTGGCGCTGGTCATTCCGCGACCGGGAACGATTTCGTCGTGGGCATCCAAGGCTACCGACATCGCGCACAGTTGCGGGCTGGACGCCATCGCGCGCATCGAGCGCGGCATCGGCTACCGTCTTGCGACGGATGGTCGCCGCGCGCTGAGTCCGGCCGAGCGGGGCGCCGTCGCGGCGCAGCTCCACGATCGCATGATCGAGGCGGTCGTGCCCTCGCTCGACGATGCGCGACAACTGTTCAGGCATTTCGCCCCGCGGCCGATGGCGAGGATCGGTCTGCTCGGTCGAGGCCGGGTTGCGATCGCCGACGCCAATGTCGAGCTGGGCCTGGCGCTGTCGGACGACGAGATCGACTATCTCGCGCACAATTTCGAGCGCGTCGGTCGCGATCCAAGCGACGTCGAGCTGATGATGTTCGCACAGGCCAACTCCGAGCATTGCCGCCACAAGATCTTCAATGCGGACTGGGTTATCGACGGAGAGCGTCGACCGATGTCGCTGTTCGCCATGATCCGGCATACCCATGCTTTACACCCGCAGCACACCATCGTGGCGTACAACGACAACGCCGCCATCATGGAAGGCGGTCCGACCCGGCGCTTCTTCCCGGGCCGCGACGCTTGCTACGCAGCGTGGGCGGAGACGACGCATATCCTGATGAAGGTCGAAACCCACAATCATCCGACCGCTATTGCGCCGTTTCCCGGTGCCGCGACCGGCTCCGGCGGCGAGATCCGCGACGAAGCGGCCACCGGAATCGGCGCGAAGCCCAAGGCGGGACTCACCGGATTCTCGGTGTCGCATCTGCGCATTCCGGGGCTCGCTCAGCCGTGGGAAATGGACTACGGCAAGCCCGATCGCATTGCTTCGCCGCTGACCATCATGCTCGACGGCCCGATCGGAGGTGCGTCGTTCAATAACGAATTCGGACGTCCGAACCTGCTCGGGTATTTCCGCAGCTTCGAGCAGCGCGTCGCCGGTGAAGTGCGCGGTTATCACAAGCCGATCATGATCGCTGGCGGCGTCGGCAACATCGCTGCGCGCGACACGCACAAGCACGCGCTGCCGGACAGCGCGCTGGTTGTGCAGCTCGGTGGTCCAGGTATGCTAATTGGCCTCGGTGGCGGCGCGGCGTCGTCAATGGCGACGGGCACCAACCCCGCCGACCTCGACTTCGACTCGGTGCAGCGCGGCAATGCCGAGATCCAGCGCCGCGCACAGGAAGTAATCGATCGATGCTGGCAGCTCGGCGATGACAATCCGATCGTCTCGATCCACGACGTCGGCGCGGGTGGGCTGTCGAATGCCTTGCCCGAGCTCGTCCACGGAGGCGGCAAGGGAGCGCGTTTCGACCTGCGCGCGATCCCCAGCGAAGAGCCCGGGATGTCGCCGCGCGAAATCTGGTGCAACGAGGCGCAGGAGCGTTACGTGCTCGCGATCGCGCCCGAGGCTCTCGAGACTTTCGGCGCGATCTGCGAACGCGAGCGCTGTCCGTTTGCGGTCGTCGGTACGACCACGTGCGACGAGATGCTGATTGTCGATGATCCGGTGTTTCGCAACGAGCCGGTCGACATGGAGCTCTCGGTGCTTTTGGGCAAGCCACCGCGAATGACTCGTGACGTCACCCACGTCTTGCGCTCAGTTCCGGCGTTCGCCACGGGCGGCATCGACCTGCGCGAGGCAGCGCTGCGTGTATTGCAATTCCCGGCGGTCGCCGACAAGACCTTCCTGGTCGCGATCGGCGACCGCACGGTCGGCGGCCTGTGCTCGCGCGACCAGATGGTCGGTCCGTGGCAAGTGCCGGTTGCCGATGTCGCGGTCACACTCGCCGATTTCGACGGCTACTCCGGCGAAGCGATGGCGATGGGGGAGCGGGCGCCGCTGGCGCTGATCGATCCGGCGGCATCGGGGCGCATGGCGGTCGGCGAGGCGCTGACCAATCTTGCCGCCGCCGCGGTCGGACCGCTTACCGGCGTCAAGCTGTCGGCGAACTGGATGGCCGCCGCAGGTCACCCTGGCGAGGACGCCGCGCTCTACGACACGGTGCGCGCGGTGGCGATGGAACTGTGCCCCGCACTGGGGGTGAGCATTCCGGTGGGCAAGGACTCGTTGTCGATGCGCACCACGTGGCGTGACGGCGCGACCGACAAATCGGTGACTGCGCCGGTCTCGCTGATCGTGTCGGCATTCGCGCGCGTTGCCGACGCTCGGCGCGTCGTCACGCCGCAGCTGCGGCTCGATCGAGGCGAGACGGTGCTCTTGCTTGCCGACCTGGGCAACGGCAGCAATCGTCTTGGCGGCTCGGTGCTGGCGCAGGTCTATTGCCAGTTGGGCGACACCGCCCCCGACCTCGACGATGCGGCGACGCTGAAGGGATGCTTCGATGTCGTGCAAGCGCTGCACGCAAATGCAACGCTCATCGCTTACCACGATCGCTCCGATGGCGGATTGTTCGCCGCGCTGGTCGAGATGGCTTTTGCCGCCCGCTGCGGCCTGGCCATCGAGCTCGACGAACTTCCCGGCGATGCACTCAGCGCGCTGTTCAACGAAGAGCTTGGCGCCGTGTTGCAGGTTGCAGCTGCGGACAGGCACGATGTGGTCGCGGCATTCGAGGCGGCGGGCGTTCGCGCGGTTGCGATCGGCTGCCCCGTGGAAGGCGGCCACATGCGATTCACCCGGGAAGGAACAACGCTGTTCGATGCGAATCGCGTTGAATTGCACCGCGCTTGGTCGGCCACGACGCACGCGCTGCAGCGCCTTCGCGACAACCCCGACGCCGCCGATCAGGAATACGACCGGCTCCTCGACACCGCCGATCCCGGACTGACCCCGCGTCTGAGCTTCAATCCCGCCGCAGACATCGCCGCACCGTATATCGCCCGCGGCAGCCGCCCTCGGGTGGCCATCCTGCGCGAGCAGGGCGTGAACGGCCACGTCGAAATGGCGGCGGCTTTCGATCGTGCCGGATTCGCGGTTTTCGACGTGCACATGACCGACATCATCAGCGGACGCGTGGCGTTGGCCGGATTTTCCGGCGTCGTTGCTGGCGGTGGCTTTTCGTACGGCGATGTGCTCGGCGCCGGAGAAGGCTGGGCCAAGTCGATCCTGTTCAATGCGCGGGCACGCGACGAATTCGCCGCGTTCTTCGACCGTCACGGGACCTTCGCGCTCGGCGTGTGCAACGGCTGCCAGATGATGAGCAATCTGCGCGAACTGATTCCGGGGACCGATCACTGGCCGCATTTCGTGCGCAACCGATCTGAGCAGTTCGAAGCACGGCTGGTGCAGGTCGAGATTCAGCAGACGCCATCGCTGTTCTTCGCCGGCATGGCGGGCAGCCGTATTCCGGTAGCGCTCGCGCACGGTGAAGGATACGTAGAGTTTCGCGATGCCGTGCAACTCGCCGCTGCGGCAGAGCTGGTGACGCTGCGCTTCGTCGACAATCGAGGTGGTACGACGGAGGTCTATCCGTACAATCCCAACGGGTCGCCCGCGGGCATCACCGGATTGACCACCGCAGACGGGCGCTTCTCGATCCTGATGCCACATCCGGAGCGCGTGTTTCGCACGGTGCAGATGTCGTGGCACCCGGATGCGTGGGGCGAAGACTCGCCCTGGATGCGGATGTTCCGCAACGCGCGTGTGTGGCTTGGTTGACGGCTAGCCCACACGTGAGCGACAGCGCCGTGACCAGCGATTCGGAAGCCTTTCTGCGACATTTTCACGCCCACTCTCCCGGCGCCACGACGCGCACTTTTGCAAGCGGCCGGGATTCGCAAGGCCATTCCAGCTATGCCCGATTGGCGCAGAGTGTTGCTCAGACCGATGGTCATGCCACGATCGTCGATATCGCATGCGGCGACGGATACTTGCTCGAAATGCTGCATGAACGGCTGCCGAACGCTCGCTTGATCGGCATCGACATGAGTGCCGAGGAGCTGCACGCCGCACGCGCCCGCCTGGGACCGGACATCGACCTGCGTTGCGAACGTGCGCAGGCGACCTCGGTTGCGACAGGCTCAGTTGACTGCGTGGTGTCACACTTGGCTCTAATGCTCATGCAGCCTATCGAGGCGGTGATCGGCCAACTGCATCGCATACTGCGTCCGGCCGGTCTACTGGCGGCAGTGGTCGGCAGTGACGTCAGGCTGCCCGGTGCGCTGGAGGAATTTTTCGCCATCGCCCGCGGCTTGGCCAGCGCGCCAACGGCAGTTTTGGGCGACCGACGCGTGCGCACCGCCGACGGCCTACGCGAACTTTTCGCGGCAACCGGCACCTGGCGAGAGCTGGCGATCGACACATTCGAGATCAATCTCGACGGCCCATGGCCGAGGGTCGAAGCAATTCTGTTCGACACCTACGTTCCAAATCTGCTCGAGCCCGCTTTTCGCGAGCCGCTGCGACGCGCAACCGCGCAGAGAATTCCCGCACTCGCCGACGCAGATGGCATAGTTCCCTGCCGTATCGGTTTGCGGCTTATGCGGTTTCAGCGCCTGCCCGTTACCGACCAGCCTTTCTGAAGAGGTCATCATGGCGATCCGAGTCTGGAGCATCGACGGCATCACTCCTGTCGTCGACCCGAGCGCATTCGTGCACCCGTCGGCAGTGCTGATCGGCGACGTAATCGTGGGCGCCGGCTGCTACATAGGGCCACTGGCTTCGCTGCGCGGTGATTTCGGTCGGCTGGAAGTGCGCGCCGGCGCCAACATCCAGGACAATTGCGTCATGCATGGCTTTCCCGGCACCGACACCATCGTCGAGGAGGACGGGCACATCGGTCATGGCGCGATACTGCACGGCTGCGTGGTCAAGCGCAACGCGCTGGTCGGAATGAACGCGGTGGTAAACGACAATGCGGTCATAGGTGAATCGGCGATCGTCGCGGCGATGGCGTTCGTCAAGGCCGGCATGGTCGTTCCCGAGCGCACGCTCGTGGCCGGCGTTCCCGCGAAGGTAATGCGCGAATTGTCGGCGTTGGAGATGACGTGGAAGGTCGAGGGCACGCAGAGTTATCAGGAACTCACGCGCCGCAGCCTGGCGACGATGCGTGAGACCGACGCGCTGCCCGCTGCCGAATCTGCTCGCAAGCGCATCGAAGTCGCCGAGCTGCTGCCGCTGTCGACACTAAAGCGCCGCGACGACTGAAAGGCGTGAGGAAGCGGCGTTCGATGCCCGCTCAGTACCCCGCCGCCTGCCCATCGCGCCGCGGATCCGATCCCGCGACGTACCCCGCCTCGCTGCGCACGATGAACTGGCCGGCGCCGAAATCCATGTAGGAATCCGGAATCGATGCGAACCGGTGGCCGAGCGCCTCGAGTCCGGCACGCAGTGCGGCCGAGGCTTCGTTTTCCAGATCCAGCGATAAGCCGCCGTTCACTTTCCAGCGCGGAGCGTCGAGCAGCGCCTGCGGATTGGCGCTGTAGTCGATAAGCCGCATCAGTGTCTGCACGTGCGCTTGCGGCTGGATCGGGCCGCCCATCACGCCGAAGGCCGCGACGGGCGCGCCAGCCTTGGTGAGAAAGCCTGGAATGATGGTGTGGTACGGCCGCTTGCCCCCACCCACCAGATTCGGATGGCCCGCCTCGAGGGAAAATCCGGTGCCGCGATTCTGCAGGCTGATGCCGGTGCCGGGCACGACGATGCCGGAGCCGAAGCCCATGTAGTTCGACTGGATAAGCGACACCATCATGCCGCTGGCGTCCGCTGTGCTGAGGTAGACCGTCCCGGCGGTCGGCGGCGTGCCGTACTTGAAATCCTGCGCGCGCCGTCGATCGATGCGGCGCGCGCGCTGTGCCAGGTAACCGCGGTCGAGCAGCTGCTCCGGTGTCACCGTCATCGTGCGCAGGTCGGCGACGTAGCGATACGCATCGGCAAAGGCAAGCTTCATCGCCTCGATCTGCACGTGCTGCACGTCGACCGAGTCGACCGCATGCCCTGACAGGTCGAAGGTCTCGATGATGCCCAGCGCCATCAGCGCGGCAATGCCCTGGCCATTGGGCGGAATCTCGTGCACCGTGTAGCCGTGGTAGTCGTGCGCCAGCGGCCGCACCCAGTCGCAGGTGTGCGATGCGAAGTCGTCCAGCGCATGCGCGCCGTTGAGCGAGAGCGAGTGCGCGACCATCTTCTCGGCAAGTTCGCCGCGATAGAAGGCTTCGCCCTTGCTCGCCGCGATCTTAGTCAGCGAATCGGCCACCGCCGGCGAGGCAAAGATCTCACCCGGCTCGAGCGCGCGGCCGCGCGGCAGGAAATGCGCGGCGAATCCCGGAACCTGGCCGAGGATTGGCACGGCGTTGTGCCATTTCTCGGCGACGATGGGGCTCACCGCGAAGCCGTCGCGAGCGTAACGAATGGCAGCTTCGAACAGGTCAGCGAAGGGCAATTTGCCGAAGCGTTGCGACAGTGCCACCCACCCCGAAACAGCGCCGGGAATGGTCACGGTGTCCCAGCCGGCGCGTGGCATGCCGGAAAGGCCGGCGTAGCGTTGCGGTGTCCACGACGCGGGCGCGCGGCCCGAAGCATTCAGGCCGACCACTTCGCGTCCGTCCCACACCAGCGCGAACAGGTCGCTGCCCAGCCCATTGCTGCAAGGTTCGACCAGGGTCAGCGTGATGGCCGTGGCGAGCGCGGCATCGACGGCATTGCCGCCGGCGTGCAGCGCGGCCACACCTGCCTGTGTCGCCAGTGGCTGCGACGTCGCCACGACATTGCGCGCGAGAATGGGCGAACGGCGGGATGGGTACGGAAGGTGCCAGTCGAAATTCATGATTCACGCGGGCCGAAGGTCCCGCTGAGCGCCGGACCATTCGCGATCATACGCCGCCAGCGTCGCTATCGGCGCGGCCGTGTGCCAGCGCAACGACGTAACGTAGCGGATCAGGTCTCACCCTCTTCGAAGACTTCCTCGCGTTTCTTGCGCAACGTCGGCAGCACGATGAGGATCAGCAGGCCCGCGGCCGCGAGCAACATGCCCAGCGAAATCGGCCGGGTCAGAAACACCGTGGGATCGCCGCGCGAGAGCAGCATGGCGCGGCGCAAATTTTCCTCGAACATGGGGCCCAGCACGAAGCCCAACAGAAGCGGGGCTGGCTCGCAGCCGAGCTTAAAGAACAGCACCCCGAGGAAGCCGAAAGCGGCGGTCTGCATGACATCAAAACTGGTGTTGTTGATGGAGTACACGCCGATCGCGCAGAACAGCAGGATGGCTGGATAGAGAAGCCGGTAGGGCACCTTGAGCAGCTTGATCCACATCCCGATCAGCGGCAGGTTGAGCACCACCAGCATCAGGTTGCCGATCCACATCGATGCGATGAGGCCCCAGAACAGCTGCGGGTTGGACGTCATCACCTGCGGCCCGGGCTGGATGTTGTGGATGGTCATCGCACCAACCATCAGCGCCATGACTGCATTCTCCGGAATGCCAAGCGTCAGCAGTGGAATGAATGAGGTCTGCGCGCCGGCATTGTTGGCCGACTCGGGACCAGCCACGCCCTGGATTGCACCCTTGCCGAATTCCCCCGGATTTTTGGAGATCTTTTTCTCTACTGCGTATGACGCGAACGACGACAGCATCGCGCCGCCGCCCGGGAGCAGGCCCAGAACCGAGCCGATGCCGGTGCCGCGCAGGACTGCCGGCCACGCCTTCTTGAATTGCTCCATGGAGAGCCACAGCCGGCTGACTTTGCCGGTCATCACCTCGCGCTTTTCAACGTTCTCGAGATTGGTGATGATCTCGGCAAAACCAAACAGACCCATGGCGACGCTGACCACGCCCAGGCCATCGATGAGCTCGGGCACGCCAAAGGCAAAGCGGGCAGTACCAGAATTGACGTCGGTGCCGACAATGCCGAGCAACAAGCCCAGGAAAATCATCGCGATCGCCTTGAGCAGCGAGCCGTGTGCCAGCACGACGGCGCCGATCAGGCCCAGCACCATCAGCGAGCAATATTCCGCGGGACCGAACTTGAGAGCCAGCTCGGAGAGCGGAATCGCCACACTGGCGACGAACACGGTCGCCACGCAGCCCGCAAAAAACGATCCCAGGGCTGCGGTGGCGAGCGCCGCGCCGGCCTGGCCTTTACGCGCCATCTGGTAGCCGTCGAGACAGGTGACGGCAGATGAAGTCTCGCCCGGCATATTGAGCAGGATCGACGTGGTCGAGCCGCCGTATTGCGCGCCGTAGTAGATACCCGCCAGCATGATCAGCGCCGACACTGGCTGCAACGAATAGGTCGTCGGCAACAGCATTGCGATCGTTGCGACGGGCCCGATGCCGGGGAGCACGCCTATGAGTGTGCCGACCATCGAGCCGATGAACGCGTAGAGCAGATTGATCGGCGTAAGCGCGACGCCGAAGCCGACTGCCAGATGGTTGAACAGATCCATGCGCTCAACCCTGTCCCGGCCAGATCGGCAACTGCAGTTTCAGGCCGATCACGAACACCCCTACCACCAGCGCCGCGAGCAGGACACCGCTGATGATCGATTCCTTGAACCGGAACTCGGGACTCGCCCAACTCGAAAGCACGATGAGGATGAGCGTGGAGACCACCAGCCCGGCGGAGTTCACGATGAAGCCGAACAGAACGACGCTGCTCAGGACAACAAGAGTCGGACGCCAATGCCACTTGGGCACGGACTCACCCTTGATCTTGAGAGCGCGCAGCGACAATGCGGCGCCGAGAATGATAAGTCCGATGCCGAGGATACGCGGGAAATAACCCGGGCCCATGCGCGCCGCAGTGCCCAGTGCATAGTTGCTGCCGATCACGATCGCGCCTATACCGAACGCGACGAAGATAAGCCCCGAATAGAAATCCTTGGCATTGCGGATGAAGGGCATTGCGGCTTCCTCATGGTGCTTGGCGCTGGCAGCGGCTCTCGCGGCCGCGTAAGAATACCATCGAAGGCGCGTTGCCGGGCCGGGCGCTCCGCGCGACGGGCGCAAAAAAAGCAGGCGGTGTTTAGCCGCCTGCTTTCGTCTAGATTGTTGCGAACTCTACATGCCGTTCTTGGAGCGCAGTTCCTTCAGGTACGTGTCCACGACCTGACCTTGCATGCGCTGCGCCAGCTGCGGCTTGACTTCGTCGAAGCCGGGGACCTTGGCATCGCGGATATCATCGACTTCGATGACGTGCCAGCCAAACTGCGTCTGCACCGGAGTGGTGGTGAACTTGCCCTTCGGCAGCGCGATCATGGCGTCGCTGAACGGCTTGACGAAGTTCGCCGGCGCATTCCAATCGAGATCGCCGCCGTTGATTTTGGAGCCGGTGTCCTTCGAACGCTCGGCGAGCTTGTCGAACTTCTCGCCTTTCTGCAGCGCAGCGATGATTTCCTTGGCTTCGTCTTCCTTCTCGACCAGGATGTGGCGGACCTTGTACTCCTTGTCGCCGATCTGCGCCTTGATCTGGTCGTATTCCTTGCGCAACGCGGCGTCGGAAACCGGATGGGCCTTGAGGTAATCGGCCATGTACGCGCGCACCATCACCGTTTGCTGGGCGAGGTCCATTTCGGTCTTCACGGCAGGGTTCTTTTCGACGCCGGCTTTGCGCGCTTCCCTGACCAGCAGCTCGCGGGTGTTGAGTTCGTCGCGGACCGCCGCACGCAGCTCGGGCGAATCTGGCTGATTTTGCGCCAGACGTTGCTTGAGCATGAAATCGTATGCGGCCGGCGAATACAGGTTCGGGCCATCGGCCTTGGCGGCGGGCGCGGCCGCCGGCGTGGCGGCGGCCCTCGGCTTGGCTTTGGCGGCATCTTGCGCGAATGCGGCGGGCGCCGCGAGCAATGCCGCCGAAGTGGTGACGGCGGCCAGGTAACGGGAAATCTTGTGCATGACTGACTATCCTTCGGTTGGGTGGAACGGGTTATAGGTATTCATCTGGGGCAAGTGCCCGGATCTGCAATGCGTGAATGGGGTGCGGCAACAGATCGTTCACGCGCGCCAGCACCTGCTGGTGGCGTTGCAATCGCGCAACCCCGGCGAAGGCCTTCGACACGATCAACAGCGAAAAGTGCCCGGCGCCGCCAGCGGCGCCGGCGTGTCCTGCGTGATCGGCGCTGTCGTCCTGGATTTCCAGGGCCGTGGGCGCAAGGTCAGCCAGCCGTTCGCGCAGCGTCGCGGCGATGTCCTTCATGATTCTTTCGGGAGGTAACGGGCCACCGAGGCGACCGTTCCCACGGCGGCGACCATGAACAGGCCCATGCCTCCCCAGACCTTGAAATTGACCCAGGTGTCGAGCGAGAAGTTGCTCGCCACATAGAGGTTCAGCACACCCATCGCGCCCAGGAAGGTGACCCAGCCCCAGGTTACGCGCGCCCAGACGGCGTCGGGCAGCTTCAGATCGGGGAGCATCGCCGACATCAGGTTGCGGCGGAACAGCAGTCGCCCCCCGGCCAGGATCAGCGCGAACAGCCAGTAGAGCACGGTCGGCTTCCATTTGATGAAGGTCTCGTCGTGCAACAACAGCGTGGCGCCGCCGAAGACGGTAATGATCGCCAGGCTGACCCAGTGGATCGTGGCCACCTTGCCGCGCCGCCAATGGAACCAGGCGATCTGCGCGATCGAGGCGGCAATGGCGACCCCGGTGGCGACGTAGATGCCCCAGACCTTGAACGCCACGAAAAACAGCAGCAGCGGAAAGTAATCGGCCAGAAAGTGCATAACCCGCTATTTTACATCGGAAAGTGGCTTTAAGCCAAGGAGCCGTGGCGGTCTTGCTCGGCAGTGCGGACGATCAGCCTAGTCGCGCTTGGACGACCTTCGCGAGCGCGGCTCGATCGAATGCCGGTAGCGCCCCCAGTCGAAGGCTGGTCCCGGATCGGTCTTGCGCCCCGGTGCGATGTCGCAGTGGCCGACGATGTCGCGAATGCGGTAGCGTCGGCGCAGCGCCCGGGTCAGGGCGGCGAGCGTGACGTATTGGGCTTCGGCATAGGGCTCGTCGTCCATGCCCTCGACTTCGACGCCGATCGAATAGTCATTGCAGCGTTCGCGCCCGCGCCAGGCGGAAACACCGGCGTGCCAGGCGCGCATCTCGCAGGCGACGAATTGCGCCAGCGATCCCTCGCGCCGGATGAGGAAGTGCGCCGAAACGCGCTTGTCGATGAGGTTCGCGAAATAGGGGTGGGCGTCGGCATTGAGGCTGTTCGTGAAGAGTTCGACGATCCACGGGCCCCCGAACTGTCCGGGCGGCAGCGAGATGCCGTGGATCACCAGCAGTGAAATCCGGACGCCTTCGGGGCGGGCGTCACAATTGGGTGACGCGACCTGCGCTGCGGCCCGAACGGTGCCGCTGCGATCGACGTGCAATTTGAGCGCGGCAGGGCTCATCGCAGCTCCGCGATGCCCTGGGCGGAGCCTTCGCCGGGCCTGACGCAGTCCACCATCGAGCGCTCCCCTTCAGCGTACGCAGGGACGGGGATTATTTGATGCCGAGGCGTTCCATTCGGTAACGCATGGCGCGAAAGGTAATGCCGAGCAGCTTGGCTGCAGCGGTGCGGTTGTAGCGGGTCTTCTCGAGCGCCTCGTTGATCGCGGAACGCTCGACGCGATCGAGATAGTCCTGCAGCGGCCACTTGTCGCCAGTCGGCATGGCGGCGTCAGCCTCCTCCGGCGGCGGCGTCAGATGCAGGTCGGCGGCGCTGATATTGAGCGGATCCGCGGCCAGGGAAAGCCCGCGCTCGAGAATGTTCTCGAGCTCGCGGACGTTGCCGGGAAAGGGATAGCCCTCCAGCGCGACTGCGGCGGCCGGGTCCAGGCGCGCCGCCGCGCCACGCGTCATTTTCTTGAGGATCGCATCGGCGATCGACGAAATGTCCTCGCGCATCTCGCGCAGGCTGGGCATCGCCAGCTCGATCACGTGCAGC
>JBDTLK010000084.1:0-15672 GCA_039934835.1 Edaphobacterium sp. (SeqCode) | reverse complement strand
AAGTTCGATCCCGTCGCCCGCAAGCACGTGATGTACAAGGAAACCAAGCTCAAGTGACGCTGGAGCAGGCCGCGTGACCCGCGGCTTGCCTCGGGGCCGGTGGTTATGCAGGCGAAAGCCGGGGTCTTGCCCGCTGCACACGATCGAATGCAGCGCCGCCCGTCCGGGCGACACCTAAGCGGACGCTTGGAGGTTGTTAGAACTCCACGCTCTCGAACGTCGAAGTAGTTTGAAGAGCTTCGCTTAGCGCCCATGAATTTCTCTATACGAGGATTATTCAATCGTGGTGGCGCAGATAGCGCTCCCGGCGACGATCGGCAACGTGCACAGAAGCTCGTGGACCGTGGGAACGCTGCAGAGGAATCGGACGCGCTGGCTGAAGCAATTCGTTGCTACCGCGAGGCGATCAAGGCAGATCCCGGATTCGCGCCCGCCCATTTGAACGTGGGAATTGCGCTGCAGGCCTTGGGAGAGTCTGCCCAAGCCATCGCATCCTACAGTGCCGCACTGGCACTGGATCCGGATTACGCCGCAGCGCAATACAACCTCGGACTCGCTCATCTGACGCGGCATGAGTACTCTCAGGCCGAAACGGGATTTCGCGAAGCGTTGCGGCTAAGGAATGAGTTTCCCGAAGCGTGGGTGGGGCTGGCCGACGTCATGGAAGCCCGCGGGGACAACGACAGCGCGCTAAGCGCGTTGGAATCTGCGATCGGCCAGCGCAGTGACTACGCGGGCGCGCTCATGAATGCGGCCCTGCTGCTGCGAAAGATGGGACAACTCGAGGCTGCGGCTGCGTACTATGAGCGCGTGCTTGCGCTCCAACCCGCCGACCATCGGGCACATTACGAGCTCGGAACTACACAGCAAGACCTTGGCGCGCTAGCCGAAGCGGAATCCAGCTATCGCCACGCGCTGTTGCTGCATCCGGACTTCGTCGAGGCGCAGACCAATCTGGCATTGATTCTTCGACGGAACGGCAACAAGTCGGCAGCAATTCAACTGTTGTTCGATGCCGTCAGCAAGCAACCCGCCAACGCGCAACCGCGTCGGATTCTCGCGGATGCGCTTCAAGGCACTGTAGTCACTGGGATAGGCGATAGGGAACGGAAAGTGCTGGCAAGTCTCTGCGTGGATGACGACATCTCCATGCGCTCACTTGAGTCGGCAATCATCGGCTGGTTGAAGACGACCGATGCGTTTGAGTATCTGCAGGAAAGCGCTCGCCGCGGACAGGATCCGTTCGCTCCAATTGCGCCAACTGTACGAGCGCTGTTGCACGATCCACTCCTTCTCGCGGCGCTACCCAGGATGACGCTTTTCGACGCCGATTTGGAACAGATTCTGGCGCACCTACGTCGACACATACTGTTGCGCCAGGCTCCGCAGGCCCAAGCGGCCGCGAGTGATCCGGGTGTTGCCTTGGAATTCATTTGCGCGCTATCGAGGCAATGCTTTTTTTCTGGATATGCCTTTTTCGCCGAAAGCGATGAGTTGCTGCGACTGGAAGTCATCCGGGAGGCGGTCGAGATCGACCTGCGAGAGCCGGCGACGACTGTTGCTTCGCTAGAAGCGCGTTTGGCCACCATCGCGCTTTATGACTATCTATATTCGCTCCAGGATTGCGAGCGGCTGTTGACTCAACCGAAGGCCGGCTGGAGTAGCGCCTTCGGGCCGATCATCCAGGAACAGCTTGAGAATCGCAAAAGCGAACGGCAGATTGCCGGTCAACTCACGGCGCTCACTCCCATCGTAGAAGAGGGATCCGTCGCGGTACGGGAAATGTACGAACAAAACCCTTATCCGCGATGGGTCAGCGTGCAGCATCCAGGTTCCGAAACGATCGAGGATCTCGCGCTCCGGCTTTGTCCAGGCCAGGAGATACGCGTCCGATCGCGCCCGATGAAGATTCTAGTCGCGGGCTGCGGTACCGGCCACCACCCCATTCAACTTGCGAGACGGTATCCGCATAGCGAAATTCTGGCTGTCGATCTTAGTGTGGCAAGTCTCGCATACGCTGCCCGGATGACAGACCGACTGGGCATCTCCAACATCAACTATCGCCACGGAGACATCCTCGAGCTTGGCGAACTGAAAGAGCGATTTGAAATGGTCCAGTCCTGCGGTGTCCTGCACCACATGAACGACCCGATGCGAGGGTGGCAAGTGTTGGTCGATCTGTTGGAACCGGACGGGCTTATGCTGATCGCTCTTTACAGTGAGAAAGCGCGAAGCGGAATCGTCGCAGCACGGGAATTCATCAAGTCTCTGGATCTACCGCAAACGCCGGAGGGTATTCGCCGTGGCCGTCACGCGATTTTAGGTTTGCCGACGGGGCATTTGGCCAGGGGCGCGCTGGCTTTCGCGGACTTCTACACGCTTGACGGTTGCCGTGACCTCATCATGCATGTCCGCGAGCATCGGTTTACCTTGCCGCGTATCGCCGACCATCTGGAAAGGCTTGGGTTGCAGTTCCTGGCGTTCGAATCCACAGCAGAAACGCGACTACGCTTCCAGGAAATGTTTCCGGGCTCCGATCACGATGCTGACCTCGATGCATGGGACCGCTTCGAAGACGCCTACCCTGAAACATTCACGGCGATGTACACGTTTTGGTGTCGTAAGAAACAGGATGTGAAGGCTCAATCTTTTGAGTAACGACACGAACGACTGGGAATCGCGGGTCGCTGCCCTTTGGCGGCGCCTCGACGCGATGCTGCCTGCTGAATTCGTGCGTACGATCGACGCCCTAGCGGCAGAACGTCCCGCGGATGACGCGACCGCCTTGTTCGAACGCGCCTGCGCCCGCGACACCGATCGACGCCACGATGGTTGTTAAGTCGAAGAATTACTCCTATAAGAAGTAATTGACATATACTTGTATTAAGAGTATTTGTCACATACTTGCATGAGGAGTATGGCTTGGCATCCGTGCTGCGCACTGCCGAACAACTTGCCCTGGTGCTTCGCCACCGGCGCAAAGCGCTGGGCCTCACCCAGCTTGAACTGGCTGCGAGAATGGGGCTTTCGCAGAAGCGCCTGTCTGCGCTCGAACGCCACCCAGAGCAGTTGAGCGTCCGCCAGCTTCTCGATTTGACCGCTCTGCTCAACATTCGGCTTACCCTCGGCGAGGATAGGTCACCTGGCCTGTCGACGTCCGAAAGCATTCCGACTGAGCCAACACGGTGGTAGCCAGACGTCGCGCCTCTGGCAGGCGCGCGCTTTCACTGTGGGCCAACGGCCAGCGAATCGGCGTTTGGCGCATCGAGCCGCGTACCGGACACACACTGGAATATGACCCGGCCTGGGCCGCCTCTCGCGAGGGGCGGCCTCTTTCCTTGTCGCTGCCAATGGAAGATGGTGCGCTTGTATTGGCCACGCCTGCCGTCGAGCGCTACTTCGACAACCTTCTCCCCGACAGCGACGCTATCCGCCGCCGCATCCGGGACCGTTTTCGCGCCTCCTCGGGCGATGCTTTCGACCTGCTCGCGGTCATCGGCCGTGATTGCGTAGGCGCGTTGCAACTGCTCCCGGAGGACGACCAACCTGGGGCGCTCGCCCCTCCAACAGGCACCCCCCTTTCCGAGGACGACGTTGCGCGAGAACTAGCCGCAGTGACGCGCCCCGGGCGGCCAGTCCCTGACGCTGCCGACTTCCGGATCTCGATTGCGGGGGCGCAGGAAAAAACTGCGCTCTTACGCCTCGACGGCCAGTGGCTGCGCCCAACCGGCACTACGCCGACCACGCATATCTTCAAGCTTCCGCTTGGGGTCGTGGGAAACATGCAAGCGGACTTGTCGACCTCAGTGGAGAACGAGTGGCTGTGCCTGAAGATACTCGCTCAGTTCGGGTTGCCCGTGGCGAGCGCGGACATCGGTGTGTTTGGTGGCCGCAAAGCACTGGTAGTCGAGCGGTTTGACCGCGTGCGACCCGATGCGCGCAGCCCGCTGCTTAGGCTAATGCAAGAGGATTTCTGCCAAGCGCTGGGTCTTCCCGCGGGCGCCAAGTACGAGTACGACCAAGGCCCAGGGATGGCGGACCTCTGCGAACGCTTGTTGCAAAGTCACCAGCGGGACATGGACCTTGAGACGTTCTGGCAAGCACAGGTACTGTTCGCAATGCTGGCGGCTACCGACGGACACGCCAAGAACTTCAGCATCCGGCTCCTGGCCGGGGGCGACTTTCATCTCACAAAACTCTATGACGTCCTTTCGGCATGGCCTGTCATTGGCCCTGGCGCGAACCAGCTGGCGTGGCAAAACGCGCGATTGGCAATGGCCTTCCGCGGCAAAAACGTCCACTACCATCTGAACGGCATTCGTACGCGTCACCTGCTGGCCACAGCAGAACGCCAGTGTCGCATTGCGCGACCGCGAGCAGAGAATCTTCTCGACGCACTCATTGCGCGGACACCTGCGGTGGTCGAAGCAGTGGCCGCGCAACTACCTGCGGGGTTTCCCGCCAAAGTCAGCAACACCATCTTCGAGGGATTGCGGCGCTCCGCTGATCAGTTCGCGGGCCAGCGCGCCGAGTAATTCCAGGTCGACCGAACCCGACACTACGCGTAGCTGCGCAAGCGCCGCGAAAAATTCTGCAACGGCACGATGCCGCTGGCTTCCGCGCGATGACACCAGTCCTGCAGTCGCGCCAGCAACTGTTCGCGCGAATCGTTGGAACGCTCCCACAAGCCGGTCAGTTCCTGGCGCATGGCGTAGAGCGTCTTGAGCGACCGGCTGTTCGCCAGCATCGTCGCCAGGCGAGCGCGATCGGATTCGGGCAACGTGCGCGCGTCGGAGTGGAACCAGTGACGCAACCTGCCCAGGCTCGGAACCTCCGGAAGATGCTGGCGCAGCGCGGCGACTTCAGCCGCATACGCGGGCTTGAGCGAGCGCGCATAGCTGGTCAGCACCGAGTAGCGGTGGGTGATGACCGACTGCAGCGTCTCGAGATCGGCGTGCAGCTTGGCGCGATTGAACTTGAGTTTCGGCGCGACCTTGCGCACCGTCGCCAGCCCCAGCATTTCCAGCCCGCGGATGTACAACCAGCCGATGTCCAACTCGTACCATTGCGACGACAGTCGCGCCGACGTTCCGTACGCGTGGTGATTGTTGTGCAGCTCTTCGCCACCGATCAGGATGCCCCACGGGACGACGTTGCGGCTGGCGTCCTCGCAGGCGAAGTTGCGATAACCCCAGTAGTGGCCGATGCCATTGATGATGCCCGCGGCGGTGACCGGGATCCACATCATCTGCACCGCCCAGATGGTCGCGCCGATCGGCCCGAACAGCACCAGGTTGACCACCAGCATCAGCCCGACGCCCTGCCACGAGAAAGGCGTGTAGACGTTGCGTTCCATCCAGTCGTCCGGCGTGCCGATGCCGTACTTTTCCATCGTTTCGAGATTCTTCGATTCGGCGCGATACAGTTCGGCGCCCTCGAGCAGCACTTTGTTGATACCGCGCGTCTGCGGGCTGTGCGGATCGTCGGCGGTCTCGACCTTGGCGTGGTGCTTGCGATGAATTGCCACCCACTCCTTGGTCAGCATGCCCGTCGTGAGCCACAGCCAGAAGCGGAAAAAGTGCGATACGACCGGATGCAGGTCGAGGCCGCGATGCGCCTGCGCGCGATGCAGGTAGATGGTCACCGAGGCGATCGTCACATGCGTCAAAACCAGTGCGACGACGACGTAACCCCACCACGGGAGCGGCATCAGACCGTTGGCGAGCAGGGAAAGGGAATCGAATGTCATGGATTTCCGTGGGTTGAATGCAGGAGCCGGTGGCCGACACCAAGTCGGCCGCTCAAAAGGTCGCTCATTTTACACGCATTGGTTACCGACCACCTTGCAGCACATAAAACACCAATAAAACAATAGCTTTAGGCAGATTTGGCGGTATCACTGCCGGACTGACCTACAGTTGGGGGCGCCAGGGGCGTTGGCAAGTCCACAATGCGCACGTCGCGCCGGGGATAGGGGATTTGTATGTCGCTGCCGGCAAAGCCTTTCCAGACCGCCCGATTGATCGCAGATCGCAGGTTGTTCTGGCCATTTTCGGGGTCGTTGATCCATACGCCCAGCTCGAGGTCGATGCCGCTGTCCGCAAAACGCAGCACCAGCGCGGCCGGCGCGAGCGCCCCGCGCAGCACGCGCTTCTCGCTCATGGCAACCTCTTCGAGGATCTGCAAGGCGCGATCGAGATCGCTTTCGTAACTGATCTGCACCGGAATCGCGATGCGGATGTTGCGGTCGGTATGCGAGTGATTGAGCACCGTTGTCGTCACCAGCGTCTCGTTGGGCACGATCGCCTCCACGCCGTCGAGGCTGCGCACGACGACGTAGCGCGCGGTCGCCTTGCTCACGATGCCCGTGCGACTGTCCACCGTGATCATGTCGCCGATACGCACCGAACGGTCGAGCAGGATCGTAAAGCCGGCGATGTAATTGCTGGCGAGTTTCTGCAGGCCCAGGCCGATGCCGACGCCAAGCGCACCGCCGAATACCGACAGCACGGTGAGGTCGATGCCGAGCATCGGCAGCGAGATCAGCAAACCAAGGATCAGCAGCAGCGCGCGCGAGAACTTCGCCAGGACGGCGCGCACGTTCCGATCGACATTGGGCAGCCGCATCAGTCGCGCCTCGATGAAACCCGACAGCCATAACGAAATCATCAACGCCAGCACCACGATGACGGCATCGCGCCCGAGTGCCAGCAGGTTGATTGTCGTGCGTCCGATCGTGAGCTCGGCACCTTCCAACGTGTTGAAGACTTCGGTGAGCACGCCGAGGTAGTAGAGCAGCAGCGCGCCCCAGATGACGAAGCTGACCGTGCGCTCGGAAAGCGGCAGCTCGCGGCCCTGGCCGAAGGCGCTGCGCAACGCATACACGCACAGCCGGATCAGCGCCAGCGCAACCGCCAGCGGAATCGCGATGGGGAGGAACACCGGCGCGTTAAAAACGCGTACGGCGGCGCGTGCCAGCAGCAGCAGGACCAGCGAAACCACCGGGAAGATCAGCCGATTGACACTGCCCGCGCCGAGCTTCGCCATGCGCGATTCGCTGCGGCTCGACAGGCGCAACTTGCGATCGACCCACCAGCCCACCGCGAAACACGCCAGCACCGCACCGAGCTCCAGCCAGCCGTTGCGCGTGGAGAGCGCGGTCTGGAGGCGGTCGATTTGCAGAGGTTCGAGCATGGCTCGAGTTTAGCGTAGTTACTGCAGCGGTACGCCCGTCCAGGGTGACGCGCGCGCCTTGAGGCGCAGCCAGTTGTCGCGATATGCCTTCGCCGCCAATGCGTTGTCGCGCAGCACCAGGACATTCTCGGCGTTGCTGCGCTGCGCGGCGATCGTGAAGTTATAGCTCCCGGTGATGGTGACGGCGCTCGCGCTCTCGCCATCGATGACGATGACCTTGTTGTGTGCCGACAGGAAATTGCCGTCGAGCGCGACCTCCACTCCGCCGTTGACGAGGTCCTGCAGCACGTTCTGCGGTAACGCACGCGCCTGTTCGCGATCGGCCACGACACGCACGCTGACGCCGCGCTCGCGGGCCCGCACCAGGGCGCGCGCGATGCTGCGGTCGGTGAAGCTGTAGGCCAGCACCAGCACTTCGTGCCGAGCGCCGTCGATGGCGCCGACAATGAGGCGGTCGATGCGATCGCCGGGAGTGAACGCGATTTCGATGCTGCCCGTCGCCCCAACGCGCGGATGCGCCGGCGTGTCCGCGATCGCCGCGATCGACCACGCAGCGATCAACGAGGCGACGCCTAGGCAGTGCAGGATGCGCATTGCACGGCGCCGGGTGCTGTCAGGCCGGCGCGCGGTCCAGCACCGCGGCGAAAAAACCGTCGCAAGCATGGCGGTGCGGATAGAGTTTCAACGTCGGACCGGTGTCGAGCGCGATTCCGGCACGCGCCAGCTCGGCGGCGGTATTGCCAAGCGCGAATTGCGGGTGCGCGGCAAGGAAGGTGTCGACAATCGCCTCGTTTTCCTCGGGCAGCACGCTGCACGTCGCGTAGACCAGCCGGCCGCCGGGTTTCACCATCGTTGCCGCCGCGGCGAGGATGCGCGTCTGCTTGGCGGTCAGCTCGCCGATGCCGGTGGCAGTCTGCCGCCACTTGAGGTCGGGATTGCGGCGCAGCGTACCGAAGCCCGTGCACGGCGCATCGACGAGCACGCGGTCGATCTTGCGCGCGAGGCGCTTGACGTGGGTGTCGCGCTCGTTCTGGATCAGCGTCGGCTGCACGTTCGACAGGCCCGAGCGCGCCAGTCGCGGCTTGAAACGCGCGAGGCGTTTCGGCGCGACGTCGAAGGCATAGAGCCGGCCCTGCGAGCGCATCAGCGCACCGAGCAACAGTGTCTTGCCGCCTGCGCCGGCGCAGAAATCGACAACCATGTCGGTGCGTTTGGGCGCGACCAGGTAACCGACGAGCTGGCTGCCCTCGTCCTGCACTTCGATCGCGCCCGACTTGAACAGCGGATGGTTCTGCAGCGGGGGCCGGCCGGCGATGCGCAGGCCCAGCGGCGAATAGGGCGTCGCCTCTGCATTAATGCCCGAGGCGGCGAGCGCCGCCCACGCGGCGTCGCGCGTTCCCAACAGGGTGTTGACGCGCAGGTCGAGCGGCGCGGGCGACAGCCACGCACGGGCGAGCGCATCGAGTTCGTCCGCGGCGAAGGCTTCGCTCAGGCGCGTCCACAGCCAGTCCGGCAGCTCCGCGGCTTCGGCCGGTGAGAGCGTGGGCTTGCGTGCGCGAAACGCCGTCGCCCACGCGCGCTCCGGTGCGGATAGCGCACCGTCGAGCTCGCGCATGCTCAAGCCGAGGTCGCGCAAGGTCACGCCGATCGCCAGCGGTCGCGGTGCACCGCTTTCGGCCTGCGCCGTCAGCGAGCGCAATCGGCGCAGCGTCGCGAACACGCCATCGGCGATGAACGCCCGATCCTGCTGCCCGAGCTTGGTGTGCTTGCGGAAGAACTGATGCAGCGCGGTGTCGGACGGCTCGTGCAACGGCAACACCGCGGCGAGCGCGTCGGACAGCGCCGCGAGCTGATTCGCGCGCAGCGTCATTGCTGCGCGACAGTGGCGTCGACGCGGATGCTGTCCAGCCGCAACTCGATCGTGGCACGCGGGTTGGAAAGGCGCACCTTCACGGCGACGAAATGCAGCGACGGCGCCATCCACACCTGTGCGTCGAGCTGGCCGTCGCCGCTCTCGCGCTCCCACACCTGCGCTTCGACAGCGCCGAAGGGCAGGGTGACGGTCTCGTCGCGCACCCGTCGGAAGCCGTAGTGGTACACCTTGCGCGTGGTCGCGATATTGAACTTGATCGCGTCCTGTGCCGGCGGCGCGAAATAGAACTGCCAGAGGACGACCAGCGGGTCGAAGGTCGGCATTTCCAGTGGCGCCGCGTTGTCGTTGTTGAGCACGACGATGCCGGTCTCCCAGTCGAAGCTGACCGTCTCCTGCCGATCTTTGCCGGAGCCGGTGCGGGCGAGGGTGAAGGTGCTCGGCTGCAACCCGGTGGACGTGATCGTGCCCTGACTGGTCGCGCGGCCCTCGCCGTGAACGAACAGCGAGGCGAGCCCGCGTGCCTGTGCGACCGTCGAGATCTTGTACTCGTTACCTCTGTGATCGAGGCGATATACCGCTTCGCCAATAAGAAATCCGTTGGTCCCGAGGAACGCCTGGTAGGCAAGATCGACGCGCGGCGGCAACGGTTTCGTCGGCGCGAGTGGCTCGGCCGTAGCCAGTGCGGGTACATCGAGCGGCGGGGCGGCGGCTTCGGTGGGCGCCTCGGGCTCCGCGGCGGCGGGCTCCGCTGCCGGTTCCGGAGGCGTCGCCGCGGCGACGTCGGCCACGGGTGCTTCAGGTGTCGCAACGGGTACGGCACGCCTGACCCGCGGTTTCGTGGCCGGCTTAGGCGCCGCGGCAACCGCCACCGGCGGTGGCGGCAATTCGGTGATCGTGGCTTCCAGCGGCGGCAGCGGTTCCGGCTCGCCGGGGGCGCGGATCGGCCACTGGGTGAGCGCCATGTGCACCAGCAACGACATCATCAAAGCCGTCACGAGCAGCGACCAGCGGCGCCAGGCGCTCGCGTGCGGGTCGGATCGAAGTGCGGCGGGATTCATTGGATGTTGACGCCTGCCCTATTAATTCGTTCCTTCAATCGCCCGCCGGCGCAGTCAGCGCAGCGGTGGCGGAATGTGTTCCATTAACGCGCACCCGGGGTCCGGCGCTGACCAGGCGATCGGCACAGAACCAGCGCACAGCACCGACGAGCACGCTGTGCTCGACGGCGAGCACGCGCGCGGCCAGCGTGGCTTCGGTATCGTCATCGTGCACCGCGACGGCGCCTTGAGCAATGATCGGCCCGTGGTCGACTGTCGCCGTGACGAAGTGCGCGGTGCAGCCGTGGATCTTCACCCCTTCGGCGAGCGCCCGCCGGTGCGTGTGCAACCCCGGAAATGCCGGCAGCAGCGAAGGGTGAATGTTGATCAGCTTTCCCGGGTACTGCCCGACGAAGGCGGTGGAGAGGATGCGCATGAATCCTGCCAGCACCACCAGGTCGGGCCGCAGTGCATCGATCGCCGCCGCGAGCGCGGTTTCGAAGGCGCCGCGCTCGACATAAGCCTTATGGTCGATGGTTTGCGCGTGAATCCCGCGCTGCGTTGCGAGGGCCAGCCCGCCGGCATCGGGCCGGTTGCTGATGATGCCCGCCACCTGCGCCTCTATGCGACCGTCGCGCACCGCGTCGAGCAGCGCCACCATGTTGGAGCCGCGGCCGGAGATCAGGATGACCATGCGCTTCATAAGCGACTTCCCGGCAATCGATCCGCGGCAGCAGTCGTCGCGGCGCTCAAGTGACGACCGTGACCGGAGCCGCCGAAGTGCTCGTCGCAACGCTGCCAATCGCCATCGCGGTTTGCCCCAACTCGCCAAGGCGCGCGAGCACCGGCGGCGCGATGGCGGAGTCGACCACCAGCACGAAGCCGACGCCGCAATTGAACACCCGGTGCATTTCCTCCGGCGTGACGTTGCCGTTTTTTTGCAGCCAGTCGAAGATCGCGGGGCGCTGCCAGCGCTGCGCATCGATGCGCGCGCAAAGGTGCGGCGGGAACATGCGATGGGTATTTTCGGTGAGTCCGCCGCCGGTGATGTGCGCCATCCCCTTGATGTCGAATTCGGCAAGCAGCGCCAGTACCGGCTTGACGTAGATGCGCGTCGGTTCGAGCAGCGTCTCGCCGAGCGTGCGTGTTCCCGTCACTGCCGCGACCGCACGCGTCAGATCGGCGCCGGCGTCGTCGAGGATGCGGCGGATCAGTGAAAAACCGTTCGAGTGCGGGCCGCTCGAGGCGAGCCCGATGAGCACGTCGCCCGCGCCGATGCCGCTGCCGTCGATCGCGCGCGACTTTTCAACCACGCCGACGGCGAAGCCCGCCAGATCGTACTCGCCCGGGATGAAGGCCTGCGGGTGCTCGGCGGTCTCGCCGCCGATCAGCGCGCAGCCGGCGAGTTCGCAGCCGCGCGCGATGCCCTTGATGACGTCGGTGGCGACTGCCACATCGAGACTCTCGCAAACGAAGTAGTCGAGAAAGAACAGCGGCTCCGCACCTTGCACAAGGATGTCGTTGACGCTCATCGCGACCAGGTCGATGCCGATGGTGTCGTGACGATTCAGCGCGAACGCAAGCTTGAGCTTGGTGCCGACGCCGTCGGTGCCGGACACCAGCACCGGTTCGCGAAAACGCTTGGGCAACTCGACCAGCGCGCCGAAGCCGCCGATGCCGGCGATGACCTCGGGACGCATGGTGCGCTTGGCGAACGGCTTGATCGCTTCTACCAGCCGGTCGCCGGCGTCCATGTCGACACCGGCGTCGCGATAGGAAAGGGTCGGTTGATTTTTGGGCATGAGAAACGTTGAGTCGCTGCGACTAGCGGGTTAGAGTGAGCGACTTTTTAGCGCCGAGTTTACCGGAAATGCTTCCAGCCGACCCGCCACCCGCCGCGCCGCCGCCGCCCACCGCCGTCGAGCGGGCGCGAACCCTGCGCCGCATCCAATACCTGTGGGTGGTCGGCGCCGTGGCGACCATCGCGGCGCTGCTGCACTGGCTCGGCCCGATCCTGACGCCGTTCATGATCGGTCTCATGTTCGCCTATCTGGGCAATCCGGTGGTCAATTGGTTCCAGCGGCGTCGCACGTCGCGCACCATCGGCACGCTGCTGGTGATGGCGGTGATGTTCCTGCTGCTGCTCATCCTTGCACTGGTGCTCTGGCCCCTGATCCATGCCGAAGCGACGCAGCTCTATCGGCGATTGCCGCAACTGGTGGGCATGGCCTACGCCCAGTTCGGGCCGTGGCTCTCCGAAAACTTCGGCATCGAGCTGGAATTCGACCTCGCTTCAGTGAAGCAGATGGTTGCCGACAATGTCGCCGGCGCCGAGGCGATGTCGCTCAAAGTGCTTTCCGGTCTCAAGGCAGGTGGCACGCTGGTGCTCGGCATATTGATCAATCTGGTGCTCATCCCGGTGGTGACGTTCTACCTGCTGCGCGACTGGAACAGCATTGTCCTTCGCGTCGGCGACCTCATGCCACGGCGCTGGTTGCCCAAGGTCAGTATCGTAGCGAAGGAGATCGATGCGGTTCTTGCCGAGTTCGTGCGCGGCCAGGTTTCGGTGATGGTCGTGCTGGCGGTGTACTACGCGATCGGCCTGTGGCTGGTCGGGCTGCAATTCGCGGTGCCTATTGGCGTGCTCACCGGCCTGCTGGTGTTCATCCCGTACGTCGGCTTCGGTCTGGGCCTCATCCTCGGCATTGTCGCGGCGCTGCTGCAATGGCACGGGCTGCCGGGCTTCGCGGCGGTGATGGCGGTGTACGGCATCGGGCAATTGCTCGAAGGTTACGTCCTGATTCCGTGGCTGGTGGGCGACCGCATCGGCCTGCACCCGCTGGCGGTCATCTTCGCGCTGCTCGCCTTCGGTCACCTGTTCGGCTTCGCCGGCGTCCTCATTGCGCTGCCCGCGAGCGCGGCACTGCTCGTCGGCTTGCGCCATCTGCGCGCCGAATACCACGACTCCGAACTGTATCGCTAGCGCGGCGACGGGTCGTGGAACAGCTGGTCTTCGAACTCGCGGTGCCCGAGCCGCCCGGTTTCGGCAATTTCCTGCCGGGACGCAACGCCGAACTGGTGGCCGCTCTCCCGCGCTTTGCCGCCGGCGGCCTCGACGAGACCGGCATCCTGCTCTGGGGTGCGGCGGCCGCGGGAAAGAGTCACCTGCTGGCAGCAACGGTTGCGCAGGCGCAGGGACTCGGACGTGCAGCGCATCTGTATGCGCATCCTGGCGAAGTCGACGCTGCCACGACGGTCGTTGCCGATACTCTGGTGGCGATCGATCGCATCGATGAAGCCGACGCGCTGGCCGCGGGACGCATGTTCACGCTCTACAACGCGCTCAAGGCGAACCGCGGGCGACTGATCGCCGCAGCGCGCGCGCCGCTGACCGCCCTGCCGTTGCGCGAGGATCTGCGTTCGCGCCTGGCCTGGGGCCTGGTGTACGAAGTGATGCAGCTTGCCGATGCCGACAAGCCGGCGGCGCTGGCCGTGTACGCGCGCGAGCGCGGCTTCACGCTTTCCGTCGAGGTCATCGAATACCTGTTGCGGCACGGACGGCGCGACATGCGTTCGCTGCTTTCGACACTTGCCGCGCTGGACCGGCGTTCGCTCGCCGCCAAGCGGCCGATCACCGTGCCGTTGCTCAAGCAATGGCTGCAAAGGGAACTTGAGTGGGAACGACCCGCGCGCAACGGCTGACGCTGTTCGATCTCGACAACACGCTGCTGGCCGGCGACAGCGACTACGGCTGGGCGCAGTTCCTCATCGAGCTGGGGGTGCTCGACGCGGCGATCTACGAGCGCCGCAACGCGGTATTTTTCGCCGACTACAAGGCCGGCCGGCTCGACATCCATGCGTTCCTGGAGTTCCAGCTGCGGCCGCTCGCCGAGCACGATCTGGCGACATTGTTCGCCTGGCGCGAGCGCTTTCTCGACGAAAAGATCCGGCCGATGCTGCTGCCCGCGGCACGCGAAGTCGTGACGGAGCGGCTTGCCGCGGGCGACCTGGTGGCGGTGGTTACGGCGACCAACAGTTTCGTGACGCGACCCATTGCCGCCATGTACGGCATCGACGAGGTGGTGGCAACCGAGCCCGAAATCGTCGCCGGCCGCTTCACCGGCCGGGTTGCCGGCGAGCCCTGCTTCCAGGCCGGCAAGGTCCGTTGCGTCGCCGCCTGGCTGCGGGGGCGGCAGCGCCAACTCGGCGACTTCAGCCAATCATGGTTCTACAGCGACTCGCACAATGACCTGGCATTGCTCGGCGCGGTGACGCACCCGGTCGCAGTCGACCCTGACGCGACACTGGCGGCCCATGCGCGCGAGCGCGGCTGGCCGGCGGTGAGCTGGCGCGAGCAGCGTTCGCTGTAACGCCGGCAGCCTGTCATGTCCCTGTCAACCATTGTGGAAAGAGGCCCGTTATTAGGCGGCGACACGACACCAAAAAAAGTGTCGCCCAACCCATACCATTTCGAGGAAACACCATGACCAAGATGTTGACCGCGCTGATCGCCGGCGCCTTCGCTGTTTCACTGACGGCAGCGGCACAGACCACGGCGCCCGCGCCGGTGGCTCCTGCGCCCGCGGCAGCCCCGATGGCGGCGGCCCCGGTTGCGCCGATGACCAGCAGCACCGCTGAAATGAAGAAGACCTCGGCGGCCGCGGAACCGAATACCAAGAAGGCGAAAAAGAAGGCGAAGAAGGCGCATACCGCCCACAAAACGCCTGCTACGACCGAAACGCCCAAGACGGGCGCTACGAAGTAAAGGTGTTGTCCGGCTGTAACGTCTCGGTAATCGCAGGCCTCGGGCCATTGCATTTTCAGCCAATTGTCAATAGAATCATTGCGGTTTTACATTTCCGGACTCCGAGCCAGAGGTTCGGGCAGGCGCGGAAACATTTGACCCCCCCGAACCAAATCATTGAGGACAAATTCATGAACAAGCTGATCGTTGCACTGGTTGGAAGTGCATTCGCCTTCGGTTCCGCGGCAGTGTTTGCCGACGGCAGCAGCGGCCCTAGCGTACCGCGGCTGACCCAGTCGGAAACGCAGATGTACAGGCAGCAGCGTGCCGAAGCGAGGGCCGCGTTGGAGCAAATGACCCCGGAACAGCGTGCCGCGATGCGCAAGGCCGCCGCCGGCAAGAAGCAGATGGAACTGTCGACGCTCGAGATGATGGCGCAGGAAGGTTACGACTCGGCCGGCGCGCGCATCGAAGCCAAGGCGGCGGTCGCACAATCGAAGGCGATGGCGGCACCGACCAAGCAAGAAAGGGCCGCCGACCTCAACAAGCAGATCAAGTCGCAGCAGGACGCGACGCCGGCGCCGATGCCCAAGAAATAAGGGGCTATCGCGCGCTTGTGAAGGCAGGGGCCACGGCTCCTGCCTTTTTGTTTGTGCGCCCGGCAGGGCGCACGTACTTGGAGGTGGAAGTCCTCTACACACCCGGCAAGGGGAAGTGTTAGCCGAACGGCAAGGGTGTCGCGGGCGACTGCGAATCTGGAGGAAGCCGAAGGCAAAGCGCTGGCCTGACGAACAGGAAGCGGATAGAGGCGGCGTAGCGGGGTG
>JBDTLK010000083.1:0-15714 GCA_039934835.1 Edaphobacterium sp. (SeqCode) | reverse complement strand
AGCCGCGCGTCGGTACGCGAGGCGATCATTTCGCTGGAAATCGGCGGCCTGGTCGAGGTACGTGTCGGCACCGGCATCTTCGTCATGCTCAAGCGGTCCCCCGCCAGCGGCGTCGCTGGTGACGTGGGACCCGGTCCCTTCGAGCTGCTCAATGCGCGCAAACTGGTCGAAGGCGAGATCGCCGCGCTGGCGGCAACCGAAGCGAGCGCCGCCGACATCGACGCGCTGCGCGGCAGCGTCCAGCGCATGACCAAGTACATCGACGACTTCACTATCCGCGAAGACGCCGACCGCGAGTTCCATCTTGCGCTGGGCAAGGCGACCGGCAACGGCTCGCTCGAGTTGGTCGTGGAGGGGCTCTGGAATCAGCGCGCGGAATTGTGGGGGCGCATGCAGCAGCACTTTCACACCAGCGAACTGGCTATGCAGACCATACGCGATCACGCCGCGATCGTGCGGGCGGTCGCCGCGCGCGATGCCGCCGGCGCGCGTGGGGCGATGCATCGACACCTGTCTAGGGTCATCAGGGAATTCCAGCGCGGCCTCAACGGTGCGGCGCTGATCGAACGCAACGTTGTATTGCCACGGACAGTTCGCGGAAAAAAGACGGCCCGCGTCGAGTGAGTCGCACCCGCATGAACAAGTTGTCGCTCGCGACGCTCGCCGACCTTCCTGCCGGCGTCGTCAAGCCATTCTACGATCCGCGCAAGGTGGGCGTGGGTATCGTGCACCTCGGCATCGGCGCGTTTTACCGCGCTCAGAGCGCGGTGTATAGCGACGACGCCATTGCGCTGGAAGGCGGCGATTGGGGCATCTGCGGGGTGAGCCTGCGCTCGGCCGATGTGCGCGGGCGCCTGGCGCCGCAGGACGGCATCTATACCGCCGTCGAGAAGAGCCCGGCGGGGGTACGGCGGCGAGTCATCGGCAGCGTGCGCGAAGTGCTGTTTCTCGCAGACCAGCGCGACGCCGTTCATGCCCGGCTCGCGGCGGCCGCGACCAAAATCGTCTCGCTGACGATCACCGAGAAGGGCTACTGTCACGATCCCGCCACCGGACGCTTGAACTTCGCGCATCCGGACATGGTGCACGATCTCGCCGACCCTTCGCACCCGAAAAGCGCGGTGGGCCTGATCGTTGCGACGCTCGACGCGCGCCGCAAGACACATCGCACACCGATGACGGTTCTGTGCTGCGACAACCTGCCGCACAACGGCGCGCTGGTGCAGGGCCTGGTGCTGGCCTTTGCCGAGGCACGCGACCCGCAGCTCGCCAGCTGGTTGCGCGAGCACGCGAGCTTTCCATCGACGATGGTCGATCGCATCGTGCCGGCGACGACCGATGCCGACATCGACGAGAACGACACCGCACTCGGGCTGCACGATGCCGCGCCGGTCACGCACGAGCCCTTCAAACAATGGGTCGTCGAGGATAATTTCGCGGCGGGACGTCCGGCGTGGGCGAACGTCGGCGCGCAACTTGTCGTCGATGTCGCGCCGTTCGAAGCGATGAAGCTGCGCCTGCTCAATGGCAGTCACTCGGCGCTGGCGTATCTCGGGTTCCTTGCTGGGCACGAATTTGTCTATCAGGTTGCCGCGCAACCCGACTTTGTCGCGTTCATGCGCGCGCTGATGCGCGTGGAAGTTGCGCCTTCGCTCAGACTGCCGGCAGGGGTCGATGTCGCCGCGTACCAGTCGGCTCTGGTGGAGCGCTTCGCCAATCCGACGCTGCCGCACCGCACGCAACAGATCGCGATGGACGGATCGCAGAAGATACCGCAGCGCTGGTTGGCGACGGTGCGCGAGAATCTCGTCGCGGGGCGTCCGATCGATCGGCTCGCGCTCGCCGTCGCGGCATGGATGCGCTATGCGTCCGGCGTCGACGAGGCGGGGCGAACGGTCAGAGTGTCCGATCCGTTGGCGGCTCAGTTCACCGCCATCGCCGCCGCGCATCGCGGTGACGTGCCGGGGCTGGCGCGCGGGTTTTTGGGTATCGGCGCGATCTTCGGCGACGATCTGCCTGCGCGAGCGCAATTCGCCGACAAGGTCATAGTTTGGCTGGCGGCCCTGTATGCGGACGGTGCCGCGCGCACCGTTGCGCGGGTGGCCAGCTCGGACGTGCATTGAAAGGCTTGCCATGATTCCGCTGAAGCTCCATCCGGACCGGCTGTTCGCATCCGATCCAGCGCAGCGCCAGCTCGCGCGGGCGCTCTACGCGACCGTCAAAGACCTGCCGATCGTCAGTCCGCACGGACATACCGATCCACAATGGTTCGCCGACAACGAGCCTTTCACCAACGCGTCGGCGCTGTTCATCACGCCCGATCACTACGTTTTTCGCATGCTCTACAGCCAGGGAGTGGCGCTCGAGGACCTCGCGATTCCCCGCCGCGACGGCGGACCCGTCGAGCAGGATGCGCGCAAGATCTGGCGGACCTTTGCGGCGCACTATCACCTGTTTCGCGGCACGCCGACTCGCCTCTGGCTCGACCATGCCTTCCACGAATCCTTCGGAATACGCGAGCGCGTCACCACCGAATCGGCCGACCGCATTTTCGACCAGATCAACGACTGCCTTGCCAAGCCGGAGTTCCGGCCGCGCGCATTGTTCGATCGCTTCAACATCGAAGTGATCGCCACCACCGAATCACCACTCGATCCGCTCCTGCATCACGCCAAGATTCGCGACAGTGGCTGGCAAGGCCGCGTGGTGACCGCGTATCGCCCCGACCCGGTGGTCGACCCCGAATTCGACGGCTTCGCCGGCAATGTCGAGAGTCTGGGCAAGCTCGCGGGCGAGGACACGTCGAGCTGGCGCGGTTACCTGGCCGCGCATCGCAATCGTCGCGCGTTTTTCAAGAGCATGGGCGCGACATCGACCGACCACGGGCATCCGACCGCACAGACGTCCGACCTCGACACCGGCGCGTGCGAGATGTTGTTCGCCAAGGCGATCAAAGGCAGCGTTACGGCAGCCGAGGCCGAAGCGTTTCGTGGCCAGATGCTCACCGAGATGGCGCGCATGAGCCTCGACGACGGGCTGGTGATGCAGATCCACCCGGGCTCGATGCGCAATCACAATCCGCAGCTCTACGCGAGTTTCGGCCGCGACAAGGGTGCCGACATTCCCACGCGCACGGATTACGTGCGCGCACTCAAGCCGCTGCTGGACCGCTTCGGTAACGAGCGCAACCTGACCGTGATCCTGTTCACGCTCGACGAGACCGTGTTCTCGCGCGAGCTGGCGCCGCTGGCCGGCCATTATCCCATCCTGCGCCTGGGCCCGTCGTGGTGGTTCTACGACAGCCCAGAGGGGATGCAGCGCTTCCGCGAACAGGTCACCGAGACCGCGGGCTTCTACAACACCGTTGGTTTCAACGACGACACGCGCGCCTTCCTGTCGATCCCGGCGCGGCACGATGTCGCGCGGAGGATGGATTGCCGCTTTCTCGCCCAGCTCGTCACCGAGCACAAGATCGGCGAGGACGAAGCCTTCGAGCTGGGACCCGAGCTGGCCTACAAGCTGGCCAAGTGCGCCTACAAGTTGTAATCGCGCAACCTTTCGATCAAACTGAGACTCAGATGGTCAGGCGCGAGCGGCCGCTGGCCGACCGGCGCTCTGCGCAACAACTGAGCGAAGTGAGTGATCATGCGATTGCTGCTGGTTGAAGACGATGTCGAGCTGGCCAACGGTCTGGCGTCCTCGCTGGCCCAATCGGGATACGAAGCCGATATCGCGCACGATGGACGCGCGGCCATGGCGGCGTGCGCCGACGCGGGCTATTCGCTGATTATTCTCGATCTGGGACTGCCGGACATGGACGGCCTCGAAGTGCTGCGCCGGCTGCGCTTCGGCGCCGTCAAGACTCCGGTACTCATTCTCACCGCACGCGACGAAACGCAGGATCGCGTCGCGGGCCTGGACATGGGCGGCGACGACTACCTGGCCAAGCCGTTTGTGGTGGCGGAACTCGAAGCCAGGATCCGCGCACTGCTGCGCCGGGGCGAACCGGTCGGCGCAACGCTCAGTTTCGGCCTGGTCCATCTCGAACTGGAGTCGCGCCACGCGACGGTCAACGGTCAGGAACTCGAGCTGACCGCGCGCGAGCTCGCAGTGCTCGAAACGCTGATGCGGTGGCCCGGGCGCATCGTGAGCAAGGCGCAAATCTTCAATTCGCTCTACGATTGGCAGGACAACGCCGGTCTGTCGGCGGTGGAAGTGTTCGTCAGCCGCCTGCGCCGCAAGCTGGGGCAAGCCGAGTCCGACGTCGGGATCCGGGTGTTTCGCGGCCTCGGCTATCGACTGGAGCGGCAGCACGTCGATGCCCCGTCCTGACCAGAGCCTGCGTCAGCGGCTGCTGAAGCGCCTGTGGATGCCGTTGCTGGGGGTCCTGGTGGTGGGTGGGTTCCTATGCTTCGGCCTGGCCAGGCACTTCGGCAATGTCGTGCACGATCGCTGGCTGCTGGATTCGGCGATGGCGCTGGCCACGCAACTGCAGTCGGGCGCGGCCGGGCCCAAGCTCAATCTCTCCCGGTCGGCCGTCGAGATGTTCGAGTGGGACAGCGTCGACCGCATCTACGAAAACGTGATTTCGGCCGATGGCGAGCGCCTGTTCGGTAATGTCGAATTCCCCTCATTGCCGAATGTGTTGCCGATGAACCAGCCGTTTTATTACGACGAAATCGTCGCCGGCGTGCCGGTGCGACTGGTGGCGATCACGGTCGCCGGGCCGGCGCCGGAAGCCAAGATCGTCACCATCCAGGTTGCCGAGACGATCAAGAAGCGCCAGACGCTGGTACGCGAAATCATCCTGATGCTGGTGCCCCTGCAGGCTGCTATCCTGCTGGCAGCGGGCGCATTCATCTGGTTCGCGGTCACTTCCAGCCTCGCGAAGCTCGATGAAACCGCGGCGCGGCTGCGCCGTTACAAGCCAGATGGCCTGGTGCCGCTGTACGACGACCACGATGTTCCCTCGGAAGTGAAGCCGCTGATCGGCGCGATCAACCAGCTGATCGAGAAGCTCGCCGAGGCGCGCGGCGCGCAGCAGCGCTTTGTCGCCAACGCGGCGCATCAGTTGCGCACGCCGCTGGCGGCATTGCAGGTGCAGACCGAGCGCGCATTGCGTGAGACGATTCCACATCGCCACGGCGAAGCGCTTGGCGACATCGCCAAGGCCGTATCGCGCATGCGCCATCTGACGCAGCAACTGCTGACGCTGAGCCGCTCCGACCCGTCGTCGCAAGGCATACTGCAGATGAACGGCGTGGACCTTGCGCAGTTCGCGCGCGTCGAACTCGAACGCTGGGCTGATCAGGCAATCGGGCGCAACATCGACCTCGGTTACGAAGGCCCGGATACCGGCGTGCTGGTGTCGGGGGAACAGCAGTTGCTCGGTGAATTGCTGGGCAATCTGGTCGATAACGCCATTCGTTACGGCAAGGCCGGCGGCAGGATTACCGTTGGAGTGGCTACGGCTCCGGTGTCGCTGTTCGTCGAGGACGATGGTCCCGGCATTCCTCCGGCCGAGCGCGAGCGCGTCTTCGAACCTTTCTACCGGCCGCGCAACAGCAGCTCGGGTGGTTGCGGCCTTGGCCTCACCATCGCCCGCGAAATCGCGGCGCGACACGGCGCGCAACTGACCATCGCCGATCCGCCACAGGCGCGCGGGACACGCATCGAAGTCGTGTTCGCGGCGGTGGCGAACCCGGCGCAGAGCGTAGCGCCGGCGAGTGCCGACAGCGTGGCGCTGGCCATTTCCTGATCAACGTAAAGGGCGAAGATGAATCAACGATCCGACGGGTTGGCTCTGCTGGGGCGCGTGTTGCTGGCGGTGCTGTTCATTGTTTCCGGGTGGGGCAAGATCGGCGATTTCGCCGGCACCGCTGCGGGCATTGCCGGCAAGGGTTTGCCGATGCCGGACGTCCTTACCGCGCTCGCCATCGCGGTCGAGCTGGGCGGCGGGCTGCTCTTGCTCGTGGGCTGGAAGGCGCGCTGGATAGGACTGGCGTTGGCCGCATTTACCGTCGTCATCACACCGATTTTCCATGGTTTCTGGAGTGTTCCCGCGGCTGAGGCGATGGCGCAGCAGGTGCACTTCCTCAAGAACGTGGCGATCATCGGCGGCTTGCTGATGGTGGCGGCCATGGGGCCGGGTCGCTTCAGCATCGACCGCGGCTGATTGCGCGCGGGCGATGTCCGCGCGCTGCGCTTATTCCCGCGTCGTGGAGTCCAGCCACAGCGTGACCGGCCCGTCGTTGACCAAAGCGACCTGCATGTCGGCGCCGAATACTCCGGCGGGCACCGGCCGCCCGCGTTCGCGCGCAAGCGCATCGACGAAGGCGGTGAACCCCGGCTGCGCAATTTCCGGCGCGGCGGCGGCGCTGTAGGACGGGCGCGCGCCCTTGCGCGTCGACGCGTAAAGCGTGAACTGGCTGACCGCCAGGATGTCGCCACCGGCGTCAACCACAGACCGGTTCATGACGCCGGTGCCGTCGTCGAAAATGCGCAGGCTCACGATCTTGCGCGCGAGCCAGTCGCGGTCGGCAGCGTCGTCGTTGGCGCTGACTGCGCACAGTACGAGCAAGCCGCGACCGATCGCCGCTATCCGCGTGCCGTCGGTGCTCACAGAAGCTTCGCGCACGCGTTGGACCAGCGCCCGCATCAGCGCATGACCTTGCGCTCGATATCGGTGACCTTGCCGCTCACCAAAGTAAGCGTGGTCATGGTCTGGGGATCGCCAGCCTTCGGGAGGTAAGACCAGTGCTGGCCCTTGCCGCGCGGGCCGTTGGCGTTGACGTCGGGCCTGCCGATGCGCTGGATGACTTCGGCGGCCGTCATGCCCACGGCGATGAAGCGGCGCTCGCTGGCATTGCTGTCGTTGGTCCTGGTGCGCTTGGCGCCGGTCGCGATGCGCTCCGCGCGCGGCGCCGCGACTGCTTCCCGCTTGGCGCCAGGGACAGGCGTGCCGGGAATCACACTCAGCGCGGGCGGGTCGTTGGTGAAATTGCGCAACTCCTTGCCCGCCGCGCACGGGATATCCTGATACACGACGGCGTTGGTCGCACCGGCGCACTTGTAGACGGTGGACGCGGCGACGACCGGAGTCATTGTCACCGCAGTGACGAGCAGCGTCGTGATCGGCAGGACGAGCATGGCCGCGCTCCCACACATCCGAAAGCGTTTACCATACACCTTTCTCTGGCAGCGAAAAATCATCCTTTCGATGGATACCCGGAGCCGGATCGCCGCGCGCGTGCACGAGATTGCGCCGTTTCACGTGATGGAAGTACAGACGGCGGCGCGCGCCCTCGAGGCCGCAGGGCGAAGCGTCGTGCACATGGAGATCGGCGAGCCGGATTTTCCGACGCCGGCGCCGGTGGTCGCCGCGGCACAGGCGGCGATCGCGACCGGAAATATCTACTACACCTCGGCGCTGGGTATCCCTGAGCTGCGCGCGGCGATCGCCCGACACTACCGCGCCCGGTACGGCGTGGCAATTGATCCCGCCCGGATCGTCGTCACCGCGGGGTCGTCGGCGGCGCTGCTGCTCACCCTTGCGCTGCTCGTCAATCGCGACGACGCCATCCTGCTCGCCGATCCGGGCTATCCCTGCAACCGCCATTTCGTGCGCACGCTGGAAGGCGAGGCGATCGGCGTGCCGGTCGGACCGGAGTCCGACTACCAGCTCACGGCAGCCGCCATCGAGTCCGCATGGACCCCGCATACACGCGGCGCGCTCATCGCGTCGCCGTCGAATCCGACCGGAACCATGGTGGCGCGCAACGAAATGGCACGTATCGCCGCCAGCGTCGAAGCTCGCGGCGGCACGCTGATCGTCGACGAGATCTACCTCGGCCTGTCGTATGCCGGCACCCCGCACAGCGCGCTCGCGCTGTCGAACCGGCTGTTCGTGATCAACAGTTTTTCCAAGTACTTCAACATGACCGGCTGGCGCCTCGGCTGGCTGGTCGCGCCCGAGGAACACGTGCGCGATCTGGAGAAGCTTGCGCAGAACTTGTACATCTCGCCACCGACGGTGTCACAGCGCGCCGCGCTCGCCTGCTTTGAGCCCGACACGCTCGCCATCGTCGAAGCGCGCCGCGCCGAGTTCCAGGCGCGCCGTGACTATCTTGTGCCCGCGCTGCGCGAACTCGGATTCGCCGTTCCGGTCATGCCCACCGGCGGCTTCTTCGTCTACGCCGACTGCTCGCGATTCGGCCTGGACAGCGAGCGTTTTTGCGCCGCCGCGCTGGCCGCAACGGGCGTGGCAATCACGCCGGGAATCGATTTCGGGCGTCACCGCGCCGAGGCGCACGTGCGCTTTGCCTACACCATCGCGCTGGACAAGCTTCGCGACGGCGTACGGCGCCTTGCCGCGTGGCTGCCTACACTCACCTGATGCGGCGCGTCGTCGCACTGGCAATGTTGCCGCTGGTTTCGGGCTGTACCAGCATGGAGTATTACTGGCAGGGGATCCGCGGCGAAGTCGAGCTGCTCCAGCACGCCGAGTCGATACCGACGCTCATCGCCACGACCTCCGATCCGGTGCTCAGGCGCAAGCTCGAGCGCGCGGTGACCATTCGCGATTTCGCGAGCCGCGATCTGGCGCTGCCCGACAACGCCAGCTATCGGAAGTACAGCGACGTCGGGAGACGTTACGTGTTGTGGAATGTTGTCGCCACCCCCGAACTTTCGCTCGAGCCGCGGCAGTGGTGCTTCCCGGTTGCGGGCTGCGTGAACTACCGAGGTTACTTCGATGAAACCGCGGCGCAGAGCGAAGCCGCGAAGTTTGCCGCCAGCGGCGACGATGCGCACATCGGCGGCGTTCCGGCGTTTTCGACGCTCGGCTATTTCGACGATCCGATCCTGTCGACGTTCATACGCTATCCCGATCCCGAACTCGCGCGCCTGATCTTCCATGAGCTGGCGCATCAGGTTGCCTACGCCAAGGACGACAGCGTGTTCAACGAGTCCTTCGCGGTGGCGGTCGAGGAGGAGGGGATCGCGCGCTGGCTGGCGGCGCAGCACGATCCGGCGCTGGTTGCGCAATACGCCGCAAGCCAGCGTTATCGCGAAGGCTTCCGCGATCTCGTCGGGCGCACGCGTTCGCGCCTTGTCACGCTGTACGCCAGCAGAGCGGGCGACGCCGTCAAGCGCGAAGAGAAGGCCGAGGCTTTTGCGGCGATGCGCGCTGACTATGCGGCGCTGAAGCGTGATTGGGGCGGGCTGTCCGGCTACGACGGCTGGTTCGCGCAGGGGCCCAACAATGCCAGCCTGGCCGCGGTCGCGCTCTATTCGCGCAAGGTGCCCGAGTTCCGGGCGTTGCTCGCCTCCGAGGGGGGTGACCTGCCGCGGTTTTACGCCCGCGTGAAGGTTCTCGCGGGACAGTCCAAGGTGCAACGCGAGGCCGCGCTCTCCGCCTTGATTCCCAGGTCGGCGGCGGTGGCAGGGGAGGCCGCGCCGGCGCCTGTTCGCTAAAGCCTTGTCTTGGCTCAGGAATCCAGCTATACTTTCAGGTTCCTTGCCTCACCCGCCGCAGACGGATGAGGCCGCCGGCGACACCGCGGAGCGGCGCACGCTTTCCGCCCCCTAGTCGCCCAACCACCGTCCACAAGGAGCAGTCTGCATGCGTCACTACGAAATCGTATTTATCGTTCACCCCGATCAGAGCGAGCAGGTGCCCGCGATGATCGAGCGCTACAAGGCCATGGCCACCGCCAACGGCGGCAAGATCCACCGCCTCGAAGATTGGGGCCGGCGCCAGATGACCTACCCGATCGCCAAGGTTCACAAGGCGCATTACGTCCTGATGAACATCGAATGCGACGCCGCGGCGCTGGGCGAGCTCGAGCATGCGTTCAAGTTCAACGACGCGGTGCTTCGCCACCTGATCGTCGCGATGCGCGAGGCCGTCGTCACACCCTCGCCGATGATGAAGGAAGAGAAGTCTCGCTCGCTGTCGCCCAACGCGGCGCCAAGTGCGGCCCCGAACGCAGCGGCACCGGCGGCCACGCCGGCGGCGGATGCACCTGCCGCGCAACCGGCATAACTGCGGTCAGTGCAGGTCAATTTGCTCACGCTCGACGCACGCATGCAATCGCGCGACGACTTGCGTTATACGCCGGCCGGCATTCCGGTGCTCGATTTCGCGCTCGCGCACGAGTCGACCCAGGTCGAAGCCGGCATCGAGCGGCACGTGGCGTGCGAACTCGCCGCAGTGGCGCTCGGCCCGGTGGCGCACCGGCTGGCCGCGATCGTGCCCGGCGCGCAATTGCGCTGCAGCGGGTTTCTCGCCCGCCGCTATCGCACCGGCACCGGCGTCGCGCTGCATGTGAACGCTTTCGATCTCTCGAACAACGCAACACCGAATACACGCAAAGGAAACTGACATGCCCCGTCCCATGGGAAGAAACGCCAAAGGCAAAGGCAAAGGCAAGGATGGCAAGCGCCGCGAACGCGGAAATAATCTGTTCAAGCGCCGCAAGTTCTGCCGTTTCACCGCCGAAGGCGTCAAGGAAATCGACTACAAGGACATCGACATCCTCAAGGACTTTGTCCAGGAGAATGGCAAGATCATGCCGGCACGCATCACCGGCACCAAGGCGCGCTATCAGCGCCAGCTCGGCACGGCGATCAAGCGCGCACGCTTTCTCGCGCTGCTGCCGTATACCGACCTGCACTGAGCGAGGGCGACACCATGCAAGTCATACTTCTGGAAAAACTTCCCAACGTGGGTGAGCTCGGCGACGTGGTCAAGGTCAAGCAGGGCTTCGCGCGCAATTTTCTGATTCCGCAGGGCAAGGCCAAGCGCGCCACGCCGGAGAATTTGAAGCTGATCGAAGCGAAGCGCGCCGAGCTCGAAAAAGCCGCGGGCGCCAAGCTGGTGGCCGCGCAGGAAAGCGCAGCCAGGCTCGAAGGCGTGAAGGTACAGATCACGCAAAAGGCCGGCGTCGATGGCCGCCTGTTCGGCTCGGTCACCAACGTCGACATCGTCGAAGCGCTGCACGGCCTGGGTCATACGGTCGAAAAAGCGATGGTGCGCATGCCTGACGGCCCTTTGAAGCAGGTCGGCGAATTCCCGCTGGTCGTGGCATTGCACGGCGATGTGCAGGCGAACATAGTCGTTGCGGTGCTGGGCGACACAACCGGAACTCCCGCCGGCTGACAGCGACAGCGACGCAATGAAATCAAGGGCCGGCAACGGCCCTTTTTTTCGTCTCGAGCGAGCCTTCATCACTCCCGGTATCGCCTCGAAGCGGTCCGCTGAGGGCGCGGTGATTTGCTAGAATGGGCAAGCCCCCGCAGGTTCCCCGGTATGCCCAACGACGCCCAGCTCGAAGCCCTGAAAGTGCCGCCGCATTCGCTCGAGGCCGAGCAATCGGTGCTGGGCGGGCTGCTGCTCGAGAACGGCGCTTCGGACCGCGTCGCCGACATCGTGGGCGCCGACGACTTCTACAGCGAGTCGCACCGCGTGCTCTACAAGACGATCATGGACCTGATCGCCGACAACAAGCCCGCTGACGTCGTCACGCTCGGCGAAGCGCTGGGGTCGCTCAAGAAGCTCGACTATATCGGCGGCATGGCGTATCTCGGCGCGCTGGTCGAGAACGTGCCGACCGCGGCGAACATCAGGCGCTACGCCGAAATCGTGCGCGAGCGCGCCATCCTGCGCCGGCTGGCTGCCGCGGGTGGCGAAATCGCCGACAGCGCCTACAACCCGCTCGGGCGCAGCGTTCGCGAAATCCTCGATCACGCCGAGACCAAGGTATTCGAAATCGCAGAGCACGGCGCGCGCGGGCAGCAAGGCTTCCAGGAAATCCGTCCGCTACTGACACAAGTCGTCGAGCGCATCGAGTTCCTCTACAGCCGCGACAATTCCTCCGATGTCACGGGTGTCGCCACGGGCTTCACCGATCTCGATCGCATGACTTCGGGCTTCCAGGAGGGCGACCTAGTGGTCATCGCCGGGCGTCCCAGCATGGGCAAGACCGCGCTCGCGCTCAACATTGCCGAACACGTCGCGCTGTCGCTGAAGATGCCGGTGGCCGTGTTCAGCATGGAAATGGGCGCGACGCAGCTGGCGATGCGCCTGATGGGTTCGGTCGGCCGCATCGACCAGCAGAACGTGCGCACCGGGCGCCTGACCAACGACGATTGGGAGCGGCTGTCGGGCGCGCTGGGCAGGCTCAATGACGCGCCGATGCACATCGACGAAACACCGGCGCTCAACGCGCTGGAACTGCGCGCGCGTGCGCGCCGGCTGTCGCGCCAGTACGGTGGCAAGCTCGGCGCGATCGTCGTCGACTACCTGCAGCTTATGCAGGCGGTGGGCGACGGCGAGAACCGTGCGACCGAAATCTCGGAGATCTCGCGCTCGCTAAAGGCGTTGGCGAAGGAGCTGAAGGTGCCGGTGATGGCGTTGTCGCAGTTGAATCGCAGCCTCGAGCAGCGGCCCAACAAGCGTCCGATCATGTCCGACCTGCGCGAATCGGGTGCCATCGAGCAGGACGCCGACGTGATCCTTTTCATCTATCGCGACGAGGTGTACAACCCCGATACGCAGGACAAGGGCATCGCCGAAATCATCATCGGCAAGCAGCGCAACGGCCCGATCGGCACGGTGTCGCTGACCTGGATCGGACAGTACACCCGCTTCGAGAACATGGCCCAGCCGAGAACGTACTGACGCCCATGCAGCCGATCGGGCGCAACCAGCCCTGCCCGTGCGCAAGCGGGAAACGCTACAAGGAGTGCCACGGCGACATCGCCACGACGGCGGCACTGGCCGTTGCTGCGATGACGGCTCCGCTCGACCCTGTGTCGACATTGCTCGAAGCCACGCAACGCCTCGAGGCTGCCGACGTCGCGGGCGCCGCTGCGTTGGGCCAGGAGGCGCTGCAGCGGGCGCCCGGCCATCCGGAAGCTCTGCGCATTCTCGGGCGCTGCGACTACGAGAACGGCGAGCCCGAGGCCGGCCTGCGCAAACTCCTCGCCGCCGCCCGATCGATGCAGACCTTTCCGCTAAGCGCGCCCAGGCAGTACGCGATCTGGTCCGACCTTGGGTTCATGTTCACGCAGGCTCTGTCGGGTATGGACTCGGTCTTCGCGGGGCGTAAGCGCGCCGAGTACGTGCGGTGGCAGTCCGCCAGTGCGGGCGATGAGCGCCCGCCGGAGCCACTAGTGAGCATCGTGCTGCTGGCCAAAGGGCGAGCGGAACAAGTTCTTTCCGCACTGCGAACCGCCTGCGGCCAATCCTACGCCAACATCGAACTGGTTCTCGTCGACGACGCGGCAACGCAGCATGGCATGGCCGACGCGCTGGCAACGTGCAGGTTTCCATGGCGCAGGATTGCCGCTGGCGGTATGAGCGAGCCGGCGCAGATCAACGCAGGAGTGCGTGGCAGCACGGGCGCGTTCGTGAATGTTCTCGACGCGCGCGACCGCCTTGGCGTCGATCGGATCGCCACCATGGTGCGGCAAGTCGCCGCGCCAGGACGGGCGTGGGGTTTCGGCAACGCCGCGTTCACCGACGACGAAGGCAGGTCGCTGAGCTCGGAGCACGACCCCGCAGTCGCTCGCGCGGTCGATCTATTGGCCGGCATCGCCGAAGCCGATACCGTAGGGTTTTCGCTCATTCATCAGGCGTTCGTCGGCGTCGCGGCCGGCAACCTCTTCTTCAGTCGTGAGCTCTTCGACAGGATTGGCGGATTCAGGGACCTGCCGCACCACTGGGCGTGGGATTTCGGCCTGCGCGCTCTCTGGTTCGACGAGCCGGTATACGTATCCAGCGCCGGATACACGCGCTGCGCCGTCGCTCAGGACAGCCCGCTCGCGACCCACGAGCCATCCGACCTCGCGCAAATCTCCATGTTCAGGGAATTCTACGCAGGCGCCTGCGGCGATGTCGTGCCGCCAAATCTGTATGCGCCGTCGCTGCATCACTGGCGCCGGCACTTTCTCAAGACGCCGTTCCAGGTCGGTCACGTGCTGGCATTTCCAATCGAGCAGCTGGAGATCCTGGGCCGGAAAATCCTTGAGCCATCGGTGCCTGTCGTCGCGCAAGCAGCCACTGCGGGAGTCAATCTTGTCGGCTTCGCATACGGTGAGTTCGGCCTCGGCGAAAACCTGCGAGCGCTCGCCAGCGCCTGTCGCGTCGGCGCGATTCCGTTCGCGGTGCTCGATGTCGACATGCGGCTCAAGACGCGGCAGGCCGACCGCAGCGTGGCGCCGCATATCGTCGACGAGCTGCGCCACAATTGCTCGCTGTTCTGCGTGAACCCGGACATGCTAAAGCCGGTGGTGCGGCTGATGAAGCCGAAGGGCGGCGTGCGCCGTTACAACATCGGCTTCTGGTTCTGGGAGCTCGAACAGGTTCCACGAGGGTGGGGCTACGCCATCGAGAGCGTCGATGAAATCTGGGTGGCGACCGAATTCATCGCCGCCGCAATGCGCGTGGCCACCGTGAAACCAGTGACGAAAATCCACACGCCGATCGAGGTCAAACTTTCCCGGGCCTACGCGCGCCACGAGTTCGGACTGCCCGAACACCGCTTCCTGTTCCTGTTCAGCTTCGACTTCAATTCGTTCGCAATGCGCAAGAATCCAGAGGGAGCGATCGCCGCGTTCAAGCAAGCATTCGACAAGAGTCGCCGCGACGTTGGCCTCGTGATCAAGTCAATCAACGGCGGCAATAAGCCCGAGAAGCTACGCGCCATGCGTGAACTCATCGGCAACGACCACCGGATTGTCATCGTCGATGGCTTCATGAGTCGCGACCAGGTGTTCGGCCTGCAAAGCGTTGTCGACGCATATGTATCTCTGCATCGCGCCGAAGGTCTCGGACTCGGATTGGCCGAATCGATGTACTTGGGCAAGCCAGTGATCGGCACCGCGTATTCAGGGAACCTCGAGTTCATGAGTCCGGAGAACAGCTGCCTGGTCGACTATCGACTGATCGCGATCCAGAAGGGTCAATACATCGTCGACGACGAGCGGTTTCGATGGGCCGAGCCGGATGTCGCGCAGGCCGCGCATTGGATGACCAGGCTGGTCGACGATGCTGAATTCCGGGGTCGGATTGCGGCGCGCGGACAGAGCGATGTTCGCGGCCGGTTCACCCACGCGAACACCGCGGCTGCGATGCGCCAACGGCTCGCGGAACTGCGATTGCTGTAGTCGGGCGAGACGACGATGCCCTTCATTTCCTACGCGCAGAATTTCGAAGACGTCATGCTGTGGCGCGTGCTCAAGCACGTTGAGCACGGTTTTTATGTCGACGTCGGCGCGCAGGATCCCGACGCAGGAACTGTAACGCGTGCTTTCTATGACAAGGGCTGGTCGGGGATCAACGTCGAGCCTGTGGCGCACTACCACGCGCAGTTGTGCCGCGCCCGACCGCGCGACGTCAATCTGTGCGTTGTGTGCGGCGGTGACGACGCCGAGCGAGAATTCTTCGAGATTCCCGACTCGGGACTGTCCACGCTGGATCCGGCGATCGCCGATCGGCACCGAGCCGCCGGCTGGAAGATCGTAGAGCGGCGCGTGAGCCAGCGCCGGCTGGCCGATATCTGGACCGAATATGCCAAGGGCGATGTGCATTTCCTCAAGATCGACGCCGAAGGCGCCGAGCACGACGTCCTGCAGGGTGCGATGCTCGACCGCCATCGCCCATGGATCATCGTCATCGAAGCCGTCGCTCCGCTGACGCAGCAGCTTATG
>JBDTLK010000082.1:0-15772 GCA_039934835.1 Edaphobacterium sp. (SeqCode) | reverse complement strand
CTGATGGGCGACTCGATCGCGACCAACCTGTTCATGGTCGGCTACGCCTACCAGCGCGGACTGCTGCCGTTGTCGGAGGCCTCGATCCTGCAGGCGATCACGCTCAACGGCGCGGCGACCGAGTCGAACACGCAGAGTTTCCGCTGGGGCCGCCTGGCCGCAGTCGATCCGCAGCGCGTGCTGGCCGCGGCGATTCCGAGCGACAAGCCCGACTCGCAGCGCCTGTCGACCTCGCTCGACCAGACGATCTCGCGGCGCAGCGAATTCCTGACCGGGTACCAGGATGCGGCGTACGCCACTCGCTATGTCGAATTCGTCACCAAGGTCCTGAACGCGGAGTCGAAGCTGGAGCCCGGCCGTACCGCCCTCACCGAAGCGGTGGCGCGTTACTATTTCAAGCTGTTGGCGATCAAGGACGAGTACGAAGTCGCGCGCCTATACACCGATGGCGAGTTCATGAAGCGCATCGCGGCGCAATTCGAGGGCGACTACAAGCTCAAGTTCCATCTCGCGCCGCCGCTGACCAACGTCGCCGACGCGACCACGGGCGAAGCGAAAAAGAGCACCTACGGTCCGTGGATGATGAGCGGCTTTCGGGTCCTGGCGAAGCTCAAGGGCCTGCGCGGCACCGTGTTCGACATTTTCGGCCGGACTGCGGAGCGGCGCATGGAGCGCCAGTTGATCACCGACTACGAGGCGCTGATCAACGAGATTCTGCCGCATCTCGCGTCCCACAATCACATCATCGCGGTTGAGTTGGCCAGCATTCCGGAACACATCCGCGGCTATGGCCACGTGAAGGACCGCCATCTCAAGGCTGCGAAAGCCAAGGAGGCCGAGCTGGTTGCGGCGTACCGAGGCGCCAAGCCGGCGGATTCGCGAACGGTGGAGTTGGTCGCGGCGTAGTTACGGCCGCGCGCTTTAGGTCGTCACCCTCGCGGCACTCGTCATCCCCGCGCACGATGCGGTCGTCATTGCCGCGCAAGCGGGAATCCATGTGGACGTTGGCTGAAAATGGGTTCCAGTGTCTGCGGGAATGACGATGTGTTGTGTTGGCCTGTGCGCCGCTCAGCGCGTGCGGATCAAAACGCCACGCGGTGCCGTCCCTTCAGTTCGAGGATCTCGCGCGCCTCGTCAGGCGTCGCCACCTTGAGACCCATGCCCTCGATGACGGTGCGCACCGCACGTACCTGCGCAGCGTTCGACTCGGCGAACTTGCCGGCGCCCAGCCACAGGCTGTCCTCCAGTCCGACCCGCACGTTGCCGCCCATCGCCGCCGACATCGACCCGATCGGCAGCTGATTGCGCCCCGCGCCGAGCACGCTCCACCGATACTGATCGCCGAAAAGGCGATCCGCCGTGCGCTTCATGTGCGAAACGTCGTCGGGATGCGGGCCGATGCCGCCGAGGATGCCGAACACGCTCTGGATGAACAGCGGCGGCTTGACGACCCCGCGCTCGAGGAAGTGCGCCGCCGTGTAGAGGTGGCCAATGTCGTAGCACTCGATTTCGAAGCGCGTGCCATTGTCGGCGCACGAGGTCAGGATGTACTCGATGTCCTTGAACGTGTTCTTGAAGATGCGCTCGTCGGACCCTTCCAGGTAAGGCCGCTCCCAGGCGTATTTGAAATCCTTGAAGCGGCGCAGCATGGGGAACAGTCCGAAGTTCATCGAGCCCATGTTGAGCGACGCCACCTCGGGCTTGAGTTGCAAGGCGGGCTGCAGCCGCTCCTCGATGCTCATCGTCGCCGCACCGCCGGTGGTGAAGTTGAGGACCACGTCGCAGCGCCGCGCGATGTCGGGCGCGAACTCGCGGAAGTATTTCGGGTCCTGGGTCGGGTGCCCGTCCACCGGGTCGCGCGCGTGCAGGTGCACGATCGCCGCACCGGCTTCCGCCGCGCCTACCGCCGCGTCGGCGATCTGCTTGGGCGTGACCGGGATGTGCGGCGACATCGACGGCGTGTGTATCGAACCGGTGACGGCGCAGGTGATGATGACGTTGCGGGGTCCTGCCATGACGCTCTCCTTTATTCGGACGGTTGCTGGTCACGTTTGTGGGCCACCAAAGCCATGAGCCGGCGATCGCGCCAGCGCGTGCGGGCATCGCGTTGCGGTTGCGTCTTAGGCGGGCCGAGCGCGTCGCCTACGCGCGCCGCATTGGCTGCTCCCCAGACGTTCACCGGCGCCGGATCGGCAGCAAGGCGTCGGAAAAAATCGCCGTAGCGCGCGCAGTAGTCCGGGATGCCGCCAGGAGCGTTGAGCTCGATGGTCGCGAACGGCCCCATGAACGCCCAGCGCAAGCCCAGCCCGTCGCGAATCGTCTTGTCGAGATCCTCGGGCGACACGTAGCCCTCGCCAACCAGGCGCATCGCTTCGGCCAGCAGTGCGCCCTGCAGGCGATTGAGGATGAAGCCGTCGAGCTCGCGGCGCACGACGATGGGCACCTGCCCGACCGCGGTGTAGACCTCAAGCGCCCGGGTGACGGTCTCCGGCGCCGTCCACGGCGCACCGCAGAGCTCGACGATCGGCACCAGGTGCGGCGGATTGACCGGATGCGCGACAATGCAGCGTGCCCTGCCCGCGAGCTGCTCGGTGAAGCGCGACGCCGGGATCGCCGAGGTCGAGCTTGCCAGTACGGCGTTCTCCGGCGCATGGCGGTCGAGTTCGGCGAACACGGCCTGCTTGAGTTCGACGACTTCGGGCAGATTCTCCTGAACCCAGTCGACGCCGGCAACGGCAACGCGCAATTCGGGGACGTAAGTGATGCGCCCGAGCGCGGCGGCCGGATCGCTCGCCAGGCCGTGCGTCACCTGCTCGGCAAGGCTCGCGGCGATGAACTCGCGCGCCGCGTCGAGTTGCGTCGGCGCGGTATCGGTCAGCCTTACTTCCCAGCCAGCACGCGCGAACACCATCGACCAGGCGCGGCCGATGAGGCCCGCTCCCACCACCGCTATCGTCTTTTCCATGTCCTCACATCCACAATACGCGGCGCCGCAATTCCAAATCGTTGCGCAGCGCGGCCGCCGCTCCTTCGTACACAACGCTGCCCCGTTCCAGCACGTAGGCGCGATTGGCCAGCGCCAGAACCAGATCGAGATTATGCTCGACAATCACCATCGCCACCTCGCCGCGCAGCTTGTCAAAGGCTTCGAACAATTCTTCGACGACCGCGGGCGCCAGGCCTTCGAAGGGCTCGTCGAGCAGCAGCACCCGCACCTGACCCGACAAGGCGCGCGCCACCGCAACCATCTGCTGCTCGCCGCCGGAAAGAAAATCGGCAGGCGTGTCGAGCCGCGACTTGAGGCGCGGAAAGAACTCCATGATCTTCTCTTCGCTCCAGACAACGCCGCCGGCGCGCCGCTTGAGCCGCCCCAACTCGAGGTTGTCGCGCACGCTCATGCCCGCGAACAGCCCACGGCCCTGCGGCACGTAAGCCACGCCGAGGCGCGCTATGGCGGCCGCCGGCAGCCTGGTCAATTCCTGATCACCGAGCGCGATGCGGCCCTCGGCGGCCCGGACGATGCCGATGATCGTCTTGAGCAGTGTCGACTTGCCCGCGCCATTGCGCCCGAGCAGCGCGACGATCTCGCGCTCGCGCGCGACCAGCGACGCGCGTTGCAGGATATGGCTCTTGCCGTAGTACGCGTCGACCGAGTCGACGGCGAGCAGCGCGCGGCCTGTCTCCTGCACCGCGTGCTGGCGCGCGCCCGCGGCAAGCGCCGAGGTACCCGCGCCGATGTAGACCTCTTGCACGGCGCTGCTGTTGCGCGCATCGTCGGCGGTGCCGTCGACAAGCACGCGGCCCTCATTCATGACGGTCACCCTGTCCGCCAGCGCGAATACGCGGTCGATGTCGTGCTCGACCATCAGTACGGGAATCTCACGCGAGATGCGCTTGACGAGGTTGGCGACGCGCTCGCGTTCGGCCGCGGCAAGTCCCGCCAGCGGTTCGTCGAGCAGCAGCACTCGCGGGGCCGAGGCAAGCGCCAGGCCCATGTCGAGCAACCGCTGGCCGCCGTAAGAAAGCGCGCCCGCCTCGGCGCGTTCCATGCCGGCGACACCGAGGAAGCGGATCAGCTCGCGCGTCTTGCGCATTACCGGCTCGATGGACGTGGCGCGCGTCCAGCCGTTGAAGTGCGACGGGTCGCGCGCCTGCACCGCCAGCCGCAGGTTCTCCTCGAGCGTGAGCGCGGGAAACAGGTTGGTGATCTGGAACGAGCGCGATAGCCCTGCCGCGACGATGCGGTGCGGCGCTTCGCCGGTGATGTCGCGACCATCGAGGAGCACCCGGCCACGATCTGGCCGAAACAGTCCGGACACCAGATTGAACAGCGTGGTTTTCCCGGCGCCATTGGGGCCGATCAGCGCGTGCAGCGTGCGCTCGGCGACGGCGAGGCTCGCATCCTGGACCGCATGGATGCCGCCGAATGCCTTGGCCAGATTCTGTACTTCGAGCGGGGTCGCTGTAACCGGCGCGGCGGGCAGCAGGAACTGCGGCAACGGCAACTCATGCTCGATATTGCGTCCTGCCATCGCTGCAGCCTCGACTGCCGGTTTGCGCAGCGGTGTGGTGAGGCGGCGCCACACTCCGACCAGTCCGGTGGGCGAGAACACCACGAAAGCGACGAACAGGAGGCCGAAGTAGAGCAGCCAGTTCGGCGTCCATATGGACAAATATTCCCGGAACAGGATGTAGAACAAGGCACCCAGCGTCGGTCCCAGGAGGCTCTTCATGCCGCCGATGATGACCATCGCCAGAAGCTCTCCCGAAAAGGACACGCCGGTCGGATCCGCCGACGCGAAGCGATGGTGGAACGCGAACAGCACGCCGGCGATACCGGTAAGCGTCGCGGACAGGACGTACGCTATCTGCCGGTACCCTTGCGTCGCATAGCCGACGAATTGCGCACGCTGCTCGTTTTCGCGAATCGCCAGGAGGACCGTTCCGATCGGTGACGCGCGGAAGCGCGCCAGGGCATATACCGTGGCAACACCAAAGGTTGCGACGAGCACGTAGTACGCCCAGGGAGTTTCGAAATCGACGCCAAACCAGGTCGCACGGGTGATTCCTCCCAGACCATTCTCGCCACCGGTGAATCCGGTCCAGCGAAAGGCGATCGCATAGGTAAGCGCCGCGAAGGCCATTGTCAGCAGCGAGAAATAGACACCGCGCCGGCGCAGCACCAGAAAGCCGATGAGCGTCGTCGCAACCAGCAGAAAACCCAGCGCGAACAGCGCCGGCCAGAGCATCGATCCGGCGAACCAATGGCGCTGTGCCAGCGCTGCCGCGTATGCGCCAAGGCCAAACCAAGCGCCGTGTCCGAAGGAGACGAGTCCGGTACGTCCGACGAGCAGGTTCAGCGCCATGCATGCCACCGCGAAGATGACCACATCGGTGGCGCTGGTCAGTGTCAGGCCGCCAGCGAGCAGCGCGAACGGCAGCACGGCGCAGGCCAGCGCGGCAATGACCATCGGCGAGGTCAGGCGCTTCATTCGAAACGCTGGATGCGTTCGCCGAACAGGCCGCGGGGGCGGAACAGCAACACCAGCACCATCAGCAGATACATCGACGCTTCGGCGGCGGGCGGAAAGAAATAGATTGTCAGCCCGCGCACGACGCCGACAATCAGTGCCGCCAGCACCACCCCCCAGAACGACCCAAGCCCGCCGATCACCACGACGACGAACGACGCGGTGAGGATGTCTGCGCCCATGGCCGGATGCACGCCGGAAATCGGCGCCAGCAACACCCCGGCGAGCGCCGCGAGCGCGACCGCCAGCGCGACCACGCTCGCCATGTAAGGCGCAAGCGAAATGCCCAGCGCCGCCAGCATGTCGGGATTCTGCACGCCGGCGCGAACGACGCGGCCGAACGGCGTCTTGTGCAGCAGTACCCACAGACTGCCGACCGCGCATGCGGCTACCGCGAGCATGAACAGCCGGTACTTCGAATAAATGAAGTCGCCAACCAGGACCTGCCCTTTCAGCGCGGACGGGATCGAAAACGGAATCGGCGCCGCGCCAAAGATCAGGCGCAGCGCCTGCTCGGCGACCATGGCAAGCCCGAAGGTCAGCAGCAGGCCCAGCGCCGGGTCTTCGCGGTAGAACCGCCGGAACAAGAAACGCTCGACGACGATGCCGATCATCCCGACCGCAATGGGCGACAGCACGAACGCCGCCCCGAAACCGAGCACGTCGGCGATCTTGACCGCGAAGTACGCACCGAGCGCGTAGAAAGCGCCGTGCGCTAGGTTGACCAGCCCGCCCAGCGAAAAGATGAGCGTCAGGCCGAGCGCGATTAGCAGGTAATACGCGCCCGCGAGCAGGCCGTCGAGGACCTGCTCGAGGACCTGGATCAGCATCGTTGATCGTGCTTCGGGCGCGCGCCGGACGCGCCCGTTGCGGCGTGCGTCACGCCGGCATCGTGCAGGCGTTCTCCGTCTTGGTCGGCGCCAGGACTTCGAGACTCTGGTCGGCGGCGGGCACCGGGGCCGACAGCGTGAACAGGTCCCAGCGGTCCTTGACCTCGGACTCCGGCTTGAAGGTCAGCGTGTACATCTGCTGCATCAGCTGGTGATCCCAGTTGCGGTAGTAGCCCTCGCGCGTCTTCAGGATGTCGAACTTGGCGCCTTTTTCGAGATAGTCGACGACCTTGGTCGAGTCGGTGCTCTTGATCTCGTTCATCGACTGCGCCACATGCTTGGTCGACAGGTAGTCGCCCCACGCCTGGTTCTCCGGAGGCTTCCCGTATTTCTTCACGAAGGCTTCGACGAAGCGCTGCGAGGACGGCGTCTTCACCTGAGAATCCCAGACCAGCGGCCAGGTACCCAGCACGTTACCCTTGCCGGCGCCCCAGGCCACCGCGGTGTCGAAGCCGAATCCGGCGACCGGAAACGGCAGTCCGAATTCCTTGTACTGCTTCATGAAGTTCGTGATCTGGTTGCCGGCGAGATTGGAGACGACGAGGTCGGGCTTCGCGTTGCGGATCTTCAACAGGTACGGCGAGAAGTCGGCGACATCGGTCGGCACCAGTTCATCCGCGGCGAATTCGCCGCCGTTTGCCGCCATGAAACGCTTGGCTACCCGCAGCAGGTCGTGGCCGAATGCGTAGTCGGCCGTAAGGCTGTACCACTTCTTACCCTTGACCATGCCATCGCGCAGCAGCGCGTTGCCCTCCGCGGCGACGTACATGCTGTTGGCCGCCTCGGTGTGGAACATGTAGCGGTTGCACGCCTTGCCGCGTAGCTCGTCGGAATTACAGCCGGTGTTGAAAAAGAGGATGCGGTTGCGCTGCGCGACCTGCGCGATCGCCAGACCCGAAGCGGAGCTGATCTCGCCGATGATCGCGACCACCTTGTCGCGCTCGATGAGTCGCTCGGCCTTGGTCGACGCGGTCTGCGGATTCACGCTGTCTTCGGCGATCAGCTCGATCTTGCGCCCCATGATGCCGCCTGCGGCGTTGATTTCCTCGACCGCGAGCGTGACGCCCATCACCGCGTATTCGCCAAGTGGCCCGAGGAAGCCGGTGCGCGGCGTCAGGTGGCCGATGCGGACGGTCTCCGACTGGCTGCGCACGATAGCGGGAAAACCCAACGCTCCCAGCGCGGCAGTGGCGCCTGCACCTTGAAGCAAACCGCGACGACGACGGCTGACCGGCGAACGATCCATGACTCCTCCTGTGGAAAACGAGACGTCGGGTGCAACGTCTCTTGCGGGCCCGTGTTTGCTGTCAAAGCGACCGACGATGCCCACAGTTATAATCCAAAGCCGGGCCGGCTGTCCACGATCGCTCATCACAGGAGTAACACCTATGGATCTCAAAATTCGCGGCTTGCGCGTGGTCGTGACCGCGGGCGCGTCGGGCATCGGCCTCGCGACCGCGCGGGCGTTCGTCGCCGAAGGCGCGCAGGTGATCATCTGCGACGTCGACACCAAGGCGCTGGCGGGGGTCGCGGCCACCGCCACCGATGCGGCGCTGACGCAGCATGTCTGCGACGTCGCCGATCCGGTTGCCGTCGAACGCTTTTTCGCCGCGGCGACCGCCACGCTCGGCGGGCTCGACGTGCTGGTCAACAATGCCGGCATCGCGGGCCCGACGGCGAAGTGCGAGGACATCAAGCTTGCCGACTGGGAACGCACGTTGGCCGTCGATCTCACCGGCCAGTTCCTGTGCGCGCAGCGGGCGATTCCCTGGCTCAGGAAAAGCGCCAACGCGAGCATGATCAACCTGTCGTCGGCTGCGGGCCGCTTCGGCTTTCCGTTGCGCACCCCGTATGCCGCCGCCAAGTGGGGCGTGATCGGCCTTTCCAAATCGCTGGCCATCGAACTGGGGCCGCACGGCGTACGCGTCAACGCGATCTGCCCGGGCTCGGTCGCCGGCGCGCGCATCGACGCGGTGTTCGCCAATCGTGCCGCGGCGCGCGGCGTTCCGGTCGACGTGGTGGTCGATGCAGCGCTGGCCAATACATCGCTGCGACGGCTGGTCACCGCCGAGGACATTGCCAATGCCATCGTCTTCCTCGCCTCGCCCCTGGGCGCGAACATCTCCGGCCACGCGCTGCCGATCGACGCCGACATCCACTCGCTGACCTGACGCGCTTCGCAACGTGCTGCGCCGTTTTCTCGCCGAACACAAGCGCAGGGCCGCGCGCACGCTCGACTCCATCGCCACTCTGGAGCGCGCCGGCGCCGCGCCCACGACGTCGATACTGGCGCACGCCGAACCGATGTCGCCGCGGGAATGGTTCGCCGCGCAGGGCTGGTCGCCCTTCGCTTTCCAGGAAGAGGTCTGGGCCGCGCATGCGCGTGGCGAATCGGGGCTGATCCACGCACCCACCGGCATGGGCAAGACCTACGCAGCGTGGCTCGGGCCGCTGGCCGCGGGGCCGGCAGGCGAGGCGCAGGCGCCACCGCCGCTGACGGTCCTGTGGATCACGCCCTTGCGCGCACTTGCTGGTGACACGGTGCTGGCCCTGCGCCGCGCCGCGACCGCCATCCAGCCGCACTGGACCATCGACGCGCGCACGGGAGACACCACAAGTGCGGCGCGAGCGCGCCAGACCCGGCGCCTGCCGACCGCGTTGGTGACCACGCCCGAATCGCTGACGCTGCTCCTCTCGCGCGCCGACTGGGGCGAGCGCTTCGCGCAGCTCTCGACGGTCGTCGTCGACGAATGGCACGAACTGCTGTCGACCAAGCGCGGCGTGCAGGTCGAACTGGCGCTGGCGCGGCTGCGCACGATAGCGCAATCGCGCGGCAGCGCGCTGCCGGTCTGGGGCCTGTCGGCGACCCTGTCCAATCTCGACGAGGCGCTGGCCTGCCTGGTTGGTGTCGGAGCCGATCGACCGGCGACGCGCATCGTGCGCGGCGTCGACACCAAGGAAATCGTCATCGACAGCCTGATCCCGGCGACGATCCAGCGCTTCCCCTGGGCCGGCCACCTGGGCCTGACGCTGCTGCCGGAAGTCATCGCCGCCATCGAGCGCGCCAACTCGACGCTGGTGTTCACCAACGTCCGCTCGCAGGCCGAGATCTGGTACCAGGCGTTGCTGGAGGCGCGGCCGCATTGGGCCGGCCAGATTGCCCTGCATCACGGCTCGCTCGAACGCGAAGTGCGCGACTGGGTCGAGGACGGGTTGCGCAACCAGAAGCTGCGCGCGGTGGTGTGCACGTCGAGCCTCGACCTGGGCGTCGATTTCACACCCGTCGACCAGGTGTTGCAGATCGGCAGCCCCAAAGGCGTGGCGCGACTGCTGCAGCGTGCCGGCCGCAGCGGCCATCAACCCGGCGCGGTGTCGCGCGTGACGGTGGTGCCGACCCACGCGCTGGAACTGGTCGAAGCCGCTGCCGCGCGCAGCGCGGCGCAGGCGCGACGCATCGAAGCGCGGCGCGCCATCACCTGCGCCAACATGCCGCCTCTGGATGCGCTGACGCAGCACCTCGTCACCTGCGCGTTAGGGGGAGGCTTCGTCCCGGACGAGCTGCTCGCCGAACTGCGCTCGACGCATGCGTACGCCGACCTCAGCGACGCGCAATGGCAATGGGCGCTCGACTTCGTCATTCGCGGCGGCTCGAGCCTGGTGGCGTATCCCGAGTATCACCGCGTCGTCGCCGACGAGGATGGCGTGCTGCGCGTGCCGAATCGTGCTATCGCCCACCGCCACCGCATGAACATCGGCACCATCGTCAGCGACGCCTCGATCAACATCCAGCTCAAGCGTGGCAAGCGCCTGGGTCATGTCGAAGAATCGTTTGTGGCGCGGCTCTCTCCCGGCGACTGCTTCGTCTTCGCCGGCAGGGTGCTGGAATTCATCCGCGTGCGCGAAATGACCGCGTGGGTCAAGCCTGCGCCCGTGCGCTCGGCGGTGGTACCGCGCTGGATGGGCAACAAGATGGCGTTCTCGACGCAGCTCGCGGCGGAAACGCGCAAGCTTATCGCCGACGCGCGCGATGACGTGTTCGCCTCGCCCGAACTGCAGCGCTGCGCGCCGCTGCTGCAGTTGCAGGCGCGCTGGTCGGCGCTCCCCGGTGAACGCGAGTGGCTGATCGAGCAGATCGCCACCCGCGACGGGCAACACCTGTTCTTCTATCCCTTCGAGGGCCGGCTGGTGCACCTGGGCCTGGCGACGCTGTTCTCGTATCGCCTGTCGCGCGCGGCGCCGCGCAGCTTTTCGATCACCGTGACCGACTACGGTTTCGGACTGCTCTCGCCGGAACCGCTGACTCTTTCAATCGGTGAATTGGGGCGATTGCTGGCCGCGCCGGACGTCGAGCGCGATATCCTCGCAGGGCTCAACGCGTCCGAACTCACGCGCCGGCAGTTCCGCGAGGTCGCCCGCGTGGCCGGGCTCATCTTCCAGGGCTACCCCGGCCAGGGAAAGAGCGCGCGCCAGTTGCAGGCCTCGAGCGGACTGGTCTACGACGTCTTCGCCGAATACGATCCACAAAACCTCCTGCTGGCGCAGGCGCTGCGCGAAGTGCTCGAGCGCCAGCTCGAGGCGGCGCGGCTGCAGCTCGCGCTGCAACGCCTGCGCGGAGCGCGCGCCATCATCAGCCGGCCGAGCAAGCCCACGCCGTTCGCTTTTCCGCTGATGGTCGAGATATTCAAGGACAGCCTGTCGACCGAGCAATTGTCGGATCGCGTCGAGCGGATGGTGGCGGCGCTGGAGAACGCGGCGGATGCGCGGTGACGGTGGCCGATTGCAAATACAACTTGGATCCCGGCCTGCGCCGGGATGACGTTGGAGTGTTGTCGCCCCGGCGCAGGCCGGGGCCCAAGTTCGGCCAAACTCGGCGCCGAATCGATCTTGGATCCCGGCCTTCGCCGGGATGACTACCAACCGTAGAGGAAACCTCCATGAACGCAAACCCCTTCGACCTGTCCGGCAAAGTCGCGCTCGTCACCGGCGCCTATCGCGGCCTCGGCTTCGCCATCGCGCAGGGCTTGGCACGCGCCGGCGCGACGGTGGTGCTCAACGGCCGCAAGCAGGAAGCACTCGATCAGGCGGCGGCGTCGTTAACCGCGCAGAATCTCAAGGCATCGACGGCGATCTTCGACGTCACCGACCGCGACGCGATCCACAACAGCGTCGCCGCCATCACCGCGCAGCACGGCGCCATCGACATACTGTTCAACAACGCCGGCATCCAGCGCCGCGGCGCGTTTGCGGACTTCCCGAAGGAGCAGTGGGACGAGATCATCGCCACCAACCTCACCGCACCGTTCATCGTCTCGCAGGCAGTCGTACCGGGAATGATCGCGAAGAAGCAGGGCAAGATCGTGCACATCGCCTCGCTGATGAGCGAGCTTGCGCGCCCGACTGTCATTCCCTACACGGCAGCCAAGGGCGGCGTGCGCCAGCTCACGCGCGGCATGGCAGTCGAACTCGCGCAATACAATATCCAGGTCAACGCGATCGCGCCGGGGTACTTCTCGACCGAGATGAATCGCGCATTGATCGACAACGCAGAGTTCAATTCCTGGGTTTGCAAGCGCACGCCCGCCGGTCGCTGGGGAAACCCCGACGAACTGGCGGGCGTCGGCGTGTTCCTCGCGTCGAGCGCGTCGAACTACATGACCGGGCAGATGATGGTCATGGATGGAGGCATGAGCGTCGCGCTTTAATCGTCATCAGGGGTCGAACGCGACGAAGCGGATACCGGTTGGTTGCGCCTGTACCAGCGCATTGGCGACGCAGCTCAGGTGCCCGGATTGACGATGGGGTCGGCGAAGTAACCGCCGGCACAGTGACTGCGTTTCATGTTTACGTCGCCCCGGCGCAGGCCGGGGCCCAAGTTTCAGTTTCTGCGCGCCCAAGGTCAACTTGGATCCCGGCCTTCGCCGGGATGACGGCTATTGGCGCGGCGTACGCCAATCCAGCTTGTCGAGCCACGCCAAGCCCGCGCGCGTAGTGTCGGCGGGCCGGTACTCGCAACCCACCCAGCCGTCGTAGCCAAGTTCATCGAGCAGGTCGAAAAGGTAGAAGTAGTTGACCTCGCCGATATCCGGCTCGTTGCGCCCGGGCACGCCGGCGATCTGCACGTGGCCGATGTGCGGCTGCCACTGCCGGAACTTGATCGCGATGTCGCCCTCCATGACTTGCACATGGTAGAAATCCATCTGCACCTTGACGTTGTCGGCGCCGATCTCCTCGCGCAGCGCGTGCGCCTCTCCCTGCAGGTTGAGGAAGTAGCCGGGGACGTCGCGGGTATTGATCGGCTCGATGGTGAGCATGACGCCCTGCGCGGCAGCCTCCTTCGCGCCCAGGCGCAAGTTGCGCACGAAGGTCGCACGATGCTGCGTGCGCGTCGCCGCGTCAGCGTCCGGCGGCAGCACGCCGGCCATGACGTGCACGCGCGGGCACGACAGCGCCTCGGCATAGCGCAGCGCGGTGACCATGCTGGCGGCGAACTCGTGCTCGCGCCCAGGTGACGAGGCGAGACCGCGGTCGCCCGCGGCCCAGTCGCCCGGCGGGGCATTGATCAGCACCTGCTGCAATCCGTTCGCCGCCAGACGCGCCGCGATCTCGGGCATGGTGTAGTCGTACCCGAACGCGAATTCGACGGCGCCGAACCCGGCATTGGCGGCTTCGACGAAGCGGTCCAGAAAGGGCACTTCGTTGAACAGGAACGACAGGTTGGCGGAAAAGCGCGGCATCAAATATTCCCTCGCGCTGCGCCGCTCGTGGTGCGCCCGCGCACATCGTTGACATACAATCCATATAATCGATGTGCCCATGTTGCATCGGCAGCGCGCAACGCGCAACGAAAATTTCAGTCACGAAATGCTCACAAATCGCCACGCTGACAACATGTCGATGCGACAACCGCTGCGACACCGCGTCGCCGGCGAAGACGTCGCGCTCTACGCCGAGCGCGCGCTGTACTGGCCCGCGGGCCGCACCCTGTTCGTGGCCGACGTGCACCTGGGCAAGACCGCCGCTTTTCGCGCCGGCGGCGTGGCGCTGCCGGGAGGCGCGACCGCCGCCAACCTCGCGCGTCTGTCGGCGCTGGTGCACGCGACGGCCTGTGAAGCGCTGGTGGTGCTGGGCGATTTCATCCACGCCGCCAAGGGGCGCACTGCCGCGCTCGATCGCGCCTTCGGGGAATGGCGGGCGGCGCACGCCGAGCTCGCGATCACGCTGGTGCGTGGCAACCACGACAACCACGCCGGCGACCCGCCCGCACCCTGGCGCGTCGACGTCGTCGACGGGCCCGAAACCGCGCCGCCGTTCCTGCTCTGCCACGAGCCGCCCGACGCGGCCTCCGGCGGCTTGTTCGGCTACGCGCTCGCCGGCCACGTCCACCCCGCGGTGCATATCAGCGGCGCCGGGCTGCAGAGCGAGCGACTGCCCTGCTTCGTGCTGGGACGCAACCGCGCCATCCTGCCCGCCTTTGGACGCTTCACCGGCTCCGCGGTACAGCAATGGGCGAGCGACGATGCGATCGTTGCGATCGCGGGAGAGCGCCTGTTCGCGCTGCCGCGCTAGGGAATTTTGGGTTAGGAGTGCTGTCTTAGTTTATTCCCCCCAGCCTTTGTGTTCGCGTCGGCGGCGGCGGGTGTCATCTGTGCGTCACAGTACACAAGTCGCACTCGGCAACGGCCTGCGGACGCTGTACCGCGCATAAGTCTTGCACCGGTGGACAACCATGGGGACAACCGGTGGATTAGCGGTGCACAGATAGGTCGACGCAATCTACAACACTGATTTTCCGATGCTTTTTGGGCCCTGTTTGTGTGCATCAAAAAGCCCTTGCATCGTCGATCGCGAGCTACTATGATTAGTGTTGATTCAGCACTTGAACACAAGATATAGTAGGTTTTGATTCGTAAGGGAAATCCGCACGTCGCACTGGAGCAGCCTTGGGAGGGGTGCGCGCCCCGCCGGGTCACCGCGCGGTAAAAGGCCTCAGTTCGACGCTGTACCGTATGTGCGCAATGCTGTCGGTACACGCGGTTGCAAGCAAGAACCATAAGAATTAGCCAGGAGAACGAACGATGCAAGTTGCCACCCCTGCCGCCCCCCCATCCTCTGCATCTCCACGCACACTGATGGCCGGCGAGACCCCCACGCCCCTGGAGGCGAATACCGATCCGCGACTGACGGAGTACAAGGTGATCCGGCGCAACGGCGCCGTCGTCGGCTTCGAGCCGTCGAAGATCGCCATCGCCGTCACCAAGGCGTTCCTCGCCGTCAACGGCGGCCAGAGCGCCGCGTCGGCGCGCGTGCGCGAACTCACCGCACAGCTCACCGACGTGGTCATGAAGGCGCTGATCAAGCGCAAGCCCGATGGCGGCGCGATCCACATCGAGGAAATCCAGGACCAGGTCGAGCTGGCGCTGATGCGCGGCGGCGAGCACGAAGTCGCCCGCGCCTATGTGCTCTACCGGGAAAAGCGCTCGCAGGAGCGCGCCCACGAGAAGAAGAACGCCAAGGGCGACGCGCCGGCGATCGCCATCTATGTCGTCGACAACGGCGTCAAGCGCCCGCTCGACATGACGCGGCTGACCGACCTGGTCAAGACCTCGTGCGCGGGCCTGTCCGACGTCGAGCCCGAGCGCGTGCTGAAGGCGACGCTGAAGGACCTGTACGAAGGCGTGCCGATGGAAGAAGTGCGCAAGTGTGTGGTGCTCGCCGCGCGCACGCTCATCGAGAAGGACCCCGCGTACAGCTTCGTCACCGCGCGCCTGCTGCTCGATTCGCTGCGCTTCGAGGCGCTGGGCGAAGAGGCTTCGCAGGCCGACATGGCGACCAAGTACGCCGAGTACTTCCCGCGCTTCATCAAGCACGGCATCAAGATCGGCCTGCTCAACGAGGCGCTGGCGCAGTATGACCTGAAGACGATGGGCGCCGCGCTGGCGCCCGCGCGCGACCAGCAGTTCGGCTATCTCGGGCTGCAGACGCTCTACGACCGCTACCTGCTGGTCGACCAGAATGTGCAGGGCGGGCGCCGCTTCGAGTTGCCGCAGGCGTTCTTCATGCGCGTGGCGATGGGCCTGGCGTTGAACGAAGTCAATCGCGAAGCGCGCGCCATCGAGTTCTACAACGTGCTGTCGACCTTCGACTTCATGAGCTCGACGCCGACGCTGTTCAACTCGGGCACGCACCGCTCGCAGCTCTCTTCGTGCTACCTGACGACGGTGTCCGACGACCTCGACGGCATCTACGAGGCGATCAAGGAAAACGCGCTGCTGTCCAAGTTCGCCGGCGGCCTCGGTAACGACTGGACCAACGTGCGCGCGCTGGGCAGCCACATCAAGGGCACCAACGGCC
>JBDTLK010000081.1:0-15847 GCA_039934835.1 Edaphobacterium sp. (SeqCode) | reverse complement strand
CCTTCTCCATGCGCTTGGTGGAATCGGCGCGCCACATGTTGCTGGTCACGTCGATTCCGGTCGCCCGCTTGGCGCCGTCTTTGAAGTCCAACTGTACTTCGAGACTGTGCGTGCCCTTGACGATCTCGTATTCGAGGTAGTCGGGCTTGTCGGCGTTGATGGCGGACACGCGGTAGCCGTTGTCTTCGATGATCTTCTTGTAGCTGGCGCGATCGGTTCCGGCCTTGAGCTTCTGCTCGAGCATGTCCTTTTCGTTCGTGAACGCTGCGTTACGATCGGCCGGGCGGACCACAGGCGTTGTTGTCCGCATCGAATCGGCGGGTTTATCGGCGGCCATTGCCGTTCCGAAAAGCGAAGCAACAGCCAATGCTATGAGACTTTTTTTCATGATCTTGATCTCCTGTGGCTTGCATTAGGATCCGCATACGTAAACTGTTTTGCGATGTCCACGGGAATCACTTTATCGATGCGCGATCGATGCTGGAATCGGCGCCTTCCTCATACGCATGTCAGACAAACACTGACAAGGGGCAAATATCGATCACGGTGGCGAGCTAATCCAGCGGTTACGCACCACATCGATCTGAACCGCGGCGCGGTCCTGGCTGGCGGCGAATGTGCTCAGCGGTGCTCGGTGTTGGTGTCGGTGGCCCCCTGGCTGGCTGGCGCCAAATTCGACATCTGGCGCGCGCCGAACAGACGCCGCCAGACGTCCAACAGGCCGATGCCGACCGCAAGAACTACTGGACCGAGCACGAGCCCGGCGGCGCCGAATACGGCCAGTCCGCCGAGCATCGCCATGAATACTGCCACGGTGTGTAAGTGGATCTGGCGTCGAATGAGCATCGGCTTCAGGAGGTTGTCGATCAGGCCGATCAGCAGTGCACCGCAGACTATCAGCAGCAGCGCGGCGCCGAACCTGCCCTGCAGCGCGAGGTATCCCGCCGCGGGCATCCATACGAGCGCCGCGCCGAACATCGGAAGGAGCGACAGCACCATCATCACCGCTCCCCACAGCACCGGGGATGGCAGTCCGAGGAGCCAGAACGCGACACCGCCCAGCAGTCCCTGGAGTGCCGCGACCGCCACGGTGCCGTAGACCATCGCCTCGATCGTGTCGCGGACCTTGCCGCCAATCTCTCTGGTTTCGACCTCCGACAGCGGCAAAAAGCGCGGCAGTGCTTCCAGCAGCAGCGCGTGGTCCCGGAAGAAATAGAACAGGAAGAAGACCGTGATCAACGCGCTGATCGCGGTATGGATCGAGACGACAGTGAGGCTGCGAACCGACGCGGCGGCGGCCCCCAGCACCTGTTGCGTCGTCGAGGAGAAGTCGACGTTGGCAGTGAGCCATCGCGCAAGGCCTTCGAGCCATGTGTAGCGCTCGACCAGCGAAGCCCAGGGATGGCGCGCCAGGAGAGTATCCAGGTGGGCGGCGGCATCGACCACTTCCTGCGCAATGGTAGCGCCGACGATGAGGGCGGGCAGTGCGACTACGAGGCTGACGACGGCAGTCGCCGCCAATGCGGCCAATGTCCGAAGGCCCATCTTCCGCTGCAGCCAGCGATGCATCGGCCCGCCCAGGACGGCGAGAGTCAGCGCCCAGGTCAGGCTCGACACGAACGGAAGCGCCATTTGCAAGCACAGCCATCCGATGCCCAGAGTGAGGACGGCGAGCATCGCCAGTCGTGCAAGCGCGGGGTTCCGCGCCAGCGCATTTCCGGAGCGCGTGTCGGGCAGGGAGTCCGGTCTTTTGCTCATGCCCATCGCACCGTCGTACGACGCATCATGCCGTGAGCACATGCGGCCGATTGTGCGTCGACCCGCGGCCGGGTCATCGACTCGACCGTCATCTTTCGGCGAACGAAGGCTGAGTGGAATCCGATGCGCTCGCGACTCCGTTGAGCGTCATGCCGATCAACATCGCAGTAGATGAGGAGTATTGTATCGATGCCAGCACCGTTGAAGACCGCTTAAACCAGCATATAACGATCCACTTTTGCCTGGTAATACTTTCGCGCGGATGTGCGGTGCCGCACACGTGGCGGCCAAATGATCGCGCCGCTGGGCGGCACTACGCTCTGTTGGTCTAACGTAGACGCTTTTCCTGGGAGTCATGCGTGCAGATATTCGGAGTCAACTGGGTCGGCTTCAACGCGGAGAACGGGCAGAAGCTCGTACTATCGCTCACCTTTGTCGTCGTCCTGCTGCTCATTGCTCGCGTACTGCGCGCGTTTGCCGGCGTCGTCCTTGGTCGTACCGATTATGCGACGACCCAGACAAGGTTCTGGACGCGTCAGGCGATCAGCCTGGTTACCGCCGTCGTACTCGTGCTTGGGCTGCTCTCGGTCTGGTTCAACGATCCGACACGGCTGGCTACGGCGTTCGGTCTCATGTCGGCCGGCCTGGCGTTCGCTTTGCAGCAGGTGATCACGGCGATCGCGGGCTACTTTGTAATTTTGCGCGGTTCAACTTTCACGATCGGAGATCGCATCTCGATGGGTGGGGTCCGTGGCGATGTTCTGCGTCTTGGATTCATCCAGACGACTATCATGGAAATGGGTCAGCCACCAAGCGTCCAGGCCGCGGATCCCGCCATGTGGGTCAAGAGCCGCCAGTTTACGGGCCGCATTGTGACGGTCAGCAACGCCAGGATCTTCAGCGACCCGGTGTTCAACTACACGCGGGATTTTCCATTCATCTGGGAGGAAATGACGATTCCGATTACTTATAAGGCGGATCGTGCCAAGGTGGAGGAAATCTTGATCACCGCTGCGAAACGGCATGCGATCGATCCCGATGCGCTGGCGGCCGATGCGAAGGATGACCTGCAACGGCGTTTCAGCGTCGAGCCAATCGAGCTCGCACCCAGGGTGTTCTTCCGCATTACCGACAATTGGTTGGAGTTGACGGTGCGTTTCATTGTTGGCACCCACCGAATCCGGGACGTCAAAGATGCGATGAGTCGCTTCATTGTCGATGAGCTGGACAACGCGGAAATTGGTGTTGCTTCGGCCACGTACGATATCGTTGGATTTCCGACCATCGATTTCCGTCGAGTCGATACGGAGGGCGGACAGTCGAGCTGAATCGGGGCCGGCTAATGGGCTGACGTGGTCAATTCCCTTGTCGCCCTGCACAGCGGCCGTCGCACTCGCTCGAGCGAGTCCGCGTCAGCCGCGCGTACGTTTCTCCGACCTGGCGAGGTATTGATCGAAAGAATGGAGCAAAGCGTCGACGTGCTTCGGACTGTCCGAGCGACGAATTTCATGCTCTGACGCACCGTTGTCCGTACACCACACACGCGAGCCCGTGATCAGCCCGCTTTTGGTCCTCCCGCCCGCCTGAACATCCTCGAGATAGACGTAACCCCGCGCCACGGGCTCCGGCTTGTCCCAGCTGTCGATCGCCGCCTTGGGGTCCTGGTGGAAGCCGCGTTTCTCCAGACCCGCGATCACGTCGAGGAAGCGATGAAACGCGCGGTCGTCGTACTTGGGATCGTTGCGGCGAAACTGCGTGCTGAGGAGCACCTTGCTTCCAGCCGGGTTCACCAGGTAGAGGTATGGACTCACCGTCCGGTTCGATTCGCCTGCAGGTGTCGGCGCCTGGGCCACGCATGCGTTGGCCCAGAAAATTGCGCCGAACAGGACGACCAGAAACTCGACGACGCGCGTCTTCTCTTTGCTCGATATCGTTAGCGCACTGGAATGCTGCATGTCACCTCCGCGGTCAGCGCGAGAATGTCGGATAGAGTCGAGGCACCGGGAAAGCGCGGCCCGACGCTCAAGTATAGGCCCGGGCAATCCGGGGCTCGACCGTCGTCGGAGCCCGACGCGCTCGCTCATTCACCAGCGGGTGGCCATCTGCCCGCGAGTTCGGCTGGAAAGAACATCACTATCGGTCGCGAAGCTTCGCCTTCAGGCTGCGTTCAATCGAGGAGCCACGCGAACGCGCGCCGCACGAAGGCATCGCCATGCGCGGTTACCGGCTCTCCATGAGCGATGACCACACGCTCGATCGGCCACGCAAGAATGCGCTCGAGCGCAGCGTAGGCGGCGGCGCGATTGAGAAAGCTTGCGCGCCATTCCCGCGGAGCCCCAGGATTCGGCGCGACGATGCCATCGAGACGGGCCATCCATCCGCGCCACCCGGTGAACCAGTTCGCAGGCAGGTTTTCGATCAAGTCGGCAAACAGGACCGAGCGGCTGGCGCGGTGGAAGAAGACGACCTCCGTCATCGCGAAACTGCCGAGCATCAGCACCTGATCGACGCAATCGGCCCACTCCGGCTCGGCGGCATCGCGAAGGTCGGCGTCGAACACCAGATCCTTGCGCTTTCGACGCAGGCCCGGGGGCGCGTAGAGCGTCGCCGCCGGATACGCCGATTTCCAGTCAGCGAGGAACAGGTGATGAAGCTTGTTGGGGGCCACCAGATGGCATACCGGTCCGAGACGGTCGATATCGCGCCTCAATGCCGAAGTAAGGGCGGTGGGCGACCAGACAAACAGCCCTCCGTCCGAAAGCCGGATCACTGCCATCCTGGTGGGATAGGGGAATCCGTAGAACGGCACCGTCGGACCGGATCCCACCCACAGATCGACTGCGAACCGATGCAGGGGCGGCCGGATTGCATCGTCAGTGACTTCGGCCTGAATCTCGCGTGCCATGAAGACTCCCAGCATCGCCCCATTCGCGACGCCGGTCTGTCAGCGGCAATCTGATACGCGCGTAGGCAGTCGCGGAACTAGCGCGCCGCGCGGCGGTCGCTGTCAATAGCGAATAGCGTCGCTCGCGGCCGCTGGCAATGATGTGCCCTCAGCGCCCGGGCATAAATTTACCGTGCCTGGGTGCCACTGGAGTGACCAAGCAGTCGTATCGGATCCGAGCCTTCATTATTCGAAAAGGAAAACAAATGAGCGCCGACAGACCTTTGGTGTTTGGCACCGTGGAAGTCGCAATCGCACGCATCAACGCGAACGCAAGGGTGCTGCAACTGCATATTCGCGACGGGACCTTGAACAGTGACGAGCTGGGGATGCTGATCAAGTTCCTGCAGGCGAAACAGGACGAGTTGGGCACCCTGTGATCGAGCGGCGCATTAACGGGATCCGCTTAAGTCTGGCTTAAGTATCGGGGGCGTAGTGTTGGGAACATTGAGTTGGCCAACCAATCGAACACGAGGCAAAACTGATGCATGCGCGACCCGAAGTCTCATCGGAACGTCCGACCGTCAGCACCCATTACCTGGCTTTCCGGAACCTGCGGCAACACCTCCAGCGAAAGATCATCGGCCAAGAGCACCTGGTCGAAAGCCTGCTGATCTCTCTGCTGGCGGATGGACACCTGCTGGTGGAAGGTGCTCCCGGCCTTGCCAAGACGACCGCGATCAAGGAACTGGCGGCGGGTCTGCAAGGGGACTTTCGCCGCGTGCAATTCACGCCGGACCTGCTGCCGGGCGACTTGACCGGGACCGATGTCTATCGTCCCGAGACCGGCGACTTCCGCTTTCAGCCAGGTCCGTTGTTCCATAACGTGATACTGGCCGACGAGATAAACCGCGCGCCCGCCAAGGTTCAGTCCGCGCTGCTCGAGGCTATGGGCGAGCATCAGATCACCGTCGGCCAGCATACGTATCCGTTGCCGCGCCCATTCATGGTGATGGCGACACAGAACCCGATCGAGCACGAGGGGACGTATCCCCTTCCGGAGGCGCAACTGGATCGATTTCTGATGTATGTGCGCATAGGCTACCCCGACGGAAAGGCCGAGCGCAGCATCCTGCAACTGGCGCGGCAACGGGCCACGCAAATGGCAGGAACAATGGCAGGAACGTCGACCGGCAGCCCGATCGAAGTCAGCAAGGAACGGATATTCGCGGCGCGCGAGGAGGTGCTTGCGCTGCACATGGCTGACCCGGTCGAGGAATATCTCGTGCAACTGGTGCTCGCCAGCCGCAGCCCGTCGCGGTATAGCGAGGCGCTGGCGCGCCGCATTGGCTATGGCGCCAGCCCGCGCGCGACCATTGCCCTGGACCGCTGTGCGCGCGCACGGGCGTGGCTTCAGGGAAAGGACTATGTGTCGCCGGAAGATGTCCAGTACGTCGCCCACGACGTTCTCCGGCACCGCGTGCTGCTGTCCTTCGAAGCCGAGGCAGAAGGCATGACACCCGACCAGGTGATCGACGACTTGCTCAAGCTCGTACCGGTCGCGTGAGGCGGATCGATTGCGGACTGCCGGTGCGCCAATGGTGACGCCATGACTCATTCCCGATCGCTCGCCCGTGATGGCCTCCTGAATGCGGCGACACACGTCACGGCAAAAGATCTCATCGCACTGCAGCGTCACGCGGGCAGCATCGACCTGGCGCGCGCACCGGCGGCACGCGCGAGGCTCACCGGCGACCATGCGTCCAGATTTCGCGGCCGCGGCGTGGATTACCAGGAATCGCGCGGTTACCAGATTGGCGACGACATTCGCAGCATGGACTGGCGGGTAACCGCGCGCACGGGCAAGCCGCATACCAAGCTGTATCACGAAGAGAGGGAGCGACCGATCGTCTTGTTCATTGATCTCAACCCGGGCATGTTCTTCGGCACCCGAGGCGCGCTGAAGTCCGTCGTTGCAGCGCAGGCTGGCGCATTGATCGGCTGGGCGGCCGCGGCCCATGGCGACCGGGTCGGAGGGATGCTGTTCAACGGTAGCCATCGCGAATTGCAGCCGCGCGGCGGGCGACATGGCGTGTTGCGCTTGATCCGCCAACTCGTCGAACTGACCGATCCATTACGCACCATCGCGCCTTCGCCGCTGGGCAGCACGATGAACGTGATGCTCGCGCGTTTGCGCCGCGTCAGTCGGCCCGGCAGCCTGATATTCCTGGTCAGCGATTTCTACGGCATCGACGAGGAGACCGGCAAACATCTGCTTCGCCTGCGCCAACACAGCGATGTGGCAGCGATTCACATTGTCGACCCGGTGGAGCTGTCGGTGCCGCAGCCTGGGAGCTACGGCATCACCGACGGCAGCCGAGTCGACATTCTGGACCTTCGCTCGAACAAGGCGCGTCGAGCCTACCAGGAATATTTCCAGCGTCATCATGAAACCGTCGCCGCGCTGATGCGCAGTCGCGCCATCAGCCTGCTGCGCGTCTCCACGGAGGATGACGTAGCGGCTCGGTTGCGCAGCCATTTTGCGACCACGATCATTGCGCCGGTGGCGGAGCCTGCGCGAGCGGCGGCATGAACCCGGTTGCGCAATCAGCGCTGCAGCTGCGCGACATACATGCGCCGGGCGCAGCACCGTTCTGGCCCCCCGCGCCTGGATGGTGGCTGGTGGCGATCGCGCTGGCCGCGTTGCTGGCCTGGGGCGTGGTGATCGCGTGGCGGCGACATCGGGTTCGCCGGCAACGCACTCGCATCCTCACCGTACTAACCGATCTGGAGCGGGACCTCGATCGTGGGCCGACCTCCGAGATGCTCGCTCGCGTTTCCATCCTGCTCCGGAGGCTCGCACTGATGCGCTTTCCGCGCCAGCGCGTGGCTGCGCTCACCGGCAATGCATGGCTGGATTTTCTCGACGAGTCGGTCGAGGGCGAGCGCTTCCGCCGGGGCCCGGGGCGCGTGCTCGCTCAGGGACCTTATCAACGCACGCTGCCCACGAATCTCGATGCCAGCGGACTGGTCGCGCTGGTTCGCGAGTGGGTCAGGAAAAATACCGGAGCATGACGTGACTTTCGAACTGGCATGGCCCTGGGTGCTTGCAGCGCTGCCGCTGCCGCTGCTGGCGCGCATGCTGCCGCGCGCCGCGCAGATACCGCCATCCACGCTGAGGTTTCCTCATCTTGACGCGCTGCACGCGGCGCTCGGAACCGGCCAGCGCGAGCACTCGAATGTGCGCCTCGCCCTGGCGACGCTGGCGTGGGTCTTGATCGTCATCGCCGCTGCGAGGCCCCAGATGATCGGCGAAACCGTGCATCTGCCCGTCACGGGGCGCAGCATCATGCTGGCCTTGGACCTGTCCGGGTCGATGCAGACCCAGGACATGGGCAGCGGCGACGTGGCGGTCAGTCGCCTGGCCGCGGTGAAGAAGGTGGCCGGCGATTTCATCCAGCGGCGCGCCGGCGATCGACTCGGCCTGATACTGTTCGGCGACCAGGCCTACTTGCAGGTACCCTTGACGTTGGACCGCAGTACCGTCCGGACGCTGCTCGATGAAGCGCAGATCGGATTGGCGGGCGAGCACACCGCGATCGGCGACGCGATCGGTCTCGCCATCAAGCGACTGCGCGACGAGCCGATCAAGAATCGCGTATTGATCCTGCTCACCGACGGCGCCAGCAACGCCGGCAACGTCGAACCGCTCAAGGCCGCCGACCTGGCGGCGCGGGAAGGCGTGCGTATCTACACCATCGGCGTCGGAGCCAAGGAGATGATCGTGCGCGGCCCGTTTGGCATGACGCAGACGGTTCAAAGCGATCTTGACGAAGAGACGCTGAAAGCGATCGCGCAAAAGACCGGAGGGCGCTATTTCCGCGCGGGAGATGTCGAGGCGCTGGCGGAAATCTACGATTCGCTCGACAAGATGGAACCGCTCTCTCGCGACCAGCAGAGCTGGCGGCCGGTCGAGGAACTCTATGCGTGGCCCCTGGCGGTGGCGCTGCTGCTCACGGTGCTGATCGCATTCGCTGAAGGCGGCGTGCTGCCGCGGCTTGGACGGGTCGAGGTGCAGCGTGCTTGAGTCATTTCACTTCATCGAGCCGTGGTGGCTGCTGGCCCTGATGCCCCTGTTGCTGCTCGCCTGGCGCGTTTATCGCCCCGGCAGCGGTGCCGATCCCTGGCGGCGCGTGGTCGACGCCGCGCTGCAGCCACTGCTCCTGATCGGCCGTTCGCGCGCAGCGGGCGGCGCAGGCGCGCCGTGGTTGATCGCCCTCGGATGGACGGTCGCCGTTGTCGCGCTCGCCAACCCGACGTGGGAACGACAACCGCAGCGCGTTTATCAATCGAGCGCAGCGCGGGTGATAGTGCTGGATCTGTCACCTTCGATGAACGCGAACGATCTGCCGCCGTCGCGGCTGGCGCGCGCGCGCTTCAAAGTCGAGGACATCCTCGCCCGGAATAGCGAAGGCCAGACGGGGCTGGTTGCCTACGCCGGCGATGCCTTCACCGTGTCGCCGCTGACGCGGGATGCAAACACGATACGTGCGCTGCTGAAGGCGCTCGACCCGGCCATCATGCCGATGCCGGGCAGCCGGGCCGACCTGGGTTTGCTCAAGGCCGGGGAGCTGTTGCGCCAGGCCGGCGCCTCCACCGGCCAGGTCGTGCTGATCGCCGATGGTGTCGATGCGGACAAGCACGCCGAGGCGCAACGCGCGGCGGCCCGGCTGCTCGGGCAGGGCTATCATGTGTCGGTGCTCGGCGTAGGCAGCGACGCCGCGGCAGCGCCTGCCAGCGCCAGCGTTCAGATCGCCGCAACGGGCGATGCCCGCGACGGCGCCGCAGTCCCCAAACTGGATGAAGCGATACTCCAATCGATCGCAGGCGCGGGCGGCGGTCAGTATCGGCAGGTCAGCGCCAGCGGAGCAGCATTGCAATCGCTGTTGGATGATCCCGGTCTGTTGGAGGCGAACAAGAATGCCGCGACGGGAGAGACGACGACACCCACCTGGAAAGAGCGCGGGCCTCTGCTCGTGTTGCTGCTCATCCCTCTGGCGGCGCTGGCATTTCGGCGCAACTGGCTGTTGAGCGGCCTGCTGCTCGTGGGACTGGCGTCGCCGCCGCAACAGGCGGTGGCGTCGACGTGGAGCGATTTGTGGCAGCGGCCGGATCAGCAGGCCGCGCAGGCGATGACGGCCGGCGACTACGCATCGGCCTCGAAGGTGGCGCAGGATCCCGACCGCCGCGGCACCGCGCTATACAAGCTCGGAGACTATCAACGCGCGGTTGCAGAATTCACCCATGCAAGCGGCACCGACGCCGACTACAACCGCGGCAATGCGCTCGCGAAGCTCGGCCGCTATCAGGAAGCCATCGCTGCGTATGACAAGTCGCTCGAAGAAGATGGCGGGAACAAGGACGCGCTTGCCAACAAGAAGGCGGTGGAGGATCTACTGAAAAAACAGCCGCCGCAGGATTCGGCGTCCCCGCCGCCATCGGCCGCGTCGCAAAAACAGCAGGACCAAGGGCAGTCGGGGCAGCAGGGTTCCGGTCAAGGCGGTGGGTCCCGAGAGAATTCCGGCAAGGGCAAGGATTCCCAGCAGGACCGATCGTCGAACGACGGGAAAGGCGGACAAGACGCCGCCGCGTCGGGCGATCGGCAGCCGTCGCCAGGCAGCCATGGCAACGGCAAGCAAGACGCTGCCTCGTCGGGCGATCAGCAAGGGTCGCAAGGCAACCATGGCGACGGCAAGAACGACGCCCGGTCTGCTCAAGGAACGCAAGCGCAGGCGTCCGGCGCCGGCAGTAAGCAGGCCGACAAGGGCGTTGGCGCAGCGCAAGCGCAGCCCGGAAAAGGCGCGCCCCACACGGAAGCGAGTACGTCGACCGTCCCGATGCAGCACGGATCCGGAAACCAGTTTGCAGACGCGGCCAAGCAACTCGCTGCACAGAATGGCAGCTCCGGCAATCCGGACGTCGGCGCAACCGAGCCGCCGCCGGCGGCGGGCGCGGGGACCGCGAGCGAGGGACGGCCCGGCCACTCCGATGCGCATCGGGCTAGCGGCGCACGGAACGCTGCCAGCGAGCTCAATAGCGAGGAACAGATGGCGGCGGAACAGTGGCTGCGGCGCATTCCCGATGACCCGGGTGGCTTGTTGCGGCGCAAATTCCTGTATCAGTACAGGCAACGCGCGCAGCATCCGCAGGACGATGACATCTGACGCCAAGACCTGCCATGCAGGATGCCGGGGTAAACATGAAACGTACTGATCGCACCAAGAAGCCGTCACTCCGCGCCGCGTTGCTGGCAACACTGGTGGGCATCTGCGCAGCGCTGGCGAGCGCGGGTAGCTGGGGCGCGCTGAATGCCCGCCTCGACCGCCGCACGGCGCAGGACGGCGACGTGGTCACCTTGAACATCGAGCGCGAGGGAAGCCCTTCGCAGGACCAGCCGGACTTGTCGCCCTTGCGCAAGGACTTCGACGTGCTGGGCACCAGCACGAGCACGCAGACGAGCTTCGTCAACGGCACGCGCTCGGACCGGTCACGTTGGCAGGTGCGATTGCAACCGCGTCATCCGGGCAGGATCGATGTGCCGCCAATCGCGGTCGGGTCAGAGAAGACGCAGGCGCTCCAACTCGAGGTCGCGCAAACATTGCCGCAGGCCGCGGCCCAGACGGGAAAGCTGGCCATAGTCGAATCCGAAATCGGCAGTGGCGCGAAGTCGATTTACGTCCAGCAGCAGATCCCCTATACGGTTCGGCTGTATTACGACGACGCCATCCAGGAGGGCGAACTGGCGGCTCCGCACATGGATGACGCGATCGTTGAGCAATTGGGTGACGAGAAGCGCTATTCGACCATGCGCGACGGTCATCAATACCGTGTCATCGAGCGCCACTATGCCGTCGCGCCGGAGAAGAGCGGCACGTTGCGCATCCCCGCGGCCACATTCCGCGGTCGCGCTGCCACAGCATTGTCCGAACGCGACAGCAACGACGACGGCGTCGACGACACCGGCGAACTGATGTCGCGCCTGTTGAAGGGCACTCCGTTCGCCAACGATCCAGCCTTTCGGAGCCTGCTGGCGGGCGCGCGGCTCCAAACCGAAGGGCGTCCTGTTGCCGCCAGCGGCCCGGAAATAACACTCGAGGTGCTGCCCCGACCTGCAGCGGTCACGGGCGACTGGCTGCCCGCGGAACAGGTCACCCTGCACGATAGCTGGACTGACAATCCGCCGAAATTCAAGGTCGGCGAACCGGTAACGCGGACGATCACCATCGACGCAAAAGGTCTGGGGGGCTCGCAGATCCCGCCGATCAATGTGTCGCAGCCCGAGCACGCGAACCTCTATGCCGAGACAGCCGACAATCAGAGCCGCGCCGACGGTGATGCCATCTACGGCACCAGCAAGCAAACGCTGACCTACATCCCGACCGCTGCGGGCACGTTCAAAGTGCCGGCGATCGAGCTGGCCTGGTGGAACACGAGCACGGAAAAAATGAGCCGTGCCACATTGCAGCGACGGGAATTCGAGGTTCTGGCGGGTGCGGCGGGTTCTTCGCCGGTACGGTCGCCTCCGGCGGCGCGCGGTGCCGCCTCGTCGTTGGCCGGCTCCGCAGCAGCGCCGGCAGCGGCAACACCGGCAACGCAACCCTTGCTGTCCCGTCTGTCCGATGCAGCGGCGATGCACTGGATCGCGCTGTTGTCCGGCGCGGTCATATTGATCGCGGCGGTCCTGCTGCTCGTCTGGGTCCGGCATTCACGCGCTCCGCGGCGGCGAGTCGAAGTAAACCGGGCCCCGGCGGCGACGCTGCGGAAAGGGCCGACGCTGAAAGACGCCTTACGAACACTGCGGGCAGCATGCGCCGCCGACGATCCCCGTGCAGCCCAGCGCGCGCTACTCGAAATCGGTCGCGCCGGGTGGCCAACCAATGCTCCCGCGGGAATGCGCGAGTTGGCAAACAGAGTTGGAGCCGGAGCCGAAGCAATAGACAGTCTTGAAAAAAGCCTTTACGCGGCCCACGCGTCGCCGTGGAAGGGCGCGGCATTGTGGGATGCATTCCGCCATGGCCTGAAGCAAGCGGCACACCCAGCGCGCCCCAATGACGACGCGCTGGCACCGCTGTATCGATAGCATTGTGATACCCGTGGTGCCGGTCAGGCGCTAACCGGACCATCACCTGCGCGCATCGCTTGGCCATTCGCCCCGCGCCGTGGCCAGGGCATGCCTCACCTCGGCGCGGCGGCCGGCGGCGAGGCGGCAGGCGGTCCGACCGGCCCATCAAGCATCGCCCGGACGCTAAGCTCGCCGAGCGACGAGGACAACGCGTCTTCGATTCGCATCAGGATATTCTGTGCCGACTCCGGCAGCGGCAGCGCATCCGGATTCAGGAAGCCATCCTCGCCTGTGCGGCGAATGATCGCCAGGACTTCAGCGATCGATATCTGCGACAGATCGCGGCCAGGCAGATACGCCGGTGGACTGCTGCCGTTTGGCATGACAAGACCGGCCCGCACCATCGCGTCGAGGGCGACGTTGACCGAGTGCATCGGGATGCGCAGCTGTTGTGTGAGCCGTCGCAGGGTCCATGGCGGGCGCCCTTGCAAGAAGTGCAATCCGATGAGATGCATGACGGCGAGCGCTAGCCGCTCGCGCATGCGGTTGCTCAGTCGTGGCTCGCCGGGCATCGCATAGAGATAGTCCGGATGCTGCAGATAGAAGGAGAGGGCGGCTCCGAACAGCAGTACCAGCCAACTCACATACAGCCAGATGAGGAAGAGCAGCAAAACCGCGAAACTCGCATAGATCGCGGCGTATTGCGTGGATGACGCCACGAACAGCGCGAACGCCCATCCTGCCGACTGCCAGAGGACACCGCCGACGATAGCGGCAACGAAGGCCGGCACGAAGCGCACGCCGGTATTCGGAACGAACATATAAATGAAGGTAAATGCGCCTACGATGAGGGCATACGGTAGGAAGTTGGCGAGAGCGAGAACCAGGATGCCGAACGGCTCGACAGCGAGAATCGCCTGCACCGCATCCGTTCGTACCGCCATGGTGGTAAGGCCTACAGCGGTAAAAACCAGTATCGGTCCAACCATCAGCACGCTGAGATAGCGGCTGAACCGGTCGCCGAGGCTGCGCAATTGCGTCACATGCCAGATGGCATTGAAAGACTCTTCGATCTTCTGCATCAGCGAGATGACTGTGTAGATCAACATCCCCAAGCCGACCGCACCAAGCACTCCCACATTCATGTGCGCGATGAAGCCGATCAGCCGACTGCTGATTTCGTGGCCTTGCTCGCCAAGCGGCGCGAGAAAATTCTTCAGCAGCGGTTCAATTTGGTTGTGAACGCCGAAAGCCTTGAGCACCGAGAAGCTCAGCGCCAGCAACGGGACGATCGAGAGCAGGGTCGTGTACACGAGACTCATCGTCCACAGCGTGAGCTGCCCCTGTATGACATCCCGGGACAGGACGATAGCGAGCCGGATGATACGCACCGCGCGCGCTTTCCACACCGGCAGCGGTGCGAGCGGGGGCATCCAGATCGCCCGGTCGATGCGCGTGAGCCAGCTATTGCGTTGGTCCGTCATGACCTCAGAGTCCAAATCTGAATTGCATCTTGCGTTGCTTACCGCGCCGGCAGCGCAAAGTCATGCGGGCTAGCGTAGACGCGGCCCGAGGATTGTGCCAGCCTTTGCCTGGAGGCAACATGAGAACGACATTCGCACCAGCAACCGCGCGAGTCCTTACCGAATGAACTACAAACGACCGCCGCGGTCTTGGTGACGTAGCTCGGATATTTCGAATGGTACTTGACGCGCGATCGGCGGTACTTATGTTTTTGCATTCGTGACGAAAGAGCGGCATGGGGTTACCCATCGAAGGTTACGGACTGATCGGAAATACGCGCACCGCCGCGCTGGTCGGTGCCGATGGCTCGATCGACTGGATGTGCTTGCCCCGTTTCGACTCGACCGCATGCTTTGCCGCACTGCTTGGCGACCGGGATCACGGGAGATGGCTGCTGGGCCCGAGCGGCGAAGTGGGTGCCGTGCGCCGTGCGTACCGAAGCGACACGCTGCTGCTCGAAACCGAGTTCGAAACGCCGGACGGCGTAGTACGCGTGACCGATTGCATGCCCGTTTGGCAGGATCGAACCGATATCGTGCGCATGGTGGAAGGGATTCAGGGCCGGGTGCCGATGCGGATGGAGCTGGTCATCCGGCCCGGCTACGGTTCGGCGACGCCGTGGGTTCGGCGAGTCGACGACGCACTGCTCGCCACGGCTGGCCCGGATTCGCTCGAGCTGCGGACACCGGTCCAAACCGAGGGCCGCCACTTGACGACGGTGGCCGAATTCACCGTCGGACCCGGGCAGCGGGTGCCGTTCGTGCTGACCTGGTTCGCATCACACGAGTCACGGCCGCTGCCGGTGGACGCTGACGCTGCCATCGCGGCGACCGAGCGATATTGGCGCGCATGGGTCGGGCACTCCACGTACGAAGGACGCTGGGGTGATGCCGTGCGCTCCTCGCTGGTGGTGCTCAAGGCGCTGACCTATGCGCCAACCGGCGGGATGGTTGCGGCCGTGACGACATCACTTCCCGAGCACATCGGCGGCGTCCGCAACTGGGACTACCGCTTTTGCTGGGTGCGCGACGCGACGTTCGCGCTCTACGCGCTGCTGCTCGCGGGCTACCACGATGAAGCGCTCGCTTGGCGGCGCTGGCTCCTGCGCGCTGCGGCGGGGAGCCCTGCCGAGTTGCAGATCCTGTACGGGATCGCGGGCGAGCGTGAGGTGACGGAACAGGTGTTGCCGTGGCTGCCCGGATATGAAGGCTCGGCGCCGGTGCGTGTCGGCAACGCGGCTGCAGCGCAGCGGCAACTCGATATCTACGGCGAGCTGATGGACTCGCTGCATGTGGCGCGCAAGGCCGGGCTCGACCCTGACGCGGATGCCTGGAACTTTCAGCGGACGCTGGTCAAATTCCTCGAATCGAACTGGGAAGCCCCAGACAGCGGCATCTGGGAAATGCGTGGTGACCCGCAGCAGTTTACGCATTCGAAAGTGATGGCCTGGGTGGCATTGGACCGGGCAGTCAAGGCGATCGAGGAATGCGGACTCGAAGGCCCCGTCGAGCGCTGGCGCGAGGTGCGCGCGCGCATTCATGCCGAAGTCTGCGAGAAGG
>JBDTLK010000080.1:0-16012 GCA_039934835.1 Edaphobacterium sp. (SeqCode) | reverse complement strand
GCTACTGTTGTCCGGCCACTTCACCTTCTTTTTGGTTTCAGCGGGTATCGGTTCCGCGGCCGCTGTCGTTATGTTTGCGCGGCGGATGGCGGTGGTCGATCGCGAAGGTCACCCGATTCACCTTTGGCGGACAGTCATTGCATATTGGCCTTGGCTCTTGAAGGAAATCGCCAAGTCTGCATGGGGCGTCTCGAAAGCGATCGTTCATCCCAGATTACCTATTAGCCCGACGATGATCCGCTTCAGGCCGTCACAACGGAGCGTTCTCGGCTTGGTTGCGCACGCAAATTCCATCACCCTGACCCCCGGAACCATCACCATTGAAGCGAAAGACGGTGAATTCCTTGTGCACTCTCTGACGCGGGACGGCGCACAGGGTGTCGTCGATAGTGAGATGGACCGGCGAATTACAAAGATGGAGCAATCGCGTTGATGTTCGCGGCTTCGGCATTTGCGCTCCTCGTGGGCCTGGCAATGGCGCTGGCACGCGCCATACTCGGTCCTACAGTATTCGATCGTGCCCAAGCGGCCAATACGATCGGCACGTTAGCGATGATGTTGCTTGCCGTGATGGGTTTCCTCGCGGGACGCCCGGAATTTCTCGATATCGCAATTACGTATGGACTTCTCAACGTTGTCGGTACCATCGCGGTGCTGAAGTTCTTTCGACAAGGCAACCTTGGCGACGCAGGTGACGAACAATGAACCTGGCGATTGATATTCTCAGTTGGTTGTGCCTGGTCGCTGGAGGCGTCTTTTCCGTCATCGGGACTCTCGGGCTCCTTCGAATGCCGGATTTCTTTACGCGAATGCACGCGGCCAGTGTGACGGATTCGCTTGGAGCGGGGCTAATCCTTTTGGGCCTTATGCTTCAGGCCGGCCTAACTCTGATCGGCGTGAAGCTTCTGTTCCTTGGGCTATTTATCTTCTTCGCAAGCCCAACCGCGACGCACGCATTGGCAAAGGCAGCCCTGGCACGGGGACTCAGGCCCGTCTTGGCGGAAGGAGACGAGTCATCGAAACGCTGATCATCAATACCTTGCTCACGCTGATGGCCATCCTGGTGCTGGCCATGGCGGGGGAGCGCAACCTATTTGCGGTCGTCATCCTGGGGGGAATTTATAGCTTCCTCATGGCGTCGGTCCTGGTTGCGCTGGATGCGGTTGATGTCGCAATGACGGAGGCGTCGGTGGGCGCCGGGATATCGACCGTACTGCTGCTCGGTGCTCTGTATCTCACCAAAGGAGAAGAGACCAAGCCGCTGCATCGGCCCCTGATGCCACTGTTCCTTTCGATTGGTGTCGGCGCGGCCGTTGTCTACGGGACGCTCGGTCTACCTTCGTTCTCCGATCCGAGTGCGCCCATTCATGTTCACGTCGCACCTCGCTACCTGCACGACGGGCGCGCGGAGACTGGCGTGCCAAACATTGTTACCGCAGTGCTCGCGAGCTACCGGGGCTACGACACCCTTGGAGAAACAACAGTGGTGTTCACGGCTGGTGCAGGTGTGGTTGCTCTACTGCGCCGCCGCCGTCACGGGAATGCGCGATGAGAGGGGATCTCGTCCTGCGCGTAGTCGCGAAGCTGTTCATTCCTTTCATGCTCGTCTTCGCTCTCTACGTGCAGTTTCACGGGGAATTGGGCCCCGGCGGAGGATTTCAGGCGGGAGTAATCATTGCGGCAACGATCATTTTCTATGCGCTCATATTCGGACTCCCCGAAACTCGGCGCTTGCTTCCCGAGGCCCTGGTCGAAGCGATGATGGCGGGTGGGGTCCTGATCTACGCAGGCGTTGGCGTTGCAGGGCTGCTGCTTGGCGGCAATTACCTGGACTATTTCGTTCTTGACCCAAATCCGGTGCATGGGCAAGAACGCGGGATTTTCTGGATCGAGGTCGGGGTTGCGGTGACCGTGTCGGGGGTCATGCTCAAGACTTTTTACATGTTCGCTGGACGTACGCGCGACCCTGAGGACTGATGACGCTCGCAGGACATTACAGCTACTGGATTGCCGTTTTCCTGATGATCACGGGGTTGTTCATCACGATTGCAAGTGCCAATCTCGTGAAGAAGTTGATCGGCCTCGGCATATTTCAGACTTCCGTATATTTGCTGTATATCGCGCCGGGCAAGCTGTTAGGCGGAACTGCTCCGATCATCGCAGACGCATTCAGCATTTACTCCAATCCTCTTCCGCACGTGCTTATCCTGACTGCCATTGTCGTTGGCGTGGCTACGCTCGCCCTCGGCCTGGCGATAGTCGTAAGGATTCGTGAAGCGTACGGCACTGTCGAAGAGGACGAGATCATTCGCCAAAACCAAGCCCAAGAACAAGCCGCAGAACAATGATCTCGGAGCACCTCCCGGCGCTCCAGGTGGTGGTGCCACTCATCAGTGCTCCTCTGATCGTTGTGTTGAGGCGGAATCGATTGGCGTGGCTGATTGCAACCGCCGCCAGCTGGACGGCACTTGCGATCGCTGTCTCGCTTGCACTGCGGGTCGGATCGGGAGACGTGATCTCCTACGCGATCGGCAACTGGCCCCCCCCATGGGGGATCGAGTACCGCGTCGATATGCTGAGCGCCTTTGTCCTGGTATTGGTGTCGCTGATCGCCGCCATTGTCATGCCCTACGCGCGAACCAGCGTTGCCGCGGAGTTGCCGCACGATCGTCAGTATCTGTTCTACTCGATGTACTGTCTTTGTCTTGCTGGGTTGCTGGGCATCACGGTCACGGGCGATGCCTTCAACCTGTTCGTTTTCCTGGAGATCTCTTCGTTATCGAGTTACGTGCTCATAGCATTGGGACAAAAGCGCGAGGCGTTGTTTGCCGCGCTACAATATCTCATCCTCGGCACGATCGGGGCGACGTTTTACATAATTGGTGTTGGACTGCTGTACCTGATGACCGGCACGCTGAACCTGGCCGACCTGGCAATACGGTTGAGTGCCGTTACCGAGATGAGGCCCGTCCTCGCGGCACTCGTGTTCATTACCATCGGAATCGGCCTCAAGCTAGCCCTGTTCCCGCTCCACCAGTGGCTGCCCAACGCCTATGCCTATGCACCTTCCGTGGTCACCGCATTTCTAGCAGCGACGGCGACCAAGGTATCGGTGTACGTGCTCCTGCGTTTCTACTACGCTGTATTCGGCGAGACGCTCGTGCTGCGGGCACTTCCCGTGGACGGCCTCTTGCTCGGATTGTCGGCCATTGCGATTGTCGCGATGTCGCTCGTTGCCGTGTTTCAGACTGATCTGAAGCGGATGTTCGCCTATTCCAGCGTCGCTCAGATTGGCTACATAACACTGGGTCTCACCTTGGTCAACGTTCCGGGATTGACCGGCGCGATTGCCCACTTGTTCAACCACGGGATCACGAAAGGCGCGCTGTTCTTGCTTGCGGGGTGCATCTCGCTTCGCTGCGGTGCGACCAGCTTTGATGCGATGGCCGGTCTTGCGCGCCGGATGCCCTTTACTTCGTTCGGTGTGGTTCTCGCGGGTCTCAGCCTGATCGGTGTGCCCGCGACGGCGGGATTCACGACCAAGTGGTATCTCATTGTGGGTGCCATGGAGCGGGGTTATTGGTGGCTTGCAGGCCTCATCGTGGCGAGTTCGCTGATCGCGGTCGCGTACGTGTGGCGATTTGTCGAAGCTGCTTATTTCAGGCCGCCGGGCCCGGACGCACCGCGTCGAGGTGAGGCGCCACTTTCGATGCTGGTACCAGCTTGGCTATTGGTCGCGGCCTGCATCTACTTTGGCATCGACACATCGTTCAACATCGGCTTCGCCCGAGGCGCCGCCGAGCTCTTGTTGAACGGGACGCCATGACGTCCGAACTGCTCATCGCGCTTTCGCTGCTGCTGCCCGCCGGCGGTGCGGCGCTCATTGCGATTAGTGCTCGAGCACCGAACCTGCGTGACACGGTGACATTAGCGTCGGCGACGGCGCTGTTCATCACGGTCGCATCCCTTGTTCCCGTTGTGCTGGGCGGCGGACGGCCCGAGTTGCGGCTGGTTGAGCTATTTCCAGGTATCGCGCTCGAATTTCGCGTCGAGCCGTTGGGGCTTCTGTTCGCATTGATCGCCTCGGGACTGTGGATCCTGAGCGGCCTCTATTCGATCGGCTACATGCGAAGAAATCGCGAAGCGCACCAGACGCGCTTTTATGTCTGCTTTGCGCTGGCGCTTGCGAGCACGATCAGCATCGCGTTTGCCGGAAACCTCCTGACCCTTTTCGTGTTCTACGAAATGTTGACGCTGGTGACGTATCCGCTCGTCACCCATAACGGAGACGACGCAGCGCGGCGGGCTGGGCGGACATACCTCGGTGTGCTGCTCTTGACGTCGACCGTCTTGTTTCTTCCTGCCATCGTCGTGTGCTGGCTTGTTTCCGGTACCCTCGATTTCATGCCCGGGGGCATCCTCGAAGGACGCATTTCGCGCTCCGGAGCGACGGTGTTGCTCGTCATGTTCGTTTTTGGGATCGGCAAGGCGGCAATCATGCCGTTCCATCGCTGGCTTCCCGCCGCGATGGTGGCGCCCGCTCCGGTGTCCGCACTGCTGCACGCCGTGGCGGTGGTCAAGGCCGGCGTCTTCGCGATACTGAAAGTCATCGTTTATACGTTCGGGCTCGACGCCTCGGGCGCGCTATTCGGATGGTTGCCCTACGTTGCCGGCTTTACGATTATCGCAGCTTCGATCGTGGCGCTGCGCGCTGACAATCTAAAGCGAAGGCTCGCCTATTCGACTGTCAGCCAGCTTTCCTACGTTGTGCTGGCGGCAGCTATTCTCGCCCCGATTTCGATTGTCGGAGCGGCGTTGCACGTCGCGGCGCATGCATTCGGCAAGATTACGCTGTTCTTCGCCGCCGGCGCAATCTATACGGCCGCGCATAAGACGCAAGTTAGCGAACTCGACGGGTTGGGACGCCGAATGCCATGGACGTTGGGAGCATTCGCGGTCGCTTCGCTTTCCATGATCGGCTTGCCCCCTACCGCCGGGCTCATCAGCAAGTGGTACATCGTCATGGGCGCGATGCAGGCACAGCAATGGTTTGCTCTAGCCGTCATCGCCGCCAGCACGCTATTGAACGCCGGCTATTTCGTGCCCATCGTGTATCGCGCCTTCCTGCGCAAGCCCATCGATGAAGCGCTCGCGCAAGGCGAAGCGCCGTTGCCAATGGTGCTTTCGCTGGTCGCCACCGCAGCGCTGACTGTACTGATGTTCTTCTATGCCGATCTGCCGCTTGCTCTTGCGCGCGGGCTGGTGGGGCTGTCGCCATGACTCAGCGCCGGCTCGTGAGAGCGGGAACTATCCGCATGCTGTGGGTGATCTTCATCATCGCCCTGGCCGCAGTAGTGCTCGCCGAGTTCGTCTATTCGGAGCAACCGCATTTCAGCGTGGAGCGTCTGTTCGGTTTCTACGCATGGTTCGGATTCATTGCCTGCGCGGTTCTCATCGTGCTCGCCAAGGCGATCGGGATCCTGATAAAGCGTCCCGACAACTATTACGAGGACGAGGAGCGCGATGCCTGACGTGCATCCTGGTCTGGTTCTGATTGCTGGCGGACTGCTCCTGAGCCTGCTGCGTGGGCGACTGCGTAGCGCAGTCGCGCTCGTCGTTCCGCTGGTATCGCTGCTGCTCGTGTGGACCGTGGCCGACGGGACGATCTGGATCGGGAATCTTGCCGGATTCACTACGGTTCCATTCGCCGTGGATAGGTTGTCCCGTTTATTCGCGACGATTTTCGCGTTGATGACGTTTGGTGGCGCGTTGTTCGGTCTTAACCAGTCCAGTCGCTTGGAGATGCCGGCGGCGTTCGTTTATGCGGGATCTGCGCTGGGTGTGACGTTTGCCGGAGATTTGTTGACATTGTTTGTGTTTTGGGAGCTCATGGCGATTGGCTCAACGCTGGTCATGTGGAGCGCCGGATCCCCGTCCTCGTATCGGGCGAGCCTTCGCTACCTGATGATCCACTTGATCGGTGGCGTCCTGCTGATGGTCGGGATTGCCGGGCATGTGCTGGAAACGGGCTCACTCCAATTCGTCGCGATGTCGCCGCATGGTATTGCCCACTGGTTTATCCTCGCCGCGTTCTTGATCAACGCAGGCGCCCCTCCGCTTTCTGCCTGGCTGCCCGACGTCTACCCCGAAGCATCCTGGAGCGGCATGGTATTTCTGTCGGCGTTTACGACCAAAATCGCCGTTTATGCACTGATACGCGGGTTTCCGGGCGCTGAGCCCCTGGTCTACATCGGCCTGTACATGGTGTTCTACGGGATCATCTATGCGCTGCTCGAGAATGACATGCGGCGCATTCTTGCCTACAGCATCGTGAATCAGGTGGGGTTCATGGTAACCGCGATTGGTATTGGCACCGAGATGGCATTGAACGGCGCCGCGGCGCACGCGTTCACCCATATTCTGTACAAGGGACTGCTCATCATGTCCGCAGGCTCGGTGCTCTACATGACCGGTCGGCGCAAGTGCACGGACCTGGGAGGACTGTTTCAAAGCATGCCGCTCACCGCATTGTGCGGCATCGTCGGGGCCCTCGCGATCTCGGCATTTCCGCTCACTTCCGGATTCGTAAGCAAGGCCCTGACCATTCAGGCAGCGGTTGACGAGCACTTGTTCTTGGTTTGGATTCTGCTCGTGGCCGCCTCGGCGGGCGTGTTCCTGCATGCCGGCATCAAATTTCCCTGGTTTGTATTCTTCCAGAAGAATTCGGGATTGCGGCCGCCCGATCCGCCGCTCAATATGCGCCTTGCCATGCTGTTCTTCGCCGGGCTTTGCATCGGTCTCGGAATCTTCTACCAGCCGTTGTATCGCTTGCTGCCGTTTCCCGTTGCGTTCGAGCCCTACACCGGGGCGCATGTCGTAACGCAACTGCAGCTACTCCTGTTTTCTGGTTTGGCATTCTTCGTGATGCTCGGATGGCTGCGGCGCACATTGACGATTACGCTTGATTTTGACTGGCTGTACCGAGCCTTCCTGCCCACAGTCGCGTCTCGGGTTGAGGCGCGATTCGTCTCGATGCGCAGTTCGATCATCGAGTGCGCGCTCCGCAGCGTCGCTCGTCTATTCGGTGCGGTTCAGCGCTGGCATGGTCCGCATGGCATTGTGGCGCGCACAGATCATGCCGGCAGCACGGCGATGTGGATGCTCGGGCTGCTCGGGACGCTCATGGCGTTGCTATTAATCGGGTATCTAACCTGAGACCAGGCGTGAAGCCCGATCGCGCAGGCACATCTGCGAATCCAACCGCCGACCGTGTCGGCTTGCGAATTGCGTTCGCCGCGGCGGCGTCGCCTCGGGGTGCGAGGAATGCCTGATCACTTGGTGGTGAACCCGAAAACCCCATCCCAGTCGGCGCTGGGCGGGCTCACGCGAAAGTGCGCGATGCGCTCGAGGTAGACGCGATACAGCTTCAGGTTCGGCGCGACGGCGACGAGTCGCTTCAGCAGCGCTTCGGCCTCGTCCCAGCTTTGCTCGCGGAAATGCGCCAGGGCCTGGTGGAAGCGGGCGATCTCGTCGAGGGAGTCGCCTCCGACCTGGCCCAGTGTGCCGATGGGTTCGAAAATCGCAATGCCCTCCTGCTTGCCCTTCACGCGCACCTTGTCCACTTCACGATAGACAAAGCCGTTCACCTTGCGCACGATGTTATCGGAAACGAGGATGCCGACGCCGTATTCCTTGGTGAGGTCCTCGAGGCGCGAGGCAAGATTTACCGCGTCGCCCATCACCGTGTAGGAGCGGCGGAACTGTGAGCCCATGTCGCCGACGCTCATCGTGCCGCAATTGAGGCCAATGCCAATGCGCAGCGCCGGCCATTGCTTCTTCGCGAACAGCGGGTCCAGCTCGCGCAGCGCCTTCTGCATAGCCAGCGCGCATTCGAGCGCGCGCCGCGCGTGGTTGGCATCGCGCACCGGGGCTCCCCAGAAAGCCATGATCGCATCGCCGATATACTTGTCGACGGTGCCGCGCTTGTCCTGGATGCACACCGTCATCTTGGTAAAGTAGGTGTTGATCAGGTCCTTCAAGTCTTTGGGTTTGCGGGTTTCCGCGATCGACGTGAAGTCGCGGATGTCGGCGAAGAGCACCGTCATTTCGAGACTCTGGCCACGCATTGAATACTTGTCTGGATCCTTCGCCATTTCGGCGACGATTTCCTTCGGCACGTAGGTTCCGAACAGCGTCGTCATCAGCTTCCGGTGTCGGGTTTCGGCAAAGAAGCCCCACGCCACGTCGAGGAAATAGAGTCCGGCCAGCATGACCAGCGGACCGGCCAGCGGCAGCACGAGGTTGTGCACTTGCCACGCCCACGCGTTCACGCCGATCACGAGTGCGAACGCGATCGCCACGACCAGGGTCGCCGTCAGCGCGGACATTCGCGGCAGGAGCACCGCGAGCGGAATGCCAATGAGCAAAATGGTAAGCACGGCGATGGCGAACATCTCCGCCGGGCGCGACTTCATGGCGTTATCGAGCGCGCCGGTGATGAGGCTCGCGTGGATCTCCACGCCCGGAACGTCAGCCCGCGTCGGTGTCGCGCGCACGTCGACGAGGCCGCGCGCCGAGGTGCCGATGAGGACGATCCGGTTCTTTACTTCGTCCGGGCCGAGCGTGCCGCGGATCACATCAGTCGCCGAGACGTAGCGATAGCTGCCTTGGCTACGATACGGTACCAGTGCCGCCATCCTCTCGTCGAGCGGAATGCGCACCGCGTCGCCGACGCGCACGTAGCGGATCCACCCCTGTGCGCTGCCGTCGGAGTCGACGGTGGTCGTCTCGAGGTTGATCGGCGCATTGCCGAGGTAGATGCGCAGGACCGCCAGCGACAGCGCCTCGAAGTAGCCGTCCCCGACCTGCACGAACATCGGGACGCTGCGCGTCACGCCGTCCGGATCGAGCGCAGGATACAGATGTCCCGCGGCGGTCGCTACGGCCTGCAATGGCGCAATGTTGGCACTGTAGCCCGGGGCGCTGAAATGGCGATACTCGGCGTTGGCCAGAGCGCTCGCCGCGAACGCCGGGCGCGGCAAGACGCCCGATCGTTCCGCCTGCGCGCTTAGCAGAAAGCCGAGCACCACCGGGCCCTTGGCGATCTCTTCGGCGAAGCGGCGGTCGTAATCGAGCGAGGCGCGCGTGCGCTGGAGGAAGGACTGGAAGGGCGCGTCGTCGCGCAATTCACTGCCGGCCATCGCTTCGAGCACCGGCAGGCCGGAGCTCGGGTCCGCCTCGGGAAACGCCACGTCGAAGCCCACGACGCGCACCTGGTAGCGTGCGAAGAGTTGATGCAGCAGCAGCGCGAGCTTGTCGCGACCCCAGGGCCAGTGTCCTTCGGCATTGATGCTTCGCTCGTCTATGTCGACGATCACGACGCGCGGGTCGACCGTTTCGGACAGGAACAGGCGCACTCTCGCATCGTAGGCCCAGCGCTCGAGTTGCGTCAGCGCAGGCATCGCCTTCCAGCCCGCGGCGTCGGCCAGCAGGAACCCGACCAGCGTCAAGCCGATCCCCACGCGGACGAGGGCACTCAGCGAGAACTTCGGGATCCAACGGGCGATCGTCACCACGGGGCGCGCGCTATGCTGTCGGAGGGCGAAGCATAGGCGATGCCGCACCGATTGGGGAGGTGGTCGGAACTTGGGCGGGGAACGCGCGCCTAATCGCGACGATGCGGCGGCTGGGCAGCTTTCGGGCCGGCGTCCTGGCCGGTAGCAGAAAATTCACAAAGCTTTGACCTGCACCTGACAACTGGCCAGAATGACATCGTAACTACGGAGAGTGGAACGATGCGTTGGACTGGAAATGATGAGGATCCGCGGCGCCGCCTGCTGATCAAGGCGCTCGCTGCCGGGCTGTTCTCGACTGCGGTCGGGAGCCGCAACGCAAGTGCGCAGGCACTTGGCGCGAGGCCGGCACCGCTGCCGGCGGGCAAATCGATCTACCGGATCGAAGGGGTGGTGCGGGTCAACGGCCAGCCAGCCACCCTCGACACGCCCATCGGCGCCGGCGCCACGATCGAGACCGGGAGCAACAGCGAGGTAGTCTACGCTGTCGGCGAGACGGCCCACCTTCAGCGCAGCGAAAGCCAGGTGACGCTGGAGACGAAGGAAGCCGATTCGATGATCGTGTCGGGCATGCAGCTGCTGACGGGAAAGATTCTGTCGGTGTTCCCCAGCGGCAGGCCGGTGCGCATGACGACCAAGAACGCGACCATTGGCATTCGCGGCACGGGTGTCTATATGGAATCGGACCCCGAGCAGACTTACTTCTGCACCTGTTACGGGACCGCCGACATCGCCGCGACGAACGACCCGGCGAGCCGAGAGACCGTGGTGTCGCGCCAGCACGACCGGCCGCTCTACATCCTCGAAGGCCAGCTGTCCGGGCAAAACATCCGCCCTGCGCCGTTCATCGATCACACCGACCAGGAGCTGATGCTGATCGAGGCGCTGGTGGGCCGCACGCCGCCGTTTGTGTTTCCGCGCAACAACTACCTGCGACCGCGGCGACCTTACTGATCGCCGCCATGGGCGCTATTGCGGCGCGCCGTTGAGGGCCCAGTTGAGGAAGAGATCGTATTTCTTGCGCGCGGGTTGACCCGGCGCCACGCTGGTGTCGAAGCCCTCGCCGGGGCCGCCGCGGTGATGAATGCCCTGGGGCTTGCGCAGCAGCTCGCTGGTGGCGATCTCCGCGAAGTTGATGCGGCCCTTCACCTCGGCGTAGTACCAGGCGTCGTCGGTCGCATTGCCGGCGGTGCCGTCGCCATTGCGATCATCATTGGTGAAGTTGATCGGCGCGGGCAGCGGACTCGTGGGACCGTGACAGCCCGTGCATTTGCCACCGCCACCCCCACCCCCGCCCCCGCCGCCCCCGCCGCCCTCCTGCAGCACCGCCTTGATGTCGGCGAAGCGGATGGCGTCCGGCGCCGGGGTCAGCGCATTGTTGACCACCAGCGTCAGCAACTCCGGCGCGCTCTGCGCCGAATCGTTGCCGGCCACAAGCCTGAGCACGTAGGTACCGTCGGTCGTGGCATTGAACGTGGGTTGCGCGGAGTTGGCGGCGGTCAGCGTTGCGCCGGCGGCTGGCACGGTCCCGTTCGGGCCCGACACGATCGACCAGACATAGCTGTTCGCGAACAGGCTGTTGGTGGCGGATAGGCGAGTGGCGCCCTGTCTGACCACGCGATCGGGGCCCGGATCGGCGATCGGACGACCCGGCCGCAGCCGGTTGCCGCTGGCGTCGCGCGCCGGCAAGCCCTGGCCGACGAGAAAATTCGCCAGCACCTCGGCTCCGGTGGAAGCGTGGAACGCGTCATACACGACCTTCGCCAGCGGCATGTTGCCGCGATTGACGACGGTCGCAAAGGTCCGCTCGGCATAGGGCTGGAATTTCTCGTACGTTGTGAAATCGATGTCCGATTGCATCCCGGTCCCGCGCATGATGTGACACTGGCGGCACGCGGGCTCGATCGCCGTCGTGTACAGAGGTGCCTGTCCGGCCGCTGTCCACGACGCTGGCACGCCGGGATCCGCGTACGCGGGGTTGGGCAAGCCGTCGCCGCCGTACGACGCCTTGACCAGCGTGGCCGCCGTGCCCTGCCACTCGCCCGCACCTGCCGGACGCCGGCAAGCGTCTTCCGGTGACGCCGACGGCGCGCGCAGCGGGTACGAGCACAGGAGCATCCTGTTCATCGTCTTGAGCGCGGCTTCCTGTTCCGCGCGCGTGAACCCCGGCTGCGTGGAGAACTCGAAGCCGGCCACCTCGAACGGCGGCAGTTGCGCCAGCACGTCGCCGCGGGTCTTCGATACCACGTTCGCCAGCAGCGCGAAGTGCGGCTTGCCTGAGGCGTCGGGCGGAGTCAGCGCGTCGGCCCTGCCGCCGTGGCAAGTTAGGCAGGGCGCGGGCATTGCCTTGTCGCCGCGACCGTCGATGTTCACCATGTTCTCGCGCACGCCGGTCACGACATTGAAGTTGAAGAATTTCGTGAAGCTGACCCCGCCCGCCGGCCCGGGACTGAATTCGACGGTGGCGAGGTAGACCAGCGACTTCGGGTCGCGCACGATCGCGGCCTCGAGATTGAGTGGAGAAAAGGCGTAGGTCGCGCCCGTGCGCACCAGGTAGTTCTCGACGATGAAGGCGAGCGTGCCGTCGGTGTTTTGTCGCGCGGTCATCCGCCGGCCGAAGCCGAGGTCGCGCGAATCGCCGAAGACAGCAGTGACTTGCGTTCCGGTCCCGGTGTCGAAGCCGTTGGCCGCTTTCCACTTCGCATACGTGTCCTTGGCGTTGTTCGGATCGATGTCGGCGTAATAGGCCTGCGCGAAGGCAGGCGTGTTCGTCTGCAGGGAACCATCCGGCTGGAGCTGCGGGTTGGGAAACAGCAGGAAAGCGTTCGGCTCGCCCGCCACCGGAGGGGGACTCGATCCCAGGTGAATATCGCCCGGGCTTCCGCCGCCGCCGCAGGCGGCTAGCAGCAGCGTCGCGGTCGTGACGAAGAAGTAGGCGAGAAGGCGCGTGTAGGCCATGGTTTGCACCATTTAGAAGAGCTGCAGAAATACCAGGGAATACTGGTTGTCGACGTAGCGCAGCGAGCCCTGCACATCGAAATCCGGCCTGCTGGTCGGCGTCGACTGCACGCGGCGCCACGAGAGGTCGAGCGATTGCCGCGGCCCCAGCGGCAGGTTGTAGCCAACGGTGCCGGTCCACGTACGGGCGTCCAGCCGATAGGCGAACAGTTGCTTGCCGGGGAATGCGTCGTCGAGCACGAATACCTGCGCCAGCCTCACGTTGACGAGCGTGGCGCGCCCGTCAGACACGGTATCGCCCTTCCTGTATTCGCCGTTGAGAAAGAGCGTGCCAATGCGGCCCAACGAATAATCAAGGTTCAGGCGCGCGGAATAGTCGGTCAGGTCCCATACGTCGCTTTGCGCATGGCGCTGGTGGCGCGCCAGTTCTGAGTAGATGCCAATGCGATCGGTCAGCGCGGCCTGCGCGCTGACTCCGAGATCAAAATGACTGCCGTCGCGAAGATGCGAACGGTAGTTGTCCAGCCAGCCACGCGCGAAGACCGCGAAAGTCACCGCATCGAAAGCCGCGGACTGGCGGTACTGGAGTTCCGCCTGCAGTCCACCCGACAGGCGCGACAAGCCGTGGTAGGTCTTGAACTGTTCGCCATTGACCAGGCCGGTCACGAGCAGCCGGGCGTTGTCGTCGATGCGCAAGGTTCCACCCGCGCTCACGTTGAGCCCGAGAAACTGGTCCGCCAGGATCTCGTCGGCGGCGCGGCCGCGGGTGACGTTGTCGTCGTAGGTGTAGCCGAAGTCGAACTGCACGCGGTCCAGGATCGGCCGTGCGGAACCGGGCAGGAAGGGCGGATTCGGGCCACCGGGTTGCGGACCCGGCACGACCACGGCGCCGGTGGCGGTGTCCTGCGCCGTCGAAGCGGTCGATATTGCACATAAACTCAGCAGGAGGCCTAGACTGAGTGCCGCTCTTCGTAACATCTTTCTCACCCAGCGATCGTCGGTCTGGACGGACACCGCGACGCTACGCCGTTGGCTGCGGAGGGTCAAGTATGTACGCGCGTACTTCGTATCGGAGAAAGTCCTACAACGGCGCCGGAGTTCGCCGACTGCGCAATCGTGGCGACACGTGTGACACTCAGCACATCAGACAGTCAGAACATCAAAGCCCGCGCGGGGCGCGCGCTTTCCACTGCTTCGAGGTGATCATGAATCGCGCAATCGCCCTTGTGATCGTCGCAATCGCGTCTGCAGCCTGTACCACCGCGCCTGCACCTCCGTTACCGATCACGTTGACCAGCGATATTCAAGGCGCCGCGGTCGTGAGGCGGCCGATTCCCGACGCCGCCGAACCTGCCGAGCGTGAGTCGATCCCCGATACGTCCACCCCTTTGGCCGGCGTCGTCGTACCTCCCAATACTCAGTACGTCTGCGTCGTGGAGGCCAGCGGTGGTCGCGAACAGACATCGATCGAATTTTCGTCCAAGGTCGCCGCCCTTTGCAGGAAGCATCCGGAGATGGGTCCGTGCAAATACGAGCGTGACGTTTGTCGCCGCAGCAATGGTCGCGTCTACGCCGCCAACGGTGTGGAGATTACCAAGCAGACCGAAGACGAATACGACAAAAAAGTGATGCGCGTCGTGTTCAGAGCGAACTGAGAGCGGGCAGCACCGCATCTGCGCTCCGCATACGCGGTAATCCTCGGCCCGACTGCCCTTATTTGTCGCTGTCGTTGGGGTCACGATTTAGCGCGTGCATTCAGAGCTTCAGGGCATCTGTCGCGTAATCTTGAATTCAAGAGCCCAACTGCAACGTGGGCACTTTCTTTTTGCCCGCTCGCGATTCTGAATCGAGCCGACCGAAGCTGGCTGTCGCGGCGGCTGCTCTCGAGACCCCGCCTCGATGCGTTCAGAGCGGATTGCGCCAGCATCGATTTGCCAACGCTCGACACCAGCATTGTGCGGTGCCGTACGCAACGTACCCTCGCCGCGCCACGCGCGTATAGTTCGCGCAGCGCATACGTCAACCTGGATGTTGCAGCATCTGATTGCCGCTTGTTTGGGTGGTTCCCGACATCAAAGGAGTGGCATGGCAATATACGGTCTTGGATTTGGACAGAATCGCCTGCTTCGCGATCTTCCTTCCGAAGACCGGGTCGGCGTCGACGCGGACGGCGAAGAGGTCGAACTCACGCTTAGCCAGATTCTCGCCATGCCTGGTGAGGCAATCGACCATGTCTACTTCCCGATACGCGGCTTCATTTCGATCATCGCTGCCGTCGACGGCGATCGCAATCTCGAGGTGGGCCTGGTCGGCACCGATGGCATGCTGGGTACGTCGCTCGCGTTGGGCGTCAATGTTTCCCCGCTGAAGGCGCTGGTTCAGGGTGAAGGCCGGGCGCTGCGCCTGACCACCGCGGCATTCACGCGCCTCTACAGCAAGAGTGCCGAACTGCGGACGCAAGTCGGCCGCTATCTTTACGTGCTGACGAGCCAGACCGCGCGAACCGCGGCGTGTACGCGGTTTCATCTCGTCGAAGCCCGCCTCGCGCGGTGGCTGCTGATGACCCAGGATCACGCGGGCTCGAACAAGTTTCGCGTCACGCACGCTTTCCTGGCGTGGATGTTGGGCGTGCGCCGTGAAGGCGTGACGGAGGCTGCGAGCAAGCTGCAGCGCCAACACCTTATCAGCTACAACCGCGGCAACGTGACGATTCTCGACACTGCCGCGCTGCGCCACCTCGCCTGCAGCTGCTACGCCGCCGACAAGGTGGCGTATTTGAAGCTGTTTCCCAATGGGCCGGCCAAGCGGCCGCGTGCGAAGCAGGCGACAAAACCGGCACGATAGGCGGGACAAGACTTGTGTGCGGTCCCACACGTAATTTGACATTTTCTGCTGTAGGACTAGCTTTCGCCTTGTTTGGTAATTTGCCGGGGCGCTGCCTGCGGGTCGCAGGTGAACCGGATATTGCGGAGGGTAAATGCTAGGCGAGAGCGTGGCGGCCGTCAGGGGTCGCATCCTGGTCGTCGAAAACGATCGGTCGAGTCAGGAAGCGATGTGTGCGGTACTGCGCGAGCTGGGGCACGTTCCGATCGCGGTCGGGGCGGGCAAGCTCGCGCTGCACATGCTGGAAACTGAAAGCGATATTGATCTGGTGATAACTGATGTCGCAATGCCGGAAATGGACGGTATCGATTTCGCCAATCACGCCAGTCACGTGCGCCCGGAAATCCCGGTGCTGTTCATCGCGGGAAACGCCGCTGCGGTCGAATCGCTGCTGGCGAACGGCGCGGTCGCGCTAATGAAGCCATGCGCGCCGGACCGGCTCAAAAGCGTTATCGACGAATTCCTCGAGGAGGGAGCCGGATAAGCGGCGCGTCGAATGTTGCCCGGCAATAGTGCCGCCGGGGGCCATCATTGCGACTTCAAGTTAGCGAGGGATGTCGGCGAGATCCTGCTGGAACTGCCGGCACCAATGTGCAGTT
>JBDTLK010000079.1:0-16069 GCA_039934835.1 Edaphobacterium sp. (SeqCode) | reverse complement strand
CGGCGATGATCACGACGAACGCGGCTAGCGAGACGAGCAACGCGGGCATTGAGCGGGCTCCGAGCCGATGAACGTTGGTGCGCAAGTACACTTCATCCTGAGGCGATGCGTCAAGTGCGAATTCTGATCGGAGCGCATGGGCAATCGCAGGCGGGGCCCGTTTCGGCACCGGCACCGTATTGAAAGAGGCTGCGTCTCGGCAATTTGCCGAGGCCGTGATATTCTGAAAGCAGAGGAGAGGGCGCTCTAGACATGCGCGCGGTTGCATCGGCGCGCCGGCGGTCGCGTTAGCCAGTCGCGGTCAGTGTTGCGTCTTCGACGACATGGCGCACGCCGTTCGCGCGTATTGTCCGTGGAGCCGGGATGCTCCCGTGCTCAGCTGGAGTCGACTCCCTTTTGCTGGCTAACACAACTGCGACAACATTCGATCATGAAACTACGCCAGATTATCGTTGCTTCATCGTTGTTCGCCATGGCGTTGCTCGGTCTTGCGCCGACCGCCTTGGCGCAAACTGCATCGGCGACTGCCGCTGCGGCGACCAGCTTGCCGGCCGAACCCTGGCCACGCGACCTCAGCATTGCCGGCGCGGCGGTGCTCGTTTACCAGCCACAGGTCAACAAGTGGGATGGCAACCGGCTCGACTTTCGCGCGGCGGTTGCCATCAAGCCGACCGGCGCGAAGGAGGAAACCTTCGGCGTCGTGTTCGCCACCACGCGCACGCAGGTCGACAAGGTGACCCGGCTGGTCGTGTTCGAGGACCTCAAGATCACCAAGGCCGACTTCCCCGCGTTGCCGGGTCGCGGCGCTGTCTATACCGCCGAATTGCAGAAGCGTTTCGGCAGTGACCTGAAGACGATGGCGCTCGATCGACTCGAGGCCTCGCTCGCCGCCGTCGGCATCAAGCCGCCGACGGTCGCCGTGAACAACGCGCCACCGCAGGTCATCGTAAGTTACTCGCCGGCGATTCTGGTGCCCATCGACGGCGCGCCGGTGTTGAAGCCGGTGCCGAATCACGCGCGCGTCCAGCGCGTCATCAACACCCGCGCGCTGATCCTGAAGGGCGGTTTCGGCGATCAGTTCTACATGCATGTCTACGACGGCTGGCTGGCCGCGGATTCGATCAGCGGGCCGTGGGCGCAGACGGTGCTCGGGCCTCTCCAGCGCAGCACGGCCGACAGCATCGCCAAGGAGTTGTCGAAGGCGGGCACGGTCGACCTGCTCGACGGCGGCCCCAAGGCGAATCCGCCGCCCTCGCTGGTCAATGGCGTGCCGACGATCTTCACCGCGCAGGGTTCCGCCGAGCTGATTGTCTTCAAAGGCCAGCCCGACTTCGTGCCGATCGTCGGCACCCAACTGCTGTGGGCGTCGAACTCCACCAACGACGTTCTCATCGACACCACCAGCAACGACTACTACGTGCTGCTCGCCGGTCGCTGGTTCCGCTCGAGCGGCCTGACGGGGCCGTGGACCTTCGTCGCGAGCAATGCGCTGCCGCCGGGCTTTGCGCAGATTCCGCCGAGCTCGCTGGCCGGCGCGGTGCTGCCGTCGGTCGCGGGCACGCCGCAGGCGCAGGAAGCGATGATCGCCAACACGATTCCGCAGACCGCGACGGTGCCGCTGACCAACGGCCCCAAATTCACGCCGAACTTCGACGGCCCGCCGCAGCATGCGCAGATTCCAGGCACCCCATTGAGCTACATCGCCAACGCCTCGGCGCCGCTGATCCAGGTCGCTGCGAACAGCTACTATGCGGTGTCCGCGGGCGTATGGTTCACCGCCACGCAACTGACCGGACCGTGGGCGGTGGCGCGCAGCGTGCCGGCGGTCATCTACTCTATTCCGCCGTCGTCGCCGCTGTTTTACGTCACCTACGTGCGGATCTACGAAACCACGCCGACGCTCGTCTATGTCGGCTATACGCCGGGTTATCTGGGTACGGTGGTCGAGCCGACAGGCACCGTCGTGTACGGCACCGGCTACGCCTACTCGCCGTGGATCGGCAGCGTCTGGTATCCGGCGCCGGTGACCTATACCGTCGCGGCGGCACCGATCTATAACCCGTACGTCGGCTTCACCTTCGGTTTCGCCGTCGGACTCGCCACCGCGGCGTGGTCAACGCCTTACTACGGCTACTACGGCGCCTACTATCATCCAGCCTACTGGGGCGGCTACCCATGCTGCGCATCCGCCAGCGCCAACGTCTACGGGCACTGGGGCAATACGGTGTCTTCCGGCACGCGTAGCTGGTACGCAGGCGGCGGCGTCGCGGGCACGACCGCGAACGGCAACTACTACAACAAACGCACGGGGACCTCGGGCAGCTACAACGCCGGACGTCAGTACAACGCCAACACCGGCAATGCGACGCGCGGTTACGATCGCACCATGAACGGTGCGGCGGGCGGCTCGGGCGAAGTCGCGCGCGGCGGCAATTACAACACCTACACGGGACAGCGCACGACGGCCAATGCCGCGTCCGGAACGACCGCGGGCGGCAGCAGCTATAACCGCGCCGGCACGACGACCGCCGGCCCCGAGGGCAACGCCCACGTCGGTGGCGGCTCGACCTACAACGCCAACACCGGCAAGACCAACACCTGGGGCTCGGCCACCGCCGGCAACAATCACTACGCCGACGTCAATGGCAACGTGTACAAGAACAGCGGCGACGGCTGGCAGCAGCATTCGTCCTCCGGATGGTCGAACTCGTCGAGCGCTTCGTCGTGGGGCGACAAGGAAGCGCAGGCGCGCAGCAGCGGCGACAGCCGCTGGGGCGGCGGTGGCTTCAACGGTGGCGGGTTCGATCGCGGCGGATTTGGAGGTGGCAGTTTCGATCGCGGCGGATTCGGAGGCGGCGGTGTCGGCGGCGGGGGCTTTGGCGGTGACCGCTTCGGTGGCGGTGGTTTCGGTGGCGGGGGTTTCCGCGGCGGCGGACGCCGCTGATTGGGGCTTCGCCTCCCTCTTGGGAACAGGTCGACGCGCGAGCGCGCGGAGGGCGGGGGACGACGCAGCGCATCTTGTGACCCCCTCGCCCCTGCCCCTCTCCCGGAGGGAGAGGGTTTCACATGACGCCGTGAAGACGTGATCGCGTGCTAGGATGCGCGGCGATTCACGATCAGGGCGAAGGCGATGAACCAACTCGATTTCAGCAATCGCGCCGCGGTTGTCACCGGCGGCGCGGTCGGCATCGGTTTTGCGATCGCACAGCGACTCGCCGCCGGCGGAGCCAAGATCAGCCTCTGGGACCGCGACGCGGCGGCGCTGGTCAAGGCAAAGTCGCGCCTGTCTGCGGTCACGGATATGCAAACGGTCGACGTGGCCGAGTTCACCAGCGTCGAAACGGCGGCCAGGTCGACCGCGGCGGCGCTTGGCCGCATCGACGTGCTGGTCTGCTCGGCGGGCATCACCGGCCCCAACGCGTCGCTCTGGGACTACCCGGTCGATGCCTGGCGCCAAGTCATCGACATCAACTTGAACGGCCTGTTCTACTGCAATCGCGCGATCGTGCCGATCATGCAGAAGCAGGACTACGGCCGCATCGTCAACATCGCCTCGGTGGCCGGCAAGGAAGGCAACCCCAACGCCAGCGCCTACAGCACGTCCAAAGCCGGCGTGATCGGTCTCACCAAATCCCTGGGCAAGGAACTCGCGAAGACCGGCATCCGAGTCAACTGCGTCACCCCGGCGGCGGTCAAGACGAGCATCTTCGACCAGATGTCGCAGCAGCACATCGACTTCATGCTGTCGAAGATTCCATTGGGACGGTTTGGCGAGGTCGAGGAAATCGCGGCGCTGGTCGCGTGGCTGTGCACCGAGGAATGCTCGTTCTCCACCGGTGCGGTGTTCGATCTCTCGGGCGGGCGCGCAACGTATTGAAGCGGGTCGCCGCGGACAGCGGGCGCGCTCGGGGCGAGCGCCAACCGCTGTACAATGCGTGGGCGTTTTGCGTTCACCGCAGGGGAGGCGGGACCGAACTTGGAAGCGATTGCCTGTCCGGATTGCGATCTGCTGCAAAGCATCCCGCCGCTGCCACCCGGCGGCAAGGCGCGCTGCCCGCGCTGTGGCGAGACGCTGGCGATCCAGCACGCCGACCCGCTCGATCGCCCGCTGCTGTTGACCATTGCGGCCGCCATTACGCTGCTCATCGCTAATACGATGCCCCTGATGGGTCTTGACGCGGTCGGGCGCACGTCGAGCACGACCATCATGGGCGGAGCCTACGAAATGTGGATGCAGGGCAGCGAGCTCACTGCGGTGATCGTTGCCTTTTGCGCGGTGATCGCGCCGACGGCGCACGTGTTGTTCATGCTGATCGTGCTGATCGCGGTGCGCCGCCCGCCCGCGCCGCGCTGGATCGGCGCGATGCTGCGCTCGGCGCACATCGTGGAGCCCTGGTCGATGACCGAAGTCATGATGCTCGGCATCCTGGTGGCGTTGTTCAAGATCGCGCAGCTCGCGACGGTGATTCCCGGCATCGGGATGTATGCCGCGGGCACGTTCATCCTGCTCATCGCGGCGGTGATGGCGACGTTCGATCCACGCGAAGTCTGGGCCCGCGTCGTGTGGGCCGACGGCACCCGGCCGCCAGTGACGTTCGATGATGGCGTTGTTGCCAAGAGTGCGCCATGAGCAGTCACGCGCTCGGTGCGGCGCAGGTGGGCCTGGTCTCGTGCACGACCTGCGGACTGTTGTCGCGTCCCGCGGTGCCTGCCACCCCGGGATACTGCCCGCGCTGCGGAGCAAAGGTTGTCTGGCGGCGCCGCAACTCCGTTCAGTACACCTGGGCGCTGGTGATCGCCGCGGCGATCTGTTACATCCCCGCCAACGTCCTGCCGGTGCTGCGCACCACTTCATTGGGCTCGACCGAAGCCGATACCATCATGGGCGGCGTGATTTTTCTGTACGAATCGGGTTCATGGCCGCTGGCGCTCATCGTGCTGATCGCCAGCGTCATGATCCCGCTGGGCAAGCTGGTCGGGCTCGGGTATCTGCTCATCACCGTGCAGCGCGGTTCGCAGGTCAAGAGTCACCAGCGCACGCGCCTCTACTACGTGATCGAATTCGTGGGCAGGTGGTCGATGCTCGACGTGTTCGTCGACGCGTTCATCGTCGCGCTGGTGCAGCTATCGCCGCTGATGTCGGTAGAGCCGGGATTGGGCGTCGTGTTCTTCATGACAGTGGTGATACTGACGATGCTCGCGGCGCAAACTTTCGAGCCGCGCCTGATCTGGGACGCCGGCCGCGATGAGCAGGCCAGCCATGGCTGAGCCCACCGAGCTCGATAACCTCCCGCAGGCTACGGTGGTGCCGCCGAAGCGGGGGAGGATCTCGGTCATCTGGATCATTCCGATTCTCGCACTGCTGGTCGCGGTCGGTATCGCCGTGCAACGCTATCGCGCCGAGGGACCGAGAATCACCATCGTCTTCAAGGCCGGCGACGGCATCGAAGCCGGCAAGACGCTGATCAAGTACAAGGACGTGACCATCGGTCGCGTCACCGCGGTGGAACTGACCGAGGACTACGCCAAGGTGCTGGTCCGCGCGCAGATTGCCAAGCACGCGGCCGGCCTGATGATGGTCGACGCCAAGTTCTGGGTGGTGCGGCCGAATATAAGCCTGACCGGCATTTCCGGACTCAGCACCCTGCTCTCCGGCAACTACATCGGGTTCCAGCCGGGCCAGCTCGACACCAGCCAGGACTACTTCGTCGGGCTCGACGAGGCGCCGGTGATCACCGAGCAGGAGGGCAGGGAGTTCGTGCTCAATACCGACGACCTGGGGTCGCTGGAAATCGGCTCGCCAATCTACTATCGCCGGCTGCAGGTCGGACAGGTGATCGCCTACGACCTCACCCCGGACGGCAAGGCAGTCAAGGTCAAGGTTTTCATCAACGCGCCTTACGACAAGTTCGTATTTCCCGGGACGCGCTTCTGGAACGCGAGCGGCGTCGACGTGTCGGTCGGCGCGGATGGCGTCAAAGTCACCACCCAGTCCCTGGTGGCGCTGCTGATCGGCGGCCTGGCCTTCGACGCGCCATCGTTCGTGCCCAGGAAGGCGCCGGCCGCCGCCAATGCCGAGTTCACGCTTTACAACGACCGCGACGTGGCGATGAAGGCCCCCGATGCCGTCACGCGGCGCTACGTGCTCTACTTCAACGAATCGATGCGTGGACTTTCGGTAGGGGCGCCGGTCACCTTCCTGGGCTTGCCGGCAGGCGAAGTCGCGAGTGTCGGTCTAGCCTTCGACGAGGCGACGTCCAGGGTCCGTCCGCGCGTGGTGATCACGTTCTATCCTGAACGCCTGGCGGCGCTCGCGAACGGCAAGTCTGACGCGGCCAGTTTCGCGACGCTGGAGCAGGACGAACCGAAACGCCGCGCATTCGTGCGCCGGCTGTTCGAGGAACGCGGCTTGCGCGCGCAGCTCAAGACCGGCAGCCTGATCACCGGGCAGTTGTACGTCGCCTTCGATTACTATCCGAAAGCCCCGAAAGTCAAGATTGACCTGACGCCCCTCGAGCCGGAACTTCCCGTCGTCCCGGGGACGCTGGTCGAGCTCGAGGCGAAGCTGGGCAGCATCCTTGACAAGATCAACAATCTGCCGCTCGACGATATCAGCAAGGGCATCAAGACCGACCTCGACGAACTCGATCTGTCGTTGAAGAGCGCCAGAAAACTGCTGACCAACGCCGACACCCAGCTCTTGCCGCCGCTGAAGGCCAACCTCGAAGATCTGCAGCGCACGCTGGGCGTGGTCGAGCGCGCAATGAAGAACGCCGACACGACGCTGCTGGCGCCGGACGCGGCCACGCAACAGGACTTGCGCAACGCCCTAAAGGAATTTACACGTGCGGCACGCAGCGTGCGCGTGCTTGCCGACCAGCTCGAGCGCCAGCCCAGTTCGGTGATCCGCGGCAAGACCGATCCGACGAGTGGAGGTAAATGATGCATCGTCACATCGCGTTCGCGCTCGCGTGCGTCGTTGTTGCCCTCGCGGCGGGATGTGCGTCGTCGCCCTCGCACTTCTATACGCTGAGCGCCAACGCCACGCCCGGCGCCACTCATTCGAAGCTCGCGATCGCGGTCGGCCCGGTGACGGTGCCCGCGTCCGTCGATCAGCCGCAGATCGTGCTCAGCACCAGCGCCAACCAGGTGAGCTTCGATGAGTTCAACCGCTGGGCCTCGCCGGTACAGGACAACCTGGCGCGCGTGGTTGCGGAAAATCTGGTCGCGATCCTCGGCACGCCGCGCGTGACGATCTATCCGCAGACGCTGAGTTCGGACGTCGATTACCGGGTGCAGATAGAGGTGCGCAATTTCGAATCGACGCTCGGCAAGCAGGCCGCGCTCGACGCGGTCTGGAGCGTGCGCCGAATGAAGGGCGGCAAGACCGACACGGGGCGCACCAGCGTGCGCGAAAGCGTGCCGGATGCCAGCTACGACGCGCTCGCTGCGGCGCACAGCCGAGCAGTGGCGCGCATGAGCCAGGAAATCGCCGAGATGGTGCTGGCGCTGGAGCGCGCCGCGCCCTAGCTATCCGCGCGCTATGCTCCGCTGGCGCAAGTGCAAGTGCGCCTCGGCAACAGGATAGCCCGCTGCACCGAAGGTCTCGCGAATGGTGGTCGAATTGCGAGGGTCGGCGCGGCGATACGGAGGGCACTGAAATTCTTGATCTCCCCGCGCGGCGGCGGAGCGTCAACTGGTTTCGTGCGCCAGCGGCCGTGGCGCGTTGTAGGCGCACGCTTCGCCTATAATTCGACGATGCGCATTCTCTTTATCGGCGGCACCCGATTTGTCGGGCTGGCCATTGCGCGCGAAGCGCTGCGTCGCGGGCACGTCATCGATGTGTTCCATCGCGGCACTACTTCCGCCAGACACCCGGATGGCGCGACCCACTTGCTCGGCGACCGCTCGGGCGACGTGTCGGCGCTGGCGCGCGGTGATTGGGATGCAGTGGTGGACGCGTGCGCGTACCGGCCGCATGAAATTGACTCCATGGCCGCGACGCTGGCGGGCCGCTTCAGGAAGTACGTGTTCGTGTCGACCGTTTCCGTTTACGCCGACGAACTTCCGCACGGCGCGGACGAATCCGGGATCAGGGCCGCGACCATTGGCATCGATCGGCACGAGCCGGGCAACGGACCGATCGAGCCGCGGACCTACGGACCGCTCAAGGTGCTGTGTGAAGACGTGGTGCTCGCCAGACACGTGAACCGGTTGATCGTCCGCCCCACTTTCGTGATCGGCCCGGACGACTACACGCAGCGATTCCCGGAGTGGGTGCGCCGCATCGCCGCCGGAGGCGTGGTCGACGCACCGGGACCGCGCGATGCGGCGATCCAGTACATTGATGCGCGCGATCTCGCCGCGTTCGTGATCGATGGCATCGAACGCGATCTCCAGGGCACATTCAATACCGCCACGCCTCAACCGCCCTTCAGCTTCGGGCAAATGCTCGACGCAATCGTGGCAGGTGTCGCGCCCTCGGGCACCACGTTGCGCTGGCTGTCGGTCGACGAGGCGAAGGCGTCGGCGAAGTCGTTTCCGCTGTGGACCGAGGGCGAGTCGGTCGGCAAGCTGGCGGTTGACGCCGGCGCGGCGCTTGCGCGTGGACTGACAAGCCGGCCATTGCGCGAATCCGCGCGTGATGTCCTGGAATGGACGCGGCAGAATCCGCCGTAGGGGCCAGCACACTTGCTGGTGGGGCAGGCACAGCCATTGCCGTTTGCATGTCGTGTCCGACCCGCCGCCGAAATTGACATGTTTGGTAAGCGTTGACCTCGAGGCGACCGACGCCGGCAAGACGGTGCACCTGGGAAGCCACTATGAAGAAGATGAGCCCCGATACCAAGGTCGAGACCATCGTCGGCATTGGACGCGACGCGATCTATTACAGTACCCGTGCGGACAGCGGCAAATTGTCCGCCGATTTCGCCGCGCCGCGCACTCAGCTGAGCGTCGCGGTGGCCGGCGCAAAGTCCCCCGCCCAAGCGAAGCAGATCGTCGTCGATCTCGCGAAAATCGTCGCCCCGCGCATCGCCAAATAACGGCGGGGTGTCCGCGGCGGCGCGGCCCACCGCCGCGAAAATTGTCTTGCGAGGGTTCTACGGACTCGCCGGCAACGACGGATTGTCGACGACCCTGGCGCCGGCATCCTTGAGCAGGCGCTGGAAGTCGGGCGACTCGAGGATGATCTTCGCCGCTGCTGCACGCAGGCGGTCGACCTCTTCGTCCTTCAGCACGAACGAGGTCGGCAACTGATTCAGGTAGTCGCGCTCAGCCTTGTCTTTGAGTTCGGGGAACGAAACGTCGATCGCATAGAGTTCCGCGTCCGGCGCGTTCCTGACCATCGTGGCTGCCGCGCCGGTATCGATCGGAAACTTGGCCACGGCGCGGATCTGGCGCAATATCTTCCAGCGAGCCTCGATGTCCTTCAGCTGCTCGACCTGTTCGCCCGAATAACGATCGATCGGCACGCCGGCAGCCTTGATCAGCACGGACAGCATGCCGGGCCCATTCTCTGCCTTGGCCCACTCTGTCGCGGGTGATGACAGCGAGTTGACGATAAAGACGATGATCCGCTTCACGTGGTCGAGCGGCGTCTTCTGTCCAACTTCGTGCAGCGCCTCGAACGATTCGATGAGGTCCAACACGCCGCGCAGGCCAAGATTGTCGGAAACACCACCATCGACCAGATGTAGATAAGGTTCGTTGCCGCTGGCAAGGCCTTGCAGTTCCACGAGCCGTTTGATGGCTCGCGCGGCGGGTCGCGGCGGGTCGGGATTTTCGAGAAACTGTTTCGTCCACGGCGGGGGGGCAAAGCCGCAAGTGCCGCCGTAGTTATTGATCGTCAACGGTGACAGCACGACCGGCACCGCCGACGACGCTGCTGCTGCGCGGGAGAGCCTGAAGGTACCAAGTTCGGAGCAGACGACATCGAAATTGGACCGAATGAAGACCAGGCGGGACCCGGTGGTGATGTCGGTTGCGCTCACCGCGACCCCCGGACCATCGGTGCGCTGCAAGTCGCCGAACGTCGCTCCATTGAAAAGGATCTCGTCGTACAGGTCGGCGGCCATTTCGGAGCGCCCCCATCCAACCGATGACAACGCACCCCAGTTCCCGGGGTTGAGCGCGCGCGCAATGATTTCGCCCTGCACGTTGCGCTTCAGAAAGCGCTTCTCGTATTCGTCGAACAGCTTTTCGCCGTACAACCGATAAGCGAGCGCCGTGAAACTGCCGCCCGATACTCCGGTGATCCAATCGACTTGGTCGAGGAGGCGCACCTTGGCGCCGGTCCTGAGGACGATCTCCGTGCGCCGCAGCGTTTCCAGAACGCCGTAGGAGAAGGCTGCCGCGCGCGTGCCCCCACCCGAAAACGCCAGAATGAGTAGGTTTTGACGCTGCGCCGCAGATTCACCCTCGCGCTCGAGGCTGATTGGCGCGTTGTCGACGTGAGTGATCGGTGGATTGACGGGGCGGGTCGCGCAGCCTGCGAGCACGAGGAGGGAGGCATAGAAAAGCAGGCGTATCACAGGGAACAGTTTCATGTACCTCTCCCACGACGATCTGCGTTCCGATCTTGCGCCGTCGCGCGTCGCGCCTAGAATACAAAACGCCTTGCTGGCGAGCGTCACGATTCAGGGAATATGTTTTCAGTTTTGAACGCGGGCGCCACTGCCAGCATGATCTTGTCGATGTGCGCGCTCGATTCCATCAGCACATTGCGCCGCCGCTGCTTCGCCAAACGAAAACGCGCGATTGATCACGGACTTGAGGTTCCCGGCCGCGCCGGGTACCTCGTAGTCGGCTGCACGTCGAAGACGTGCATGAAATAAGGTGGCAATGTGCTACCAGCGCCACACAAACGCGACCTGCGGGCCATTCGTGTTCAGGTTCTGGAGCGGCTTGCCGGACTTGCCATCAAAGTCGAGGTAGCGCCAGGTGGCGACGACGTCACCCCAGTTGAATGCATAGCCCACGCCGCCCTGAATCTGCCACGTGACCTTGGAGTCGCCGGTGCCCACGTCGACGTAGTAGGGCACGTACCACCTACGGTCGCCCGTTAGCGCGATTCGGCCTTTGGCGCCGACGAGCGCGTTCCAGAGGCTTTGGCTGACATTGCCATCGCCGGAACGAAGGGGAATGGATATCTGCCCGATATTGCCGGTGAGTTCCCAGCTTTGCTTCACCTTGATGTCGAGCAGTCGCGCGCCGGCAAACACATCGAATGTCGAGTCCGTATTCGCGACGGCGCGGTAACCGCCGGCAAGTGTCCAGATAGTGGTCTCCACGCCGAAGGTCGTGCGCGCGGTGACATCAGCCGGCAAGGCGCCGTTGCCCAGATTGAAGTCGTGGGTTTTTGACGGTGATGCTCCGACGTTGAGGTACAGGATGTCGGTGAACGCGCCCCAGCGTCCCTTCTGCGCTTCCGCCGCGCCGAAGAATCCCATCTTCAGGTGATTGAGGGTCTCGTCGATAGGGATGCTGATGTCGCTGGTCACACCATTCGGCAGGAGCGTCTTGACGCCGATGGTGGGCAAATAGCCGTATAGCGTTGCTCCGAAGCGCCACGAATCCGACAGTTGCCATGAATCCACTGCCTGCGCAAGTGCGCGCGCGGGCGAAATCGCCATACACGCGCCTAACGTCGCGGCAGCGATGATTTTCGACCTCTTCTTCATGTGCTCTCCTTGTTGCATGCGCGAATCCTTCATGGCTTTTTCCTCGACGTCAAGGAGCGTCCGATTGCGCGGCCACGTCCAGCATGATCTTGCCGATATGCGCGCTCGATTCCATCAGCGCATGCGCCGCCGCAGCGTCGCCGAACGGAAACACGCGATGGATCACCGGCTTCAGCTTGCCGCTGCCGAACAGAGGCCAGACCTTGGCTCTAAGGCTCGCCGCGATCTCGGTCTTGCGCGCATCGGGGCTGGCGCGCAGCGTCGAGCCGGTCACGGTCAGCCGCTTCATCATGATGTGCCGCCAGTCGACGGTGACCTTGCTGCCCTGCAGGAAAGCGATGAACACCATCCGTCCTTCGAGCGCCATGCACTTGAGGTTCTTCTCGATGTAGTCGCCGCCGACCATGTCGAGCACCACGTTCACGCCGCGCTTGCCGGTCAGCGCAGCCACCTCGGCGACGAAATCCTGCTCGCGGTAGTTGATCACGTGGTCCGCGCCGATAGCCTGGCAGTAGGCAACTTTCTCGGCGCTACCCACGGTCGTGATCGCGGTTGCACCAAAGGCCTTGGCAAGCTGGATCGCGGTAAGGCCGATGCCGCTGCTGCCACCGTGGATCAGGATTGTTTCGCCGGCGGCCAGGTGCACGCGATCGAAGACATTGTTCCACACGGTATAGTAATTTTCGGGCAGGCTCGCGGCTTCGACGAGCGACAGCCCGTTCGGCAGCGGCAGGCAGAATGATGCCGGTGTCGTGCAGTATTCGGCGTAGCCGCCCCCGGGCGTAAGCGCACACACGATGTCGCCGGCGCGCCACTGCGTCACGCTCTCGCCGAGCGACACGACCCGGCCCGCGATTTCCAGACCAAGGATCGGCGATGCTCCCGGCGGCGGCGGATAGTGTCCGGCACGCTGGATGCAATCGGGCCGGTTGACTCCGGCATAGCCGACTTCGATCAGTACTTCGCCAGGCTTGGGCGATGGAACGTCGGTTTCGGCCAGTGTCAGCACGTCCGGCGGCCCCGGTTCGCGCGCAGCAACGTAGCGCATCTTGTTGGGTATCGACATCAGGTCTGCTCGCGTGAGAGTCAACGAAGCATTGTAAGGTATGCGCTACACTTTCGCGTACCCCGGAGTGCAACAAGCTAATGGCTCGATCGTCCTCGCACAATCTTTCCTCGCTGCTCATCGCCAGCGCGTGCAGGTTTCCGGCGCTGCCGGCGCTCGCGACCGGGGATCGAGTTTACGCCACGTATCGCGAGCTCGCGCTTCGGGTGACGCAAATTGCCGGGAGCATGCGCGCGGCGGGACTGACGCCAGGCGATCGCGTTGCCCTCGTCGCCAGGAACTGCGTCGAGTATATCGAGACACTGTTCGCCTGCTGGCATGCGGGCCTGTGCGCGGTGCCGGTCAACTGCAAGCTGCATGCCGACGAACTTTCGTTCGTGCTCCAACACTGCGCGTCGCGCTGGGCATTTGTCGATGCGCATTGGCGCGGCGAGCTGGCGTCGCGCTCGGACGCGTGCGCATCGATGGAGCGAGTGGTCGAATTCGGAAGCATGGAGTATGCGCAGCTCGCTGGCGATCATGCCATCGCCGAGGCAACAGTGATCTCGCCGACCGATCCCGCATGGCTGTTCTATACCAGTGGCACAACCGGCCGTCCGAAAGGCGTGGTGCTCACCCACGGCAATCTGCTGGCGATGAGCCGCTGCTTTCTCGTCGATGTCGCGAGCGTCGATCCGGGGGACGCTCTTTTGCATCCGGCTCCCCTGTCGCACGGCTCGGGTCTCTACGTTGTGCCGCATGTGCTCCGCGCGGCGGTCAACGTCGTTCCGGAGTCGGGCGGATTCGAGCCCGCCGAGATCGTCGCTCTGCTGGAACGCTGGGATCGCGCCTGCTTCTTCGCTGCGCCGACCATGCTCAAGCGGCTGATCGCGCACCCGGCACTTGCGCGGGCGCGACTCGACCATCTCAAGAGCATCGTCTGTGGCGGCGCGCCCCTGTACGTCGAGGATGCCAAGGCGGCGGCGGCTGCGTTGGGACCAAAGCTCGCGCAGATTTACGGCCAGGGTGAATCGCCGATGACGATCACCGCGATGACCTGCGCGGTCGTAGCCGATGCGGTGACGCGCAACGACGCAGCGCGGCTGGGCTCGGTAGGAATCGCGCAGGCCGGCATCGAGTTGCGCATCGCCGACACGCATGATGCGTCGCTGCCCGTCGGTGAAGCGGGTGAAATACTGGTACGCGGCGCGACGGTGATGCAAGGCTACTGGATGAACCCCGACGCCACCGCGGCAACGCTCGCCAACGGATGGCTGCACACCGGTGACATCGGCGTGCTTGACGTTGATGGCTTCCTCACGCTGAAGGATCGCTCAAAGGACCTGATCATCAGCGGCGGTTCGAACGTCTACCCGCGCGAAGTCGAGGAGGTGCTGCAGCAGCATGCCGCGGTGCGTGAGGTCTCGGTGGTGGGCCGCCACCACGACGATTGGGGCGAGGAAGTCGTCGCTTGCATCGTGGCACGGGACGGCGCCGACGAAGCGTTACTAAAACACGAACTCGACGCGATGTGCCTTGCCAGCATCGCGCGCTTCAAGCGGCCCAGGAATTATGTGTTCCTTCCCGAGCTGCCGAAGAACAACACCGGCAAGGTGCTCAAGACGGTGTTGCGCGACCGGGTCAGGGTCAAGAAGCCTACTTAGTCGCGCAGTCGCAGGCTGCTTCGCCCTTGTCGAAAATGATACGCCATGTTCCCGGCGCTTCGAGGCGCCAAATCGAATTGAAGGTCGCGATCTGCTTGCCTTCGCGGTTGCGTACGGGCCCGGTGCTGAGCGCGAGCGTGCCCGATTCGAGTACTTCGACGCTTTCGGGCTCCCACGAAAACGGCGGTTCCGGCTTTTCGTAGAAGCGCTTCCAAAATTCGACCACTTCCTGCTTGCCCCGCCTCGGCTCGGGGCCCGAGTAGAAGACCGCCTCGTTCGCCACGAATGACGCAAAGGCCGCGAGATCGCGGTCAGCCATCGTTTTGGCGAACGCGCGCTCGGTGGCTATGACCTGCGCTTTTTGCTCTGAGGTGTCGACGCTACGCGGTAGGCTGGCGCACGCCGCGAGGAGTGCGCAGACCAGCACCAGTGAAATGCCGTGCGGAGTCAATATACCACCTCGACGTTCTCCGGCTGCAGCCACTCGCGCAGCTCGCCGAGCAGGTGGTCGTCTAGATTGACGCGCCAGGCGTCGCCGAGCTGGATATCGCCACCGGCAACGGTGTTGCGGTAGTTGATGGTGACCGGGCAGGTGCCGCTCTTGAACGGTTCGATCAATTGCAGAAGCCGCTCGGCCGAGCTGCCGCCGTTGCACGCGAGCTTAAGCGCGCGAGCCCATTTCCGGCGCGCACCCGCGAGGTCGTAGAGGGTCTCGGCGATGACCCGCATGCCCTGCTGCACTCCATCCTCGTTCATGCGCTGCATCACCTTGACATCGGCGACGAGCAGCGTGTCCTCGCGCAGGAGATGGCGGTAGACGTCGAAGGTTTCGTTGAAGACCGCGACCTCGGCCTGCTCCTTGCCGTCGTCGAGCGTGACGAAAGCCATCTTGCCGCGCCGCGAAGTCTGGGTGCGTATCGCCGTCACGACGCCGGCGATGCGCACCGGTTGTGAGTTCGGCTGGAGCGCACCCAGTCGCTGCTGTACCAGCCGCGAGAGCTCCGCTGCAACGATATTGTAGGGATGCCCCGACAGGTAATAGCCGAGGCTGGCCTTCTCGTGCACCAGGCGCTCGGATTCGCTCCACTCGCGGGCGATGGTCAACGCCGGGCCGTTCGCCGCGGCGTGACCCGCGCCCTCGCCGAACAGCGAAACCTGCGACGCCGCGCGCTCGGATCGCTCCGCGAATTCCAACGCCGGACCGACCGAGGCGATCAGGCTGGCGCGGCGCGCATCGATTGCGTCAAAGCCACCGGCGCGGATCAGCGATTCGATGGCGCGGCGATTGACCGCGCGCTTGTCGACGCGCCGACAGAAATCGAACAGATCGCGAAAGGCGCCGTCCTTGCGCGCCATGACCATCGCTTCCACTGCCGACTGACCGGTACCCTTGATGCCGCCGAGGCCGTAGCGGATGTGGGTCGCATCGACCGGCTCGAAGCGATAGTTCGACTCGTTGACGTCGGGCGGCAGTACGGCGAGCCCCATCGCGATGGCGTTGTCGCGCAGGTAGCGCACCTTGTCGGTGTCGTCCATCACCAGCGACAGGTTGGCCGCCATGAATGGCGCCGGGTGGTGCGCCTTGAAGTACGCGGTCTGGTAGGCGATCAGGGCGTACGCGGCGGCGTGCGACTTGTTGAAGCCGTAGCCGGCGAACTTTTCCATCAGGTCGAAAAGTT
>JBDTLK010000078.1:0-16086 GCA_039934835.1 Edaphobacterium sp. (SeqCode) | reverse complement strand
TCAAGCCAAGGGGAATTGAGTACGAGTGTTTTTAGCATTTCGCCCCCTTTTCTAGTGTCGACACCCTCTCGACCATTTGGAGGTCAGTGGGTGGCTGACGCTTGGCATCGCGGCCGCCAGCGTGATACTACAGCTAGTATTCTCATACTTTGGGTTTCCTTGTGCCACCCCGTGCCGGTTTTGACGTAAAACGTCATGCGAGCATTTTGTACGCTAGTCTTTTAAGGGAACTACAAGAACAGTGACTGGCAAGCTTATGAAAGTTATACAATTCATCAATTGAACGGGAACGTTTGCCAATACTTGCTGTGCGGCACAACTCTTGCTTTTCAATGTTTGACGGGGGCTTTAAATAGCTTCTACGATACGAGACAGTACCATCGGCCAAAGTGTTTCGCGGAATGTAGCTCGGAAAAATCCGAAATGACCGATGGGTTGATTGTTGGTGTCTTCCGGACCCAGAACAATTAATTCGGTTGGACAGTTGAAAAAGAGGCCAAGAATGCGCTGCGTTCCTTCCAGAGTGGCGAAAGGGTCGTCCGAAAATCTGATTGCGAAGGTTGGCGCGCGGATTGCTCGAAAACGCGCTATGGCGTCTTCAATGCGGTCGGCGTCAAGCTCGCCGGATGCGGTTCGCACGTTCCACCAGAATTCCGGATGCCGGCGGTTTGCCCACTCCAATGCGGCACCTGCTGGAATATCTTCACTCACCCCTAGCAGTCGGCCCGGAAAGAAACCGAAAACGCGAGTTAATGCTGGCATGAGAACGTGCCACAACGCGTACATCCGCTGACGACGAGCTTTCGAATAGTCTCGCCAATAGCCTGTGTGCGCGGCAACCAAAATAAGTCGATTGATCAACTGCCCGTTTCGAACAAATCCTGTGAGAAAACCCCCGACACTATGTCCAATAACGACAACAGGTATTTCCCCATCACGCTTGTGGAGCAATGCGATGGCGGCAGTGCAATCCTTACTTCCCCAGTCCTCAACCGATGCGGAAAAGCCTCGAAGGGATCGTGGTCGCGACTTACCGATTCCGCGGTAGTCGTAGATCATCACCGTGGCACCATTTGATGCGATATATTCGGCAAATCGATCGTAGTACCGGTATGAGATTCCCGCACCCGCATTTATCAGGACCGCTACTTTTGGACGCGCAGCAGTCGTATGCCAGATTCGCGCTGAAAGGGGATAATTGTCGGGGGCTAGGAAGACAAGATCTTCCGCGACAGCTTCTAGACGTGCCTGTATTGGTTGCAAGGATTACCCGTCGCTTGATGTTGGCTAGAATTGATCTGACACACGTACTATGAAGCTCGCGAAAGTATACGTTCAATCACTCGCACGAAACTCCCAGCTGCTGCGCGCGGTAGCTGGTGAGCGTCTGTTCGTGGCGGTCGCGGCAGCGCCGCGTCAGGAGCTAAGTCAAACAATCCTTCGGCTGGCCATTGCCTGCGCTGTGTTGGTGTATGTGGCCTGGTATGTATTTCGCGACGGGATTCTTGATTCCCACGAAGCACAAGCACTTGTCGCCGCCACTGGTTTTGTCCTGTTTGCAGCATTCCTTGCCATCGAAGTCGTCAAAGTGCCGAGGGTATCCGTTCGTCGACGGTTGCTCGGCATCGTTGTCGACAATGGGGTCGCCTCCTACGGGCTATACGTCCTTGGCGAGGGCGGGGCCTTCATCTTGGGATTGTATTTGTTCGTCACGGTCGGCAACTACTTCCGCTACGGTCGATTTTATATGTACATCTCCCAGGCGCTCGCCGTCGCCGGGTTTGTCACTGTGGTCGCAATTTCGAGCTTTTGGTCGCAGCACTTTTACATCGCGCTTGGCTATCTGATTGCGTTACTCATCGTTCCAATCTATGTGGGCTTGCTTGCAAACCGAGTCACCAAGGAGCGCAAGAGGGCCGACGAAGCGAATGAAGCGCGAGGACGTTTTCTTGCGAATGTGAGTCATGAGATGCGCACTCCGCTAAACGGGGTGATTGCAATGGCTGACGTTTTGCGCGAGACCAATTTAAATGAATCGCAGCGAGAAATTGTCGATACTCTAGGTACCTCCGCGCAATTGCTACTCGTGCAGATTGAAGACGTGTTGGACATGTCAAAGATCGAAGCTGGTCGCGTCCAAATCGAAGTAAAGCCATTTGAACTGGGCAGGTTGCTGACTAACACGGTTAAGGTCGTAATGCCGCAGGCGCGGTACAAGAGCCTTGCGGTGAATACAGAAGTGCTAGGTGAGGCTGCCCGCTGGTACGTGGGCGATTCACATCATCTTCGTCAAGTGTTGTTGAATCTGCTTTCTAACGCGGTCAAGTTTACGGAACGCGGGACAATCTCTTTAAGAGTTGCAACGGTTTCGCGAACAACAACTGAGTCGCGCGTTCGATTCGAAGTACAAGATACTGGCATCGGAATCGCACAGGGCAACCAAGCAAGAATATTCGAGCCGTTTTCACAAGCGGACGAGTCAATTGGAAGGGTGTACGGGGGTACTGGGCTCGGCACAACAATTGCGCGCCACCTCGTGTCGTTGATGGGTGGCACGATGGGTCTCACGAGTGAAATAGGGGTGGGAAGTACTTTTTGGTTTGAGCTCCCGCTGACGTTCTCTGAGGCCGTAGGAATTGACTTAACCCAAGAGGTTGCTGACAACGCGCGGCTTACATCAGCTGCAGCCGCGCTTGCCGGCCAACACGGCAAAGTCACGAAAATCAAGGGAGCGCGAATACTTGTCGCTGAAGACAATCCGACGAATCAGCGCGTTTCGCGCATGATCCTTGAAAGCGGAGGGCATCGCCCAACCATCGTGGACAATGGCGAAGAAGCCCTAGATGCGCTCGAGCGGGGCGGTTTTGAACTCGCTATTTTTGACTTGTCGATGCCAATCGTAAGCGGACTCGAAGCACTGAAACTCTATCGGTACACGACATCAAAGCCGATTCCTATCCTCATACTCTCAGCAAACGTAACGAGCGAAATAATTGACGAGTGCCAGCGAGCGGGTTGCGCAGAATTTATTCCCAAGCCCGTGCGGCCGTCGATGTTGTTGGGTGCTATCGAAAGACATCTGTCGGAGAATGCAGATGCAGTACAGATCATGCCGCCACCATCGCGTATTGAGGAACGTCCGCAACTCACCGTTATAGATACTCCCGTGATTGACGCGCAGGTAATTGCTGATTTAGGCCGCCTGTCGTCCGATCCAACATTCGTTGAGCGCCTAATTCGAGGGTTCCACGCTGACACTGAACGTCTGGTAGCAGTGCTCAGCGGCGCACTTGCTGGCCGCAGATACGAAGAGGCGAAAGACGCGGCCCATGCACTAAAAGGAGGAGCAGGTAGCGTTGGCGCGACGCAACTCGTTCAACTTGCTGTACGTTTCGAACGGGCTGAACATGACCTACTTCGCGCAAAGGCTGCGGCGTGGACAGAGGAGCTAACACGAGCTGCGAATACAGCTCTTGCCGCCCTCGACCGGCATCTCGAGGAGCGGCGGCAACAACAGTCCGGGTTGTAAGCCGCGGGTGTTAGGCGGTCCGCTGTAGTGGGGTCACATTCGACGAAACTAGTTCCAACTCCGCGCCCTTGCTTTGTGCTCGTACGAGGCGCTCCATCATCCGAATGTCGCGCTCGCCTAGGCGCAGCGCGGCGTCGACCCAAATCTCTACCACACGAGAAAGCTCGTCGTGGGTAACTGGCGATACTTCGCGGGAGGCTGCTTCAATCGCTCGACGCCCATTTGCCGCCTTGGCGTGCTTCTTGATGTAATTGAACACTGCCAATTCGCCCGCGCCGTCCGTCGCCAGAACGTCTACGACGCCCATGTCGTAAAGTTGACGGCCAGTATACAAATTGCCGCTATGAATCATTTCCTCGGTCGTCCTGCGACCTACCTTCCGTGACAGGAGGCTGTAGGCCCCCATACCAGGAAATAGATTAAAAAGGATTTCCGGGAAACCTAATCTTGCCGATTCCTCCGCGACTAGCACCGATGCAGCTAAGGCGCTCTCAAAGCCTCCGCCCATTGCATCACCCTGAACCAATGCAATTGTCGTTAAGGGCTGATCGAACGCGGTTGCCCAACCATACACATTGTCGATGCATGAACGACCGTAATCCAAGAGCTTCTGACGATCTTGGTTTGCTATTGCTTCACGGAACAGCGCCAGATCTCCGCCGAGGTTGTAAATCCCAGGCACCTTCGATGCCTCGACGACGTAATTTATTTTGTGATGTTGACCGTTGTGAAACGCGCGTCCGCGCGATCCTGAAATGCTCGCTGCAAAGTCTCGCGCTTCGGCCAACAGAGTTGCGTTGAACGTCGGGCGCGGCGTTGGCTTCATGAATCCCCAAAGGACACCGAATTCGGCATCGAATCGGGTTTCCATTTGCGTAAATTGCATTTCGGCAAAATGTCGTGGCTCAGCGATTGCGTTCATGATTAACTCCTTTGGAACTCAGCAGGGCGGATGTTAATTGCCTGACGATCACATTGTGGCAAACAATGCGCAATAGAATCAACCTGTATTCGCCAATTTGTGACGGTAAGCGTCAGAATTTGCTCGCCGTTAGAAATAAGTACAAACCTCGTTAATCCTGTTAGTGCAGGACACTTATTGAATATAGAGCGTGCCGTAGCAATGTATATAACGTACGCTTTTAAAAATAAAGTCAGATAACATATTGATATTTAATTACTTTAAATAGTGAAACTTTAATGTTTGCAGATTTGTCGACAACTAATCGCGGCAGATTAAGGTTTCGTGTCATGTGACTAAGGAAGAACCGTCGATCATTTGGTCAAGCTATCGCCTACTGCGCTCTCATTCGTAACACTTGCCATCGTTGACTATCGAACGATCGTTCGATAAACTGTTCCTTCCTGTCTGACCGGACCCCATCCGAGCACCCATTGCCGGGTGGGCCCGGTGGACGGGCTCCTCCTGATGAACGCCGCGCTCGCCGAACTGCTGCATAACCCGCTGCTCTGGCGCGGGGACCAGTTGGCGCGTGCCGATGCCGTCGTTTCCACTGGCTTGACTGAACTCGATGGCGAACTGCCGGGAGGCGGCTGGCCTCGGGGCGGTCTCGTCGAATTGCTGGCTGACGATCAGGGCATCGGCGAGCTGCGCCTGGTGGTGCCCGCGCTGCGGCGGCTGGTGGAAGCCGGCGAACGGATCATGCTGGTCGCTCCGCCGCACATCCCTTATGCCCCCGCGTTTGCGGGTCGTGGCATCGACCCGACGCGCGTGTTCGTGATCGCGGCGGCGGAAGAGAAGCAGCGCTGGTGGGCGGCCGAGCAAGTGTTGCGCGCCAACAGCGCCGGCGCGTTGCTGTTCTGGCCGCACACCGTCAACGATCAGCGCCTGCGCCGTCTTCAACTCGCGGCACAGGAAGGCGTGGCGCTGGCCTTCATGTTCACGGGCACCGCGCGCGCTGCGCAACCGTCGCCGGCGCCGTTGCGCATCCGGCTCGCGGCGCAAGCCGCGCAGTTGCGCGTCGATGTGTTCAAGCGCCGCGGCGGCGTGATGACGCGGCCGCTGCTGCTCGATATGGCGTCAGATCACGATTGTCGACCGTGCGCGCCAGCGGTGAACAATCGCGGTCCGATCCCGATTCCGGTTCGACTTGCGGTGAATCGCTCGCCCAGTTTTCGTCGCCACTATCCGGTCGGCGCGCAGGCCAAGGTCTGGAATCGCGCACTGGCGCGCGCCGATGAAGTCAGGCGCGTTCCCGGGCCCGACCCGCGCACTAAGGTCATCCCGGGCCCGGATCGGAGTCCGGGGCAGGCTGCGGCCGGGATCCAAGTTGCACGGGATGGAGATTCACCTTGGGCCCCGGCCTTCGCCGGGGCGACAGGGGAATGAGGTCAGTCCACCGGAAGGCCGCGGACCTTACACGGACAAGCAGCCGAGACGCATGCAATGAAATCGCTCTGGACCTGCCTGCATTTTTTCGATCTCCCGCTCGCGGTTTTTGCGCGCGGCGATGTGCGCGAGCGGCCCACGGTCGTCAGCAGCATCAGCCATCGTCCTGACGTCGTTGCCGCCAACGGCGCGGCCCAACGCCGCGGCATTGCTCCCGGGATGTCGATAGCCGCAGCGCTGGCGCTGGATGCGGAACTGTCGATCCATCTGCGCGACGAGCGTGCCGAAGCTGCGACGCTCAAGAGCATCGCGTTGTGGGCGGGACAGTGGACGCCGACGATCAGCATCGAGCTGCCTGCCTGCGTGCTCATGGAAATCGCCGGTTGCCGCGCTTATTTCGGTGGCTTCGAGCGGTTGCGTAAGCAGATCGACAGCGGCTTGGCTGCGATCGGTTTTTCCGCCGTCGTCGCCACTGCGCCGACGGCATCCGCAGCGAGCCTGTTAGCGCGAGGCGGGCGGGCAATCGCCATCGAGAACGGCACCGATCTCGCACCACGGCTGGCGAACCTGCGCGTGGCGTTGCTCGAACACGCACAAGGCGCGCTCGACACGCTTGCCGGTATCGGCGCGCACACCCTTGGTGATGTGCGCGCGTTGCCGCGCTACGGTGTCGCCCGGCGTTTCGGTCAGGCGCTGCTCGACGAGATCGATCGCGCGCTGGGCCATCTCCCCGACGCGCGGCCGCTGTTCGTCGCTCCCGCGCGCTATCACGGCCAGATCGAATTGCCTTCGCCGGTCGAGGAAACCGAAGCGCTGCTGTTCGCCGCCAAGCGCCTGGTGACCGAACTCGCCGGATTCCTGCAGGGCCGCGGCGCCGGTGTCACTCGCCTGCGTTGCGATCTGGTCCACGAAGACGAGCAGCCGACATCGATCGTGCTGGGCCTCGCGCCGACGCGGCGCATCGAGCACATCATGAACGTGCTGCGCGAGCGTCTCGCGCGCCAGCAGTTGCCCGATCGGGTCGAGGCGATCCGCGTCGTGTCGGAAGAAATCGCGCCGCTGGTGGCGAAGAAAGGTGATTTTTTCGCCGGGGCGGGCAAGGACAGCGAGGCCGGTGCGCAACTCGTCGAACGCCTGCGCGCGCGCCTGGGCGACGACGCGGTACAGGCGCTGAGTGTGCGCGCCGATCACAGGCCGGAACGCGCATGGGGTCAGACCGCGGCTATTTCCGACGAGGCGTCCACCGCGAAGAATAACTACGGCCAGACACCCATGCCGCTGCGTCCGCTGTGGCTGCTGCCCGAGCCGCGCCCGCTCGGTGCCGAACCTGCCGCGACGGCATTGCAATTGCTGTCCGGTCCCGAGCGCATCGAAACCGGCTGGTGGGATGGCGGCGACATCGGCCGCGATTATTTCGTCGGCCGCGGCACGCAAGGCGAAGAGCTCTGGCTGTATCGCGATCGCGGCGGGCAGTGGTTCGTCCATGGTGTGTTTGCCTGATCTGCGTCATTGAAAAGCATGCGTATTGTTCAGAATAAGTCGCGCCTGACAAAACTTCGTCATTCCCGCGCAAGCGGGAATCCATTTTCATCGCCGAAAAATGGGTCCCCGCTTGCGCGGGGACGACTGTCGCGTTTTGCGGCCGCTTTTGGCAAGGCAGGATGATCTGTATGCCCTACGCCGAGCTGCACTGCATTTCCAACTTCACCTTCCTGCGCGGTGCCTCGCATCCCGAAGAGTTGGTGATGCAGGCGCACAAGCAGGGCTACGCCACGCTGGCGATCACCGACGAATGCTCGCTCGCCGGCGTCGTCCGCGCGCACGTCGAGGCGCAGAAGTGCGCGCTGCCGCTCATCATCGGCAGCGAATTCCGTCTCGAAGACGGCTTGCGCTTTGTACTGCTGGCAACCGACCGCGAGAGTTACGGCCGCCTTGCGGCGTTGATCACTGTCGGCCGGCGCAGCGCTCCCAAAGGCAGCTACCGCCTGACGCGCGCCGATCTCGGCGACGGCATCCAGGGCTGCCTCGCGCTGTGGCTGCCGGGGCGCGTCCCCGATGCGGACGAAGCACGCTGGCTGGCGGTGCGCTTTCCTGGTGCGCTGTGGATCGCCGCCGAGCGCCTGCTCGAAGCTGACGATGCGGCGCGTTGCAAGCAGCTCATTGCCATCGCCGACATCCTCGGCCTGCCGATCGTCGCCGCCGGCGACGTGCACATGCACGTGCGCGAGCGCCGCGCGTTGCAGGACACGCTGACCGCGATCCGGCACAAGACCTCGGTGGCCCTGGCGGGGCACGCGCTGCTTCCCAACGGCGAGCGGCATCTGCGGCCGCTGGCCACGCTCGAGCGCATCTATCCCGCGGCATGGCTCGCCGAAACGCTGGTCATCGGCAACCGGTGCCAGTTCTCGCTGCAGGCGTTGCGCTACGAATATCCCGAAGAGATCGTCCCGGCGGGCGAGACGCCGACCAGTTATCTGCGCCATCTCACCGAGGAAGGCTTCGCGCGGCGGTTTCCAGCCGCGAGCACGCCGGCGGACCGGCGCGCCAAGGTGCGCAAGTTGATCGAGCACGAACTCGCCCTGATAGCCGAGCAGCGCTACGAGCCGTTTTTCCTGACCGTGTACGACGTCGTCAAGTTCGCCCGCAGCGAGCACATTCTCTGCCAGGGCCGCGGCTCGGCCGCGAACTCGGCGGTGTGCTATTGCCTGGGCATCACCGCAGTCGATCCGTCGCAGATGGAAATGCTGTTCGAGCGTTTCATTTCGCGCGAGCGCAACGAACCGCCCGATATCGACGTCGACTTCGAGCATGAGCGGCGCGAAGAGGTCATCCAGTACATCTACGCCAAGTACGGCCGCGAGCGCGCGGCACTGACCGCGACGGTGATCTGCTACCGGCCGCGCTCCGCGCTGCGCGACGTCGGCAAGGCGCTCGGCCTCGATCTTGGACAGGTGGACAGGCTGGCGAAGTCGATGGCGTGGTGGGACGACCGCGAGGAATTGCCGCGGCGGCTCGCCGAAGCCGGCTTCCAGGCATCGAGCCCGGTGATGCGCCAGCTCTTCGATCGGGTGACCGAGCTGCTCGGTTTCCCGCGGCACCTGTCGCAGCACACCGGCGGCTTCGTTATTTCGCGCGGGGCCCTGTCGCAACTGGTGCCGGTGGAAAATGCCGCGATGCCCGAGCGCACGGTGATCGAGTGGGACAAGGACGATCTCGACGCACTGGGCCTGCTCAAGGTCGACGTCCTTGCGCTGGGCATGCTCACCGCCATCCGCAAGGCACTGGACTTGTTGTCCGCGCGCTATGGAAGACCGTTCGCGCTGACCGATGTGCCGCTCGAAGACCCTGCCGTGTACGACATGATCGGCCACGGCGACACCGTCGGCGTGTTCCAGATCGAATCGCGCGCACAGATGTCGATGCTGCCCCGGCTCAAGCCCAGGAACTATTACGACCTGGTGATCGAGGTCGCGATCGTCCGGCCCGGTCCGATCCAGGGCGGCATGGTGCATCCGTATCTGCGGCGGCGGCAGGGACTCGAACCGGTCACCTATCCGAGTGAAGAAGTGCGCAGTGTGCTCGAGCGCACACTTGGGGTGGCGATCTTCCAGGAACAGGTGATGCAGCTTGCCGTCGTGGCTGCCGGTTTTACGCCCGGCGAATCCGACCAGCTGCGCCGGTCGATGGCGGCGTGGAAGCGTAAGGGCGGCCTCGAGCCTTTCGAGCAGCGCCTGCGCGATGGCATGCGCGCGAACGGCTATGACGACGCCTTCGCGCAGCAGATCTACAAACAGATTCTCGGCTTCGGCGAATACGGCTTCCCGGAATCGCATTCGGCGAGCTTTGCGTTGCTGGTGTACATCTCGGCGTGGCTCAAGTGCTACGAGCCGGCAGCCTTCACCTGCGCGCTGCTCAATGCGCAACCGATGGGCTTCTATTCGCCGTCGCAACTGACGCAGGATCTGCGCAAGCACGGGGGAGTCATCCTCCCGGCCGATGCCGGTATCAGCGAGCACGAATGCACCCTCGAAGAAGCCATCTTCACGGTTGTCCCGGCGGAGGCCGGGACCCAAGTTTGTGCCGTCGTCCCCGCGCAGGCGGGGACCCAAGGTCACGCCGTCGTCCCCGCCCCCCGCTTTCGCGAGGGCAGGGTTGCGGGGACCCAGTGTCATTCGACATCCATTCAACCCGCTCTGCGCCTCGGCCTCTGCCTGGTCAAAGGCCTCTCCAACGCCGGCGCCGAACGTCTCGTCACTGCGCGCCGCCAAAGCGCCTTCGCCAGCGTTGCCGATCTGGCGCAGCGCGCCAACCTCAACGCCCATGATATGCAGGCACTCGCCGCCGCCGGCGCGCTGGCTGGATTGAGCGGGCATCGGCGCAACGCCATCTGGGACGTGAGCGGCATCGAACGTGCCTCGCCGCTCCTTGCGGAAGCGCCGATCGCCGAAACGCAGCCGTTGCTCGCAGCGCCAACCGAAGGCGAAGACATCGTCGCCGACTACAGCAGTCTGGGACTCTCGCTCGGCCGCCATCCGCTGGCGCTGTTGCGCGAACGGCTCAAGCGGCAACGGATGTCCAGCGCGGTAGAGCTGAAGTCATTGCCGCACGGACGCATCGCGCGCGTCACCGGGCTGGTGACCGGCAGGCAGCGCCCGGGGACGGCCAGCGGCGTCACCTTCGTCACGCTCGAGGACGAGACCGGCATGGTCAACGTCATCGTGTGGCGCGATCTGGCGGAGCGGCAGCGCAAGGAACTGCTGCGCTCGTCGCTGCTGACGGTCTACGGCACGCTGGAGCGCGAAGGCGAGGTCGTGCATCTGATCGCCGGCCGCCTGCACGACCAGACCGTGCTGCTCGGCAACCTGCTGGCGCGCTCGCGCGACTTCCACTAGCACGTGCCTGCACAGCGTGGCGCTCCAACCGCCTAGCCAAGTCCGGCGCGCTTGGATAGAGTGGCAGCTGCATCGGAGCGCTGACTGTGAAGAATGTTCTGCCGCTGATCGCTGCGTGGTCGCTGGTTGCGCTGCTGGGCGGCTGTGGCAAGTCCGCTGAGCAGCAGGAGCAGGCACGCCTCGTGCGCGAGGCCGCAATGCAAAAAGCGATCGCCGAGTCGCTTGCTGAGGAGCGCGAAAAAGATCGGCGCATGCGCGACCAGGCAACGGCGGAGGCGAGCACGCGTATCGAGCGGGAAAACGCTGTGCGCGATGCCGGTCTCGCGAAGGCTGCCGCATCCGACGCCGCATATACAAAACTGAAGAATGACGCCGACGAAAAACTCGCGGCGGAGACCCGAACCATCATGCAATATTTCGAGCGATTGCGTCAGTACGTGCGCGAGCCGGAGTCGCTGCAGACGCGCAACGTGCAGCTTTCGCCCAAGCGCAACGGCATTTGCGCCGAATTCAACGTGAAGGACAAGTCCGGGCGCTATGCGGGCTTCAAGCGCGTCGTCGTCACCGACGCGCGCGTTGCACCCGAGGAACCGCCTACTCGCGAGATGCTCAACCAGTTTCTGGTCTTCCAGATCGCGGCGCGCGACACCGGCTGTTTTCCGGATGTCCAGCAGGTCAAGTTCCTGCAATAGACCGGACGCGCAGCCATGGCGCTCGCCACGCCCGCACTGCGCCGGAACGTTATAATCGGCATTCCTTCTGCTTCAATGCCGCCGCCCATGCCCACCGTCGCGCTTCCCGCCAATGTCGATGCCGTCGTGGCGCTGCTCGAGCAGCACGATTACTTCACTGACCGTCGCCTTGCCACCAGCGTGTTCCTCGCGCTCAAGCTGCGCCGGCCGCTGTTCCTCGAAGGCGAGGCGGGCGTCGGCAAGACGGAGATCGCCAAGGTATTGTCGCGCTCGCTTGGGCGCCCGCTGGTCCGCCTGCAATGCTACGAGGGCCTCGATACCGCATCGGCGGTCTACGAGTGGAACTACCCGCGGCAGATGATCGAGATTCGCCTCGCCGAGGCGCAGGGCGCGGTCGATCGAGAGTCGCTGGCCACCGACATCTTCGCCGAACGCTTCCTGATACGGCGGCCGCTGCTGCAGGCGCTCAAGCCCGAGGACGGCATCGCGCCGATTTTGCTCATCGACGAACTTGATCGCACCGATGAGCCGTTCGAAGCGTACCTGCTGGAAGTGTTGGCCGAATACCAGATCACGATTCCCGAATTGGGCGCGGTCAAGGGCACAGAGCCGCCGATCGTCGTCATCACGTCCAATCGCACGCGCGAAATTCACGATGCGATCAAGCGGCGCTGTCTGTATCACTGGGTCGACTACCCGGACGCGAAACGCGAGCTGGCGATCGTGCAGCGCAAAGTACCGGGTGCCAGCGCACGGTTGGCGAAGGAGGTTGTCGCCTTCACTCAGCGCCTGCGCGCGATGGACCTGTTCAAGTCGCCCGGCATTGCCGAGACGCTCGACTGGGCCGAGGCGCTAGTTGCGCTCGATCGCATGTCGCTCGATCCGGAAATCGTGTCGAACACCCTGGGCGCGTTGCTCAAGTACCAGGATGATATCGGCGCGATCACGCCGGAGATCGCGATTCGCCTGGTCGACGAGGCGCGGGCGGAAGCAGCGGCACTGGCGGCATGAGCGCCCCCGGGCCGTTCGGAGCGCCGAGTTACCCAACGAGCCGGAGCGCGCAGCGCGCAGGTCTCCAGTGACCGCTCCGGCAGCCACCATTTTCGGCCGCGAACGCCTGGCCGAGAACATCATGCATTTCGCGCGCGTGCTGCGCGTGGCGGGCCTGCCGGTGGGACCGGCGAAAGTAATCGCCGCGCTCGAAGCGGTGGAAGCGGTCGGGGTCGAAAACCGCGAGGACTTTCGGTCAGCGCTCGAATCGGTGCTCATCGAGCGCCACGAGCAGCAGACGCTTTTCGATCAGGCTTTCGAACTCTTCTGGCGCAATCCGCGCCTGCTGGAACGTATGCTCCAGATGCTCCTGCCGAAGGTACATGGCCGGGTGCCGCGCGACAGCGCCGAGGCGCCGTTGCCATCGCGACTGGCCGAGGCGCTGGCGCCGCGCGATCCGCGGGGGCTGACCGAAGCGGGCGAACAGGAAGTCGATCTCGACGCGGCGCTGACGTTTTCTCCGGCCGAAGTCCTTCAAGGCAAGGATTTCGAATCGATGGGCGTTGACGAGCTGGCGCAGGTCAAGGCGATGATCGCGCGACTGCGGCTGCCGCTGCCCGAGTTGCCGACGCGGCGTACCAAGGCCGCGGATCGCGGCACGCTGGTCGACCTGCGCGCGACGCTGCGCGCAATGGCGTCGGCACGCGGTGTGGTGGTGCCATTGCAATGGCGTAAACGCCGACGCCGGCGGCCACCACTGGTCGTGCTGTGCGACATTTCCGGGTCGATGGATCGCTATTCGCGCATGCTCCTCTTCTTCCTGCACGCGATCACCAACGACCGCGACCGGGTTCATGTTCTGCTGTTCGGCACGCGCCTGACCAACATCACCCGCCATATGCGCCATCGTGACGTCGACGTGGCAATCGCGCGGGTCAGCGCATCGGTGTCGGATTGGGCCGGCGGGACGCGCATCGGCGCCTGCCTCGCGGAGTTCAATCGGCGCTGGTCGCGCCGCCTGCTGGGGCAGGGTGCAATCGTGCTGCTGATCACCGACGGACTCGACAGCGAGACGAGCGACGACCTTGGTCCGGAAATGGAGCGGCTCGCCAAGTCCTGCCGGCGCCTGATCTGGCTGAACCCGCTATTGCGCTACGAAGGCTTCGAGGCGCGCCCGGCCGGCATTCGTACCATGTTGCCGTATGTCGATGAATTCCTGCCGGTGCATAATCTGGAAAGCCTGAAGCAGTTGGCGGGCGCCTTTGCGCGCCGCTCGAACGTGCGTGGCCGTGGGCGGGCGCAGTTACTGCCCAGGGTCGCGTGACACCCCTTCGAAAGGCACGGCCATGGAAATGAGCAGCAGTCGCGTCGTTCCCGCCAGCGTCGATGCAACCTGGCGCGCGCTCAACGACCCGGAGGTGCTCAAGGCATGCATCGCGGGTTGCGAGTCGATCGAGCGCGTCGCGGATAACGAGTACAAGGTCGCGATGACAGCGCGCGTGGGTCCGGTGTCGGCCAAATTCAACGGGCGTATCGTGCTGTCCGACATCGTGCCACCCAAGTCGTACACCATTACTTTCGACGGGCAGGGCGGTGCCGCGGGTTTCGCCAACGGCAACGCCAAGGTGCAACTGTCGCCCGAGGGCGGGGGCACGCGCATCGACTACCAGGCCAGTGCGCAAGTTGGCGGCAAGCTGGCGCAGATCGGCTCGCGGCTGGTCGACGGCGCCGCCGCCAAGGTCGCCGATGACTTCTTTGGTCGCCTGGTGGAGCATCTTGGGGGTAGCCCCGGCGCGGGCGCGCGCGCGAGCACGAGCGCGGATGCGCCACCGCCCAAAGTAGTGAAGAAGGCGCTCAACACCATGTGGCTCCGGCTGGGCGCGGCGATTGCAATCATTGTCGTGATGGCCGTCTACTGGCTGACGCGGCCCGCCTGAGCGTGGCAACGCATTCGCAGGTTCCAATCGTCTAATTGCTGAGCGAAATTGAATCATGGATAGCGTCGATCTCGAAGTGCTGCGCAAGAGCGCGCAATGGCAGGCCGAAGGGAGGCGCGTGCTTCTGGTGACGGTGGTACGCACGTGGGGATCGTCGCCGCGGCCGCCCGGCGCGATGCTCGCGGTGCGCGATGACGGCCAGGTGGTCGGTTCGGTGTCGGGCGGCTGCATCGAGGACGACATCGTCGAGCGTTCGCGCCGCGAGGGCGCCTATGTAAAGCAGCCGCAGGCAGTTACCTATGGCGTCTCCGCCGAGGATGCGCGCAAATTCGGACTGCCATGCGGCGGCACGATCCAGCTCGTGCTCGAGCCCGTGAGCGCGCAAAGCCGCATCGCCGAATTGCTCGCGCAGGTTGAACAGGGAAGGCTGGTTGCGCGCCGGTTCGAGCTTGGAACGGCTGGTGTGACTCTCGCGCCCGCGCGTGCCGCCGACAACCTGCAATTCGACGGCGAAGTGCTGACCACGGTGCATGGCCCGCGCTATCGCATGCTGGTGATCGGCGCAGGCCAGCTGTCAAAGTACCTGGCGCAAATTGCGGTCGGCCTCGACTACCAGGTCACCGTCTGCGATCCGCGCGAAGAGTACACCGATACCTGGGACGTGCCGAACGTCAAACTTGTACGCACCATGCCCGACGACACCGTCGTCGAGATGAAGCTCGACGAGCGCTGCGCGGTAGTCGCGTTGACGCACGATCCCAAGCTCGACGACCTGGCGCTGATGGAGGCATTGAAGTCGCCGGCGTTTTACGTTGGCGCGCTCGGCTCGCGCGCCAATAACACCAAGCGCCGCAAGCGGCTCGAGGAATTCGATCTCACGCCGGCGCAGATTGCGCGCCTGCACGGGCCCATAGGCCTGTACATCGGCAGCCGCACGCCGCCCGAAATCGCGATCTCGATCCTCGCCGAGATCACTGCGCTCAAGAATGGCATCGCGTTTCCGGACATCGCGCAGATCGCGATCGCCAAGGAAAAGCTGGGACCATCGGTCGCTTGCGCGACGACCGACGCATGAGCGCCGACTGCAGTGGATCAACCGCCGCGGGCCGCGTGAATGGCGTCCACCGACATCCGACCGCAAAGACCGCTATCCGCAACGATCGCGGTGTCAGGATTTCGTGAGCTTCACTCGACCCACAAGAGTCGTTCAGGCACGTCAGCGCGAAGGTCGGTAGCTCGACTGGCAGCGGACATCTGAGGGAAATCGCCGGCCTACAGCAACCGACCAGAAGCGGTCGTACGCTTCGGCACGGGGGGCTAATTCTCCGGGATTCCCGCCTTGCGCAGACCCGCGAAGAGATGGGTTTCGGCTTGTTGCTGATAGGCGGGCGCGTCGGAAATACGAAGGGCCTTGTAGTCAGCGATGGAGAAACCAGGTCGCTGCATTAGTAGCTTCGATTTTTCGGATGCGGCCCTTCCGTCGTTCTGTTGCAGGGCGTACGCGGCGACGAGATAGATATGAGGCGAGCTGCCTCCGCCCCAAGAATCGTCCAACGAGGCTACTTTCTCGCAGGCTCCGATTGCCTCGCCAAAGCGCCCGAGCGCCAGATTTGCTATGCAGCTGGAAACCAACAGGTAACGGGGTAAGTCTCAGCGTTGCCTGAACATTGTTTTGACACTTGTGTCGGAAAGTCTC
>JBDTLK010000077.1:0-16238 GCA_039934835.1 Edaphobacterium sp. (SeqCode) | reverse complement strand
CGTCAAGGACCTCGACGCCGCGATTATGACCGCCAACGACTCCGCGTACGGCCTGGCTGCGACGGTATGGACGCGCTCGCTCTCGCGTGCGCATCAGCTTGCCGCGAAAATCGAGGCTGGGACCGTCTCTGTGAACACGCCGGCGGTGATCGGCATCGAAATGCCGTTCGGCGGCTACAAGCAAAGCGGCTACGGCCGCGAACTTGGCGTCGAAGGCATGGACGCCTATCTGCAGCACAAGAGCGTGGTGATGGACATCAGTTGAGTTTTGCGTCCACTATTGTCGTTGCGTTGCCGATCCGGGCCGGCGCGGCGCATTCAAAATCCAGGAGTCAGGAGCGGTCATGCAGGAAGCGTCCCAGTCCTTTACATTCGTGCATTCGAATCGCCGCGTGATCTGCGCACCAAATGCGATCGATAAGCTTGCCGACCTGGCCACGGAATGCGGCAGCGTGCGCCCGGCTGTGGTCATGGACGCGTATTTCCAGTCTGGGGAGCTCGCCGCGCGCGTCGCGGCGCTGTTGCGCATTGCGGGAAGCGCAGAACCGGCGTTTCATTTCGTGCCCGGGCACGAGCCGGACACGGCGAGCGTCGAGGCCTGCGCCGCGACGCTGGCGGCGGCGAATCCGGACCTGGTCGTCGCCGTGGGCGGCGGCTCGGCCATGGACACCGCGAAGATCGCGCGACTGCTGCTTGCCAATCCCGGACCTGCGGAAGCGATCGCCGGCTTCGGCAAGGTGCACCAGCCGCATTCGAGTTGGCTGATCGCAGTGCCAACCACGGCAGGCACCGGCAGCGAAGTGTCCGAGTCGGCGATCGCCGGCAAGGCGAACTCAGAGCTCAAGCTCATTTTTCGCTCGCCGGAAATGACGCCGCAGATCGCGCTGCTCGATGCACTACTCTCGGTGTCTGCGCCCGCACGGGTGACTGCAGCGTCGGGCTACGATGCAGTGACCCACGCGGTGGAAGCGTACGTGTCGAAGGCGGCATCGGCGATGTCGGATCCCTATGCCGAGTCGGCACTGCGGTTGCTTGGCCAGTGGCTGCCGGTCGCCTACCGGGAGCCCGGCAACACCGCTGCGCGCGGCTGGTGCCTGATCGCTTCCTGCCAGGCGGCAATCGCGTTCAACAGCGCGAACCTCGGTCTCGCGCATGCGCTCGCGGCGCCGCTGGGCGCGTTGCATCACGTAGCGCATGGACTGGCCAACGCGCTGGCGTTGCCCGCCGTCACCGCGTATAACGAGGCGGCGATGGGGCACAAGGCGGCCACCATTGCCGCCGCATTCGGCGCGAAATCCGCCGCCGAAGGCGTGGCGCGATTGCGCGTGGCGCTCGATCTCGACCTCGGCCTCGATGGCTTCGTGCCCGACGCCGAAGCGCGCGAAAAACTGGCCCAGGCGGCGATGAAAAGCGGGCAAGTGCGGATGAATCCGCGCTTGGCGACAATCGAGCACATGCGCGCCATCATCGAATCGATGCGTTCGCCAACCGGCGGTCAGGCACCCGTCGTTACGCTGTAAGTGCCGCTTGCCTTCGAGGAGATTTGCCGCCATGACCAGCCTCAGACTGAACCCTTCCGACATCGCCGCGCCCGTGGGCGCTTACTCGCACGGCATCGCGACTCCGGCGGGCGGAACGTGGCTCCATGTCTCGGGGCAGATCGGACTGTTGCCCGACGGCGCGCTAGCCAGCGGCTTTGCCGGGCAGGCGCGCGCGGCGCTGGCCAATCTCGCCGCCGTGCTGAAGACGGCGAACATGGATGCAAATCACCTGGTCAAAGTCACCACGTTTCTGCTCGACTCGGCCGACCTCAAGGAACTGGGACCGATACGCAGCGAGTTTCTCGGCGCTGCGCGTCCGGCGTCGACGCTGCTGGTTGTCAAGTCGCTCGCCCGCGCCGAATGGCTGATCGAGATCGAGGCGGTCGCGCATCGTGATTGAACGCGACGCCGGCGCGCGGAGGACCTACCGCCGCTGCGTCTTACCGAACGCATGAAACACGCGCTGCCGCTGGCCGGCGCGCCGCGCGCGGTGCAGGCAACCATGGCCGAGATCGGCCCGATCTGGGCGACCAATATTCGTGCGCACAGTGACCGGGTGAAGGCCGCGTACGCGCCGCTGTTGGTCACGGCACCGAAGGACGCGATCACCGTCAGCCGCAATTGCGCCTACGGCGCGCATCCCCGGCAGGTGCTCGACGTGTTCCGGCCGGAAGGCGTCATCGGCGCGCCCGTCGTCGTTTTCGTGCATGGCGGCGCCTTCGTCCGCGGCGACAAGTGCACCAGTACCGAGATTTACGACAACGTACTCTACTGGTTCGCCCGGCAGGGTTACTTAGGTATCAATGTCGAATACCGCCTCGCGCCGGAAGCAAGCTATCCGGCCGGCGCGGTGGACGTCGCACTCGCGGTGGCCTGGTTGCGGGAGAACGTCGCGCGCTTTGGCGGCGACCCTTCGCGGCTGCTGTTGATAGGACACTCGGCCGGAGGCACGCATGTCGCGAGCTACGCTTACGATCCGTTGCCCGGGTATCTGGGCGAATATGCCACCGCGATCGTGCTGATCTCGGCCCGCCTGCGCGCCGATCAGGCGCCGGAAAACCCGAACGCGTCCGGCGTCAAGGCGTATTTCGGCGACGACGTTGCGCGCTACGACGAGCGCTCGCCAGGCAACTTCGGCGCGGCTAGCGAGCTGCCGGTGTTCATCGTCAACGCGGAATTCGAGAACCCGCTTCTGGATGTTTATGGACTGGAACTCGCGCACAACATCGCCGTTGCGCGCGGCAAGGCGCCGCGCTATTTGCGCCTCGCGCACCACAATCACATGTCGATCATGGCGCATTTCAACACCGAGGAAGAGATTCTCGGGCGTGAAATATTGGACTTTTTCGCGGCAGCGGAGCGGTGGACTTCCCCTGGTTTCGTGAGCGGTCGGCGCCTATGATTGGTTCCCACGGTCCCGTCCACGGCTTAGCGCCTGGGGCTCAAGCGGTGCTCCTCTGTAGCACCACATGCCTGCAAACTGACGGAAAGCCGGTTCGCGTTCGGATCACACCAACTAGGCCCATGGCCGTCGGCATTTCGCGCCTGCACCCCGGTGTAACCCCGAAATTGGCCTTCGAGAACTTGGTAGTACTTGAGCGTACCAGTGGGCTCCCCGACGCGACTGTTCATGTCATCGACACAAGGACTTGCGTCTGAAAACAAGCATCGAAGCGCGCAAAGTATTTGGTGGCCAAGGGCGGAATTGAACCACCGACACACGGATTTTCAGTCCGCTGCTCTACCAACTGAGCTACTTGGCCAAGTCGTCGATTTTACCAGATTAGGCAGCTTCGTCGACGTAGGCCGAGACCGGAGGTCGCAGCCACTTCGGTCCGAAGGTGCGCGCCCAGGCACACAGATCCCGAGTGCGATTCCGAGCACGGCGCGATGGAGAAGAGTTCCACGGTGATGGCGATGCCGTTCACGAATATCGGCGTGTTGGAGAGTTCAAGATCCTCCACCGACCCGCGCGTGACGCCGGTGGTCATCCTGGCCATGTCCTCGCCTTGGTGACCTTCTCATCAGCTATCTCGGCGAATCGCTGAAGAACTTTTGGAGCGCAGCCAGCGTCGGCGCCGGCGCTTCCTCGGGAAGGTAGTGTCCAGCTGGCAGCGCCCCTCCGCGCACGTCGTCGGCAACGCCCTTCCAATCCGCCAGCGGATGGAAGAGTCGCTGCACCACACCCTTGGCGCCCCAGATGACGAGCAACGGACAGGCAAGCTTGCTGTGCGCGTCGCCCTGGTCGTGGTCGAGATCGATCGACGCGGCGGCTCGATAGTCCTCGCACGTGGCTTGGATGGTCGCCGGATTGGCGAAGCAACGTTCATATTCGGCGAGCGCGCGCGGGTCGAAATGGTCCAGCTTCGAGCCCCAGCCGCCGAGCGTCCAGCGCAGGAAGAACCGCGGATCGGCACCGATCAGCCTTTCGGGCAGGTCGAAGGGCTGGATCAGGAAGAACCAGTGGTAATACGCCGTCGCGAAAGCCTGGTTGGTCTGCGCGAACATGAGCCGCGTTGGCGCGATGTCGAGTACCGCGAGCCGTCGAACGCTACCCGGATGATCAAGTGCCATGCGGTGCGCGACGCGGCCGCCGCGATCATGGCCTGCCACGTCGAAGCGTTCGAAACCGAGCGCGCGCATGACCTCGACCTGATCCCGGGCCATCGCGCGCTTGGAATAGTTGACATGCCCGGCACCGCCCTCGGGCTTCGCAGAGTCGCCATAGCCGCGCAGGTCGGGACAGACGACGGTGAATCGCTCGGCCAATTGCGGCGCCATGCGATGCCACATCGCGTGCGTTTGCGGATAGCCGTGCAGGAGCAGCAACGGTGGCCCGCTGCCGCCGGTCAGAACATGAATGTCCGCGTCGGTGACGGAAATGCGTTGTGCTACAAATCCGGGCAGCAGTTCAGACACGACCGAGGTGTCAATCCAAGGTCAGTCGACTTTGGCGCCGGACTTCTTGACGACGTCCGACCATTTCCCGACCTCGGTCTTCACATACGCAGAAAACTGCTCGGGTGTGTCGCCGACCGGCTCGGCGCCCAGCGCGATCAGTTTTTCCCGGACCTCGGGCGTGTTCAGTATTTTCACGATCTCCGCGTTGAGGCGCTTGACGATTTCGGGAGGCGTACCTGCCGGCGCGAACACCCCCTGCCACGACCCGATTTCAAACCCTGGAAGTCCCGATTCGGCCAGCGTCGGCACCTCCGGCGCAACCGCCGAACGCTTGGCGGTCGTCACCGCGAGCGCGTGCAGCTTGCCGGCCTTGGCAAGCGGCCAGGCAGTGGTGATGTTGTCGAAAGTCATCGACACCTGTCCACCCACGACATCCTGCAGCGCCGGCGGGCTGCCCTTGTACGGAATGTGCTGCATGTCCACGCCGGCCATCGACTTGAACAGTTCTCCGGAAAGATGCTGCGAGGTGCCATTCCCGCTGGACGCAAAGGTGTACTTGCCGGGGTTGGCCTTTATCAGCGCGATGAGTTCGGCGACATTCTTCGCTGGTATGCCGGGGTTGATCACCAGCAGATTGGGAACCCGCGCGATCATGGTGATCGCGGCAAAGTCCTTAACCGGATCGTAGGGCAGGCTCGAATACAGCGACGCGTTGATTGCGTGCGTGCTGATGGTACCGCCCATGATCGTATAGCCATCGGGCGTCGCCTTCGCGGTGAAATCGGCGCCCACCCCGCCGCCGGCGCCGGGCTTGTTCTCGACGACGACGGGCTGGCCAAGCGCGATCGACAACTTTTCGCCAACTGTGCGCGCCAGTATGTCGGTGGTGCCGCCGGGGGCAAAAGGCACAACATATTTGATCGGCTTGCTCGGCCATGCCTGCGCCAGCGCGCCCGTCGAGGCGCAAGCCATCGCGAGCGCGCCCGCCACCATCAACCACCGATTCATCAGCTGCATGCGATATCTCCTGACAAATATCGTTGCGTTCTAGGCGCCGAGCATTTTGGTTGCGGCCGCCGCGGCGATACCGGTCGACTCCGCCGCGACAACGAGATCTGCGAGGGTCTTGTCGTCGAGAGCGACGCCATCCACGGATCTGCGCGCCCGGGTCATCCGCTCGATCTCGCCCGGCATGAGCACCGCCTGCCCAGGCATCGCGGGTGGCGACGCCTTGACCCATTCGATAAAACGCGCGGCCTCGCGCGCGACCGCGCCGTCGCTGTCGTACACATCGGGCGCAATGTAGATCGACAACATGTTATTGCGCAGCACCGTGTCCTCGGGATCGGAACTCTTGCCGGTGGAAATCGCGCCGGCAAGCAGGTCGACGACGATCGACAGCCCCGAGCCCTTGTGCGCGCCGACGGTGAGTAGCGCGCCGCCGTCGTAGAACGCCTTGGGATCGGTGGTCGGCTGGCAATTCTTGTCGATGATCCAACCGGCAGGGACCTGCTCGCCCTTGTTGCTGGCGACGAACAGCTTGCCTTCGGCGACCATCGACGTGGTGACGTCGAGAATGATCGGTTCGGCACCGACCAGCGGCACGCCGATGGTGATCGGATTGGTCGACAGCCGGCGATCGCTGCCGCCGAAAGGGGCGACCCGTTGCGCTCCGGACGTGTTGAGAAAATGCAGCGACACCTGACCCGCTTCGGCGGCAAGCTCGGCCCACTCGCCCACGCGGCCCAGGTGCCCGCAGTTGCGCAGGCCGACCATGGCGATCCCCGACTTGGCGGCCTTCGCGGTCCCGATCTTGCCGGCAAACTCGCCGACCACCTGCCCGAAGCCGCGATTGCCGTCGATGATCGCGATCGTGTCGCTTTCGAAGACGATGCTCGGCGCCTGGTTAGCCTTCACCCAGCCGGCGCGCATCCACTCGAGATACTTGCCGACGCGGATCACGCCATGCGAATCGTGTCCGACGAGGTTCGAATCGACGAGCCGGCGCGCAATCGTCTGCGCTTCGTCGGCCTGACAGCCGCCAGCCTGCATGATCGCAGCAACGAGTTGAATCAGGCGGTGTGGCCGAACATTTCTCATAAACGCCCGTTGGCGCAATCCGACCCCTGCCGGGGTAGGGAGCTCAATGTATTTCCGGTTCCGCCGTCGGCGCCGTGCCTTCGAGGAAATCGAAATCACAACCCTGGTCAGCCTGCGTGATGTGTTGCTGGTAGAGGGCACCGTAGCCGCGCTCGAATTTCGGCGCGGGCTGTTTCCACGCTGCGCGACGGCTCGCCAGTTCCGCGTCGCTCACCTTCAGCTCGATCTTGCGCGCGGCAACGTCAAGCTCGATCAGGTCGCCGTCGCGCACGAAAGCCAGCGGACCGCCGGCAAACGATTCGGGGGCGACGTGGAGCACGCATGCGCCATAACTAGTCCCGCTCATGCGCGCGTCCGAGATGCGCACCATGTCGCGCACACCCTGCGCGAGAATCTTCTTCGGTATCGGCAGCTGGCCCCATTCAGGCATTCCCGGCGCGCCCAGCGGACCGGCGTTCTGCAGCACCAGTACCGAGTCCTTGGTGACAGGAAGTGCGGGATCGTCGATCCGCGCGGCCATATCGTTGTAGTCCGCGAACACTACCGCCGGACCGGTGTGCTTGTGCAGGTGCGCCTCGGCGGCGGCCGGCTTGATCACTGCGCCGTTGGGCGCGAGGTTGCCGCGCAGCACGGCCAGGCTGCCGTTCGCCACCAGCGCCTTGTCGCGCGGCAGGATCACGTCGTGATTGAAGACTTCGGCGCCGGCGATGTTCTCGCCCAGCGTGAGGCCATTGACGGTGCGCGCGTCGAGCGCGAGCAAGTCGCTGATTTCGACGAGCAGGGCGCGCAGTCCTCCGGCGTAGAAGAAGTCCTCCATCAGGTATTTGCCGGCCGGTCGGATATTGGCGATCAACGGCGTACGGCGCGAGAGCTCGTCGAAACGTTCGAGCGACAAGTCCACGCCCGCGCGACGCGCGACCGCGATCAGGTGCACGACGGCGTTGGTCGAGCCGCCAAGCGCAAGCACCGTGGTGATGGCGTTATCAACGCTGGCGGCGGTCACAAAATCGCGCGGTTTCAAATCTTCCCAAACCATGTCGACGATGCGCCGGCCGGTCTCGGTGGCCATGCGCGCATGCCGCGAATCGGCAGCGGGAATCGAAACCGCGCCGGGCAGCGTGAAGCCCATCGCCTCGGCAGCCGACGTCATGGTCGATGCGGTGCCCATGGTCATGCAGTGCCCGGGAGAACGGGCAATGCCATCCTCGATTTCCAGCCATTGCTGGTCGGTGATGTTGCCGGCGCGTTTCTCGGCCCAGAATTTCCAGACGTCGGAACCGCTGCCCAGCGGCTGATTGCGCCACTTGCCGTTGAGCATCGGCCCGGCCGGCAGGAAAATCGTCGGCAAGTTCATGCTGAGCGCTCCCATCAGCATCGCCGGAGTGGTCTTGTCGCAGCCACCCATCAGCACCGCGCCGTCGGCAGGGTAGGAGCGCAGCAGTTCCTCGGTTTCCAGCGCCAGCAGATTGCGGTAGAGCATGGTCGTCGGCTTCTGAAACACCTCGGCGAGTGCGATCGCGGGCATTTCCAGCGGGAATCCCCCCATCTGCAACACGCCGCGCTTCACTTCCTCGGCGCGCTGCCTAAAATGCTGGTGACAGGAGTTGATATCGCTCCAGGTATTGAGGATGGCGATGATCGGCTTGCCGAGGTAATCGGCGCGCGAATAGCCCATCTGCGAAGTGCGCGAATGATGTCCGAACGAGCGCATGTCGTTGTTGCCGTACCAGCGATGCGAGCGAAGCTGTTCGGGCGTCTTGCGGCGAGTGGTCATGAAAGTCCCCGGTCGTGGGCGAGCAATGCCTGCGCGGCCGCGCGGATCGCGGCGTGATGCGCGGCATCGATGTTGGAGAGTTGCGGCAGCATCGGTCCCATGTCGGCGAGACCGGATAGCGTCACCGCGTCGTGGAGCACGCGAATCGGCGAATGTGTATCGCGCAGGTCCTCCAGCGGCAAGTATGCGGCGCGCAATACTTCGGCGGTGGCGTAGTCACCGGCCTGCAACGCGGCGAGCATGCGCGCGGAACCGCGTGGGGCAACGCACACCGAACCCGACGTGAACGCCGCAAGCTTAAAAGCGCGCAGATGCGCCACCGCCGGCCGCTCGCCGATGCCGCTGACGACGAGTTTCGGATCGATGCGCTCGAGGATCGTGCGCAGGAGCGGATCGTCCGCGGGATCGTCGCGCACTACCGCATACTTGATGGCGGCGATGATTCCCGCGTCGACCATGCGACCGATGTGCGTGGGCGTCAGGTAATTCTCGGCCTTGATATAGACAATGACCTTGCGTCCATAACTCTCGGCAAACATGCGGATGGCTTTTTCGCAGCCGTCGGGTGTCGCGGGAAAGGCTTGCGGCAACACCATCGCGGTCGGAAAGGCGCGCGTGCGCAGCAGCCGCGCCTGATCGAGCAGCTTACCGAAATCGGGCCCAGCGGACGGGATGATCCAGCTCTCGGCTGCCGCGCTCTGCTCGAGCAGATCGAGAATTGCCCCGTATTCGTAGAGACCGACGTTGTACAGGTTGGCGTTGCCGCCATAGAGCAGCGTCGACACTCCGCCCGCCTCCAGGTGCCGGATCAGCGCAGCGTTCGCCCCGGGATTGAGCGTCAGGTCACGATTGCGCGCAAGCGGTGGAACAGCAAGCACCGAGCGCGCAAGATCTGCCGGGCCGACTGCGCTGGTCTTCAAGTAACTCCTCACTGGTCGTTGCGTTTTTTTCGCATTATAGCTCGGCGCGGGAGTCGCGACGCCGCGCTTACCCGCGGCTTGCGATACCAGAGGATCGCGCTATAGTTGCGTTACGCGGTGCGCGACAGATCCGCGCTTTACTCCGGGAGGTCGTCATGATTGCTCGGTCCACCGGCGCGAGGCTTGCACGCTTGGTACTCGATTGCCTCGTCGTGTTCACGCTCGCCTGCTCCTCGTCGGCGGTCGCGGCGGCCGACGCCCCCGACAAATCCGCTTCACCCGTTGCCGATCCCGACGCGTTCTTCGCGGCGATCGTGCGCATCGAGACCCGCGCCCTGCCTGGCGCGCGCAGCAGTGCCACGCTCGGCGCCGAGCGCGAAGGCAGCGGCATCGTCATCGGCAAGGACGGGCTGGTCTTGACCATCGGCTACCTGCTCGTCGAAGCCGACGAGGTCAGGATCGTCGACGACCGAGGCAGGACCTTGCCGGCACGCGTAGTCGGCTACGATCACGCCACCGGTCTCGGACTGGTGCGGGCAATCACGCCGCTCGCCGTGGCGCCGATGGCGTTGGGCGATTCGAGCAAGCTCTCCGAATCGGACCCGGTGCTCGTGGTCAATTCCGGCGGACGCAGCGAAGCCACGCGGGCCAGCGTCGTGTCGCGGCGCGTGTTCTCGGGAAACTGGGAATACATGCTCGATTCGGCGATCTTCACCTCGCCCCCGACTCTCAATTGGAGCGGCGCCGCGCTGATCGGCCCCGACGGCGCGCTGCTCGGCGTCGGCTCGCTGATCGTGCGCGACGCGACCGAACGCGATCCGCATCCGCCCGGCAACATGTTCGTGCCCATCGAAACACTCAAGCCCATCCTTGACGAGTTGATCAAAACTGGTCGGCGCGCCGGCCCCGCCCGGCCGTGGCTTGGAGTGTCGGCCGACGAGGTGGAGGGGCGGCTCATCGTCGTGCGCGTCGCGCCCGACAGTCCGGCGGAGCGCGCCGGCATGCGCAAAGGCGACATCATTCTGGCCGTCGGCGGAGACGGCGTGCGTTCGCAGCCCGACTTTTATCGCAAGCTCTGGAGTCGCGGCGCAGCTGGCAGCGAGATTCCATTGCGTGTGCTGCAGGGCATCGATGTCCACGACCTCAGGGTCCGCTCGATCGATCGGTTCGATTATTTCAGGCAGAAGCCGGCGACCTGATTCAAGCGATCGTGAGTCGCGCACCGCAATTTCTTCGCTGCGCGCGCCCGCTTTGAGTCGCGTGCACCCGTCGCGCGCGACACGTACAATGCCCGCTTGCCGCGCTTCGCTGCGCCGCGTCGTCAACATTCCCCACGATGCTGCTCTACGCCGTCACCATCTTTGTAAGCGCGTTCCTGTTATTCCTCGTGCAACCGGTAATGGCCAAGCAGATCCTGCCATGGTTCGGAGGCTCGGCGGCGGTGTGGACGACGTGCCTGGTCTTCTTCCAGACGGTGTTGCTGCTGGGGTACGCGTATGCCGATCTGGTCGTGCGGCGGCTGTCGCCGCGCGCCCAGGTTCGCGTGCACGTGCTGCTCTTGCTCGCGAGCTGCGCAGCATTGCCGATTGTGCCAGGCGTTCAGTGGAAACCGCTGGGCACCGAGAATCCATCGCTGCTCATCCTCGGGTTGATGGGCGCAACGATCGGCCTGCCGTACTTTCTGCTGGCCACCACCAGCCCGCTTGTGCAGGCGTGGTTCGCGCGCTGCTTTCCGGGACGCAGCCCCTACCGGTTGTTCGCGCTATCGAATCTGGCGTCAATGCTGGCGCTGGTCGGTTACCCGTTTGCGCTCGAACCTTGGGTGACGACGCGTCTGCAATCGTGGGGTTGGTCGGTGGCATATGTGCTGTTCGCGATCGTGTGCGCGGCGTGCGGCTGGTACAGCCTGCGCAACGCGGCGATGCACAGGGGCGCGGCGCCGCTCGAGTCCGCCACGGAGGCGCCCGACAGCGGACCGCCCACCCTGGGACGCCAGCTGCTCTGGGCGACGCTGGCGACGATGGGTTCGTTCCTGCTACTGGCAGTGTCGAACCATATCTGCCAGAACATCTCGGCGATTCCGCTGCTGTGGGTGTTGCCGCTGGCCATCTACCTGCTGACCTTTATCCTGTGCTTCGACGGCAGCGGGTGGTACCGGCGCGGCATCTTCGCGCCGATGCTCGCCGCCGCGCTCGGCGTCATGGGGTGGACGGTGGCCGATCGCAGTCTCGCCCATCAACTGGAGCTGCAGATCGGCGTGTTTTGCACCGGACTGTTCCTCGCCTGCATGTTCTGCCATGGCGAACTCGCGCGCATGAAGCCATCGCCGCGCTACCTGACACGCTTCTATCTGATGATCTCGGCAGGCGGCGCATTCGGCTCCGCGCTGGTCGGCATCGTTGCCCCGCTGATCCTCCCGGCTTATTTCGAGCTCGCGTTCGGACTGGTGATCTGCGCGGGACTGCTCGCCTTCCAGATGCGCCGCGCGCACGCGGTATTCGGAACGCTCGCCATCGCCGCGCTGCTGTTCACGCTGGGTACCCAGGTGTGGCAGATCAAGGAGTTCTACGGCAACACGGTGCTGGCGGTCCGCAATTTTTATGGCGTGCTGCGCGTGCAGGAATTCGAAGCAGGCGGACCCAGTCACCATCGATCGCTGATCCATGGCACCATATTGCACGGTACACAGTATCTCGCACCGGAACTCTTGCAGACCCCGACCACGTACTACACGCAGACGTCGGGTATCGGCAGAGTGCTCGAAGCGTTGCACCCGAGCACGCGGCCGATCAAGGTCGGCATCATCGGCCTGGGCACCGGTACCATCGCCACGTACGGCAGCAAGGGCGACGTCTACCGCTTCTACGACATCAATCCCAAGGTCATCGAAATCGCCAACCGGGATTTCAGCTATCTCAAGAGCAGCGACGCCACCATACAAACCGCGCTCGGCGATGCGCGACTCACGCTTGAGCGCGAGGCGCCGCAACAGTTCGACGTCCTGGCGATCGACGCATTCTCGAGCGACGCGATTCCCGTCCATCTGCTGACCGCGGAAGCGCTGGCCATCTACCGCAAGCACATGAAGCCCGGCGGCATCATTGCGTTCCACGTGACCAACCGATTTCTCAACCTGGTTCCCGTGGTCGAGCGCCTCGCGGAAGCACAAGGTATGCACGTTGTGCAGGTCATCGATGATGGCGAAGCGCCGCTGGGCAGTCTCAGCGACTGGGTGCTGCTCTCCGACAGCAAGGCCGCACTCGAGGTCCCGGGAATAAGCGAAGTCGCGACGCCGATCGAGCCGAACCCCGACCTCAAACTGTGGACGGACGATTTCAACAACATCGTGCAGGTTCTCAAGCGCGGCTGATCGCCGTCGGCGGCCGCAGCCACTGAGTCGTCATGCCCGTGCAACCCGACCCTTCAACAGTTCTCGACTTCACGCCGTTGCGCGCGCTGCCCGAACGCTCGGCAATCGAGATCGTCGACCAGACTCGGCTGCCGAACGATCTGGTTTTCGTGCGCATCGCGACCGTGGACGCCGCGGCATTCGCGATCCGTTCGATGCAGGTGCGCGGCGCGCCGCTGATCGGCGCCTGCGCCGCTTACGGACTTGCGCTCGCCCTGCGCGCCGATGCCAGCGACGCGGCGCTGGCCGGAGCTCACGCGCTGCTTCTGGCGACGCGACCGACCGCGATCAACCTGCGCTGGGCTCTGGATCGCTGCCGGCGCGCGGTGGCGCCACTTGCGGTCACAGCGCGGGCCGACGCAGCGTGGCGCGAAGCGAACGCCATCGCGGCCGAAGATATCGCGCTCACGCGGGCGATCGGACAAAACGGATTGCCATTGATCGAGCGGCTTGCGCAAGCAGGTCGGCCGGTGCAGATCCTCACCCACTGCAACGCCGGGGCGCTGGCAACGCTGGGTCTGGGTACCGCGACCGCGCCGATTTACCTTGCGCACCGCGCCGGCATCGCGGTGCACGTGTGGGTGAGCGAAACGCGCCCGCGTCTTCAGGGCGCGCGGTTGACGACCTGGGAACTGCGTGCGAACGGCGTGCCGCATACCCTGATCGTCGACGACGCCGGCGCGGCGCTGATGCGGCAACGGCGGGTCGACATCGTCCTCGTCGGCGCGGACCGGGTGGCTGCCAATGGCGATGTCTGCAACAAGATCGGCACCTACGCCAAGGCCCTTGCGGCCGCCGACAACGGCGTGCCGATCTACGCGGCCGTTCCCTCGCCGACGATCGACTGGCAGCTCGCCAACGGCGACGGCATTCCGATCGAGGAGCGAAGCGCCAGCGAGGTGCTGGACATCGGCGGTGACAAGGGAATCGCCCCGACGGGCACCGCGGTCGCCAACCCCGCGTTCGACGTGACGCCGGCACGCCTGCTCACAGGCTTGATCACCGAGGCGGGACTCTGCCACCCGAGCCGGCTTCACCAACTTTTTGGGGTGTGACCGGGATTTGGTCAGTGCCAGGACTATGGCCGCTTTCCGAAGTGCGATTAACACAACAGATAGCTATTTATTCACAGGTCCTGTACAGGTTGTTCTTGACATAGGCAAGTCGACGCGTTTACTGTTTTGCGAGGGACGGGGTGCTGTTGAGCCGCCGATGAGAATTGTCAATTTCACGGGGAAAATAATGAAACAGAAATGGCTGGATTTGTGCGGATCCTTGGTGGTCGTCGCCTTGATGGCGGTCCCGCAAGTAAGCTCTGCGCAGGTTTGCATCGATCCCCCACCGATCGGCGGCGCGCCGGCGGTTAGTTCAGCGCCCGTGGGATGGTCCGTCGCCCAGAACTCGCCGGACATCATCGCCGGCAACGGGCCTTGGCCCGGGGGCGGCTATACCGTATCCGACATCAGCGGAAACTCGACTTCCGGCGGGACGATGGGTCTGTTCCTCTCCCAGCCGGGCTATGTAGAGTCCTGGCAAACGACGCTGACGGGCTTAGTCGCAGGAACCACCTACCAGGTGGCCGTCGAATGGCAGCAGGCAACGCTCGCGCAAAACGGCGGCGGCAGTTTGTGGTCGGGCGGCCAGCTCCGCCTGACCGTTGACGGCAACAGCACAGACTACACTTCGACAGGAACGGTTGCGGGCGACAGCTGGCAGCCTGCCGTCAAGGTATTCACTGCAATCGGGCCCACCGCCAACCTGGTATTGGGCCACGCTCCTAGTAGTCTCTTTGGCATGGTGGTGGCGGACAGTGGGGCGGCGTGTCAGATCATCGGCCCCCCGCAAGTCGCCGCGACGATACCGACGCTTTCGGAAATTGCCCTCGGGGCGCTGTCCCTGCTGCTCGCGGTTTGGGGCGTCGTGGTGCTGCGTAATCGCCGTCGGAACCCGGGCCCGATGGCGTGACCGCAGCGGCAATCTGACGCAACGTTTCAACAATCAGCCCCCCGTGTAGCTACGGGGGGCTGATTTTTTCAGTCGCCGCATTTTTGCTGCCTTCCCATTTCGGCAACTTACCGCAGGATCACAATAAGCAGACGCGTTCCTCCGGGGTTGGCCAGAACACTGCGTCAACGTCGAAGGCAGCAGCGATTTGCGGCGAGGTAAGGACCTGATCCGGTACTCCGCGATCAAGTACGGATCCTGACCGCATGTGCACGACCTCGTCCGCATGGCGCGCGGCGAAATTCGAGTCGTGCAGGATGATCAGCGCCCAACGCCTCGCGCAGATCACACGCGCCCCAGTATTGGCGGTGGCGATTGCGTCCTACCTTTCGGGAGAATCGTGATGCATGATTTGATCGCTACTCGCTTCGCGCAGGTACTTCGCGTCGTCGCACTGGCGGCGGTCGTGATTGGCATGGCATGCGCGGCGCCACCGGTCGCTGCACAGGTGGCTCGGCCGCCGGTTCCGCTTAAACCGCCCGCGGCAAATACGATACCTGACGACCCGTTGGGAGCATCGATCCGCCTGGGACTTGCCGTCCTCACCGACACGCAGTCGCGCGTGAAGGCGAATGTCGGCAATGGCCTGAACTGCGTCAGTTGCCATCTGGATGTGGGGCGAGCCGCATACGCGGCGCCGCTCGCGGGACTGACCGGGATGTTTCCGGAATATCGCGGCCGCACCGGCGGAGTCGAGTCTCTGGAACAGCGGATCAACGATTGTTTCGTGCGCTCGATGAATGGCCGAGCGCTGCCGCAAGGCAGCGCCGAGATGATCGGCCTGCTCGCGTACACCGCGTGGCTGTCGCAAGGGGTGCCTACCGGAACGGAAGTCGTCGGCCGCGGGTTTCGCGACATCGTCGCGGTCGCCAAGCCGGATGCTATTCGCGGCAAAGCGCTTTTCACGCAGAAATGCGCGGCGTGCCACGGAGCCAACGGGCAGGGCACTCCGGGCGCAAACAACGCGTTCGTTTTTCCTCCGCTCTGGGGCCCGAAGTCTTTCAACACCGGCGCTGGCATGGCGCGGGTGTCCATCGCCGCGGCGTTCGTGCAGGCAAAGATGCCGCTGGGCGCCGGGGGTACGCTTACCGATCAGGAGGCGTACGACATCGCGGCATATTTCACCGCGCAACCACGGCCCGTGTTCGGCGCGAGCGCGAAGGATTGGCCCAAGGGTGGGCGACCCGCGGACGCGCGCTAGCCGAGAGACGCAAAAAACAAAACGCCCCGGCACAAGCTGGGGCGTTTCGCTTATAGGGTGCCTGACAATGACCTACTTTCGCACGGGCAATCCGTACTATCATCGGCGCGCCGCCGTTTCACGGTCCTGTTCGGGATGGGAAGGTGTGGGACCAGCGGGCTAAAGTCGTCAGGCATTGAACGTTGGGCTGCAACTCTAAGACCCGGTACAACCAGGCACAAAGCTGCTGCCGCAAAGGGAAGAGGTAAAGCGGGTTAAATTGGTTGGCGCAAACACCGTAGCGTTGCGAGCAGTCGTCAAGCACTGACGACCGTAATGCGCAGCGTTATGGGATCAAGCCGCACGGGCTATTAGTATCGGTTAGCTTAAGGCGTTACCGCCCTTCCAC
>JBDTLK010000076.1:0-16250 GCA_039934835.1 Edaphobacterium sp. (SeqCode) | reverse complement strand
CGGGACCCCGCGAGCCGGATTGCCTCGTCTATAATCGACCGAATCGAAGGGCCGCGGTCGCAGTCGCGTGCGCGGACCCGGGAGACAAATTGATGAGTCCGGGCGAAATCTACGCCAAAACCGCAGAGGGAACACTCGAGCTCAAGGAGCGCGGTCGCAACCTGCCTATCGCGCTGCGCAGCCTGCTCATCATGATCGACGGCAACCGCACGGTCGCCGAGGTTCTCGAGCGCGCTCGCGCGTTGCGGGTCGACGCCAGCGCCTTTGCCGCCCTGGAGCGTGCCGGCCTCATCGCCAAGCGTTTCAGCGCGCCCTCGGCGGTGGACGCGGGGGGAACGCCCGCCATGCGCAGCGAAGACGAGGTCAAGCGCTTTCTGACCGCTCAGCAGAAATTGAACGACGCCATCAACACGCACTTGGGGTTTCGCGGCTATTTGATGATGATGCGCCTGCAGCGCGCCGCCAACCTGCGCGATTTGCACGATCTGCTGCCCGACTTCGCGCAGGCGCTGGTCAAGCGCATCGGCGTCGATGCCGCCACGCCCATCGTCGGCGAACTCGAACGGCTGGTCGTTCACAGCGACTGACGGCCGCGTCGTCGCCCGCTTTACGCCGGCGACGCGATGTTCAGCCGTGCTGCAGCACCACCGTCTTGAGGTAGGTGAAGCCATGCAGCGCTTCGAAGCCTTTTTCACGCCCGTAACCGCTGGACTTCACGCCACCGAAGGGCAATTCCACGCCGCCCCCCGCGCCGTAATTGTTGATGAATACCTGCCCACTGCGCAGCGCGCGTGCCATGCGCAATTGCCGCGCGCCATCGCGGGTCCACACGCCGGCGACCAGGCCGAAGTCGGTCGCGTTGGCGACGCGCAGGGCATCGGCCTCGTCATCGAACGCGAGCGCCGCCAGCACGGGACCGAATATCTCCTCGCGTGCGAGACGGTGCGTCGCGGGCACGTCGCGCAACAACCTGGGAACTTCGTAATAGCCTGACGCCGGCGCATCGTCGACGAGCGTGCCGCACGCGACGCTGGCAATCGAGTCGCGCATTGCCTCTTCCAGGAAGCCGCGCACGCGCTCCCGCTGCGTCGCGCGGATCAGCGGGCCGCAATCAAGGTCTGCCAGCGCGGGCCCCACCTTTAGCGCCGCGAAGCGTCTACCCAACTGCTGCAGCGTCTCTTCGTACCGCGATCGCTCCACCAACAGCCTGCTGCCAGCGGAACAGGTCTGTCCGGCGTTCTGCACGATAGCATTGACGAGCACCGGCAATGCGGCGTCGAGGTCGGCGTCGGCGAACACGATCTGCGGCGACTTGCCGCCCAGTTCCAGCGTCACCGGGCAATGTCGTTTCGCCGCCTCCTGCGCGACCCGCGCGCCCGTCGTGGGCGATCCGGTGAAGGAAATGTGCTCGACGCCCGCATGCGCTGCGAGCGCCGCCCCCGCTTCGCGGCCGAGCCCGGTGACGACATTGAGCGCACCGTCCGGTAGTCCCGCAGCCGCGGCCAGCTCTGCAACCCGCAGCAGCGACAGGCAGGCGTCCTCGGCCGGCTTGACCACGCAGGCGTTGCCCGCGGCCAGCGCGCCGCCGACCGAGCGCCCGAATATCTGCAGTGGATAATTCCAGGGAATGATGTGCCCGGTAACGCCATGCGGCTCGCGCCAGGTCAGCACGGTGTAGCCATGCGCGTAAGGCAACGTTTCGCCGTGCAGCTTGTCGCAGGCGCCACCGTAGAATTCGAAGTAACGCGCGCAGGCAATGACATCGTTGTTCGCCTGCTTGAGCGGCTTGCCGCAATCGCGCGCCTCGAGCAACGCCAGTTCAGCGGCGTGGTCCAGGATCGAACGCGCGAGCCGCGCAAGCACCCGGCCCTTCTCGACCGGCGCGAGCCGTCCCCACGCGCCATCGCGAGCGCGCTGCGCTGCGCGCACGGCGCGATCGATGTCCGCGGCGTTGCCGCGCGCAATGGCCGCGAAGGCGTGGCCGTCGCTGGGGTCGATCATGGGCAGCGTCTCGCCCGAGTTCGGCGCCACGAAGGCGTTGTTAATGAAATGCTGCGCCGGTATGCGAACGACGGCTGTGTCCATGGCGACCTCGGTGGCGACAGCTGATCGCTATTTCGCGGGCTTGAACTTGTGCGCCAGCGTATTCTCGTCGGTGCGCGGCACGTAGGTGATGCCATCGCGCGTGGCCCACACGTTGACCTGCGAGTGCAGCGGCACGATGCCGGTGTCGTTGATGGCGATCTCGGTCGCGCGCTGCAGTATCGCTTCGCGCTTCAGATCATCGACTGTGTACAAACCTTCCTCGAGCAAAGCATCGACACGGGGGTTCGAGTACCGGCCGCGATTGGCGGTGCCGAAGCCCTTGTCTTTGTTGTAGGTCGCGAGCAACGCTTTGAGCGGACTCGACGCCTCGCCGGTGCCGGAACTCCAACCCAGCAGCATCAGGCTGAACTTGAGGTCGGTCGCCTGCGCAAAGAACGGTGCGGAAGGCATCGCCTCGACCTTGGTGACGATGCCGACGCGGGTGAGCATCTGCGCTACCGCCTGCGCGATCTTGGCGTCGTTCACGTAGCGATTGTTGGGCGCATGAATGGTGATGCCGAAGCCGTTCGGGTATCCCGCCTCGGCGAGCAGCTTCTTCGCGCCTTCCGGATCGTAGGCTTCGATCTTCAGGTTCCTGGTGTAGCCGAACATGCCTTCGGCCAGCAACTGCCCCGAGGCGACCGCCTGTCCTTCCATGACTTTCTCGACAATGGCAGGGCGATTGATCGCTTTGGAAATTGCCTTGCGCACGCGCGCATCCTTGAGCGGGTTCCTGGGTAAAAGCTTGCCGTCGCGGTCGGTCACGAACGGTGAAACCTCGCGATCGCTATCCATGTGCAGATAGATGAGACGATCGGCGATTACGGTGTAGACGTTCAGTTTCCTGTCAGACTTGATTTTCGCGACATCGGCGGTCGGCACGTATTCAATCGCCTGAACATCGCCGGATAGCAACGCCGCCACCCGCGACGCGTCGTTGGGCAGCAGGCGCAGCGTCACTTTTTCCCACGGCGTCTTGCCACCCCAATAGCCTTCATATCGCGCCAGTTCGATGCGATCGCCCTTCGCGTAGCGCATCACCTTGTAGGGCCCCGTGCCGATCGCTGCCTTGCCGCTGTTGAAGTCTTCGGTAGATGCCTTCGCCGCCTGTTTCGAGATGATCGCCACCTGCGTCATGTCGCTTGGCATCAGCGGATACGGCGTCGACGTCTTGAAGCGGATCGTGTATGGATCCACGACGACCATTTCCTTGATCTGCTTCGTATAAGCGGTGAACGCCGACGGACTGTTCGGCACCACGGGCACGCGTTCGATCGACGCGACCACATCCGCGGCGGTGAAGTCGCTGCCGTCGTGAAACTTGACTCCCTTGCGCAGCTTGAACTCCCAAGTCAGCGGATCGATGGTCTTCCACGATTCGGCCAGGCCGGGAATCGGCTTTTGTCGCTCGTCGCGCAACACCAGGTAGTCGAAGATATGCGCCGCGACGTTGTTGTTGGGCGTCACGTTGTGGAAGTGGGGGTCGATCGCGGTGACGTCGGCGCCAATGCCGATGGTCAGATCGGTCGCGTTTGCGCTCGACGGGACGACTGCTGCGGCCAAGGCAGTGACCAGCATGGCGATAAGGGGACGAATCAGGTACATCAAGCCTCCGTAACGCTGCAGATGGTGAGGAACCGACGCGCAAGAATAACCGAACGGTAACCGATTGTAACGTCGGGCATTATGGTCAACGTTGCTGCAATACCGGGCGTTTGTGGAAGTGTCCCGCCCAGCTGTGGGCGTTCACGAAATTGGAGGCAAGTATGCATCGTCGAATCAGTACACTGGCCGCTGCGGTCTTGTTCGCAGGCGGCATCGCCGCAACGACAACCGCGTCCGCGAACAGCAATTTCGCCGTTTCGATCGGAGTGCCGGGCTTCGGCGTCGGCTACGCAAGCAATGGCTTCGGGTTTGTGGCGGCGGCGCCCCGAGTCTACGGATCACCTTATTACGCAGCGCCACCCGTGGTGGCCTACGCGCCTCCCGTCGCCTACGCACCGTGGTACCGGCCGCGTGTGGTGCGCGTGTATGCTCCCTACTACTATCGCGCGCCGGTCCGGGTTGGCTACTATCACAGACACTATTGATCGCGGCGAGCCTAACGCTGCGCGCGATAGCTGATCCGGTAGACCGCCCCGGCGGAATCGTCGGATACCAGCAGCGAACCGTCCGGCAGGACCATCAGGTCGGCCGGACGGCCCCATGCGGTCTGGCCTTGCAACCAGCCGGTCGCAAACGGCTCATAGGCGACCGCGCGCCCATTGTCGAGCCTTACAAGCGTTATCCGGTACCCGCTCTTGCTACTGCGGTTCCACGACCCGTGCTCGGCGATGAGAATCTGGTTGCGGTATTGCGGCGGAAACTGAGTCCCGGTGTAGAAACGCATCCCCAGTGCCGCGACGTGCGGTCCGAGCTGCTGCACCGGCGGTGTGAATGCGCTGCACGGGTGCTTGCTGCCGAATTCCGGGTCGGAAATTGTGCCGCCGTGGCAATAGGGAAACCCGAAGTCCATGCCCGGTTTGGTGGCGTGGTTCAATTCATCGGGCGGCACATCGTCACCCAGCATGTCCCGGCCGTTGTCGGTGAACCACAGCGTGCCATCGCTCGGGTGCCAGTCGAATCCGACGGTGTTGCGCACGCCGCGCGCGAACACCTCGAGTCCCGAGCCATCGCGGTTCATCCGCATGATGTTGGCGTAGCGATCCGGATCGGGTTCGCAGACATTGCACGGCGCGCCCACCGGCACGTACAACTTGCCATCGGGGCCGAAGGCGATGAATTTCCATCCGTGATGGGTTTCCTTCGGCAGGCGATCGGTAATGATCACCGGCTTCGGCGGATTCTCCAGCCGGTTCTCGATATCGTCGAAGCGCAGGATACGGTTTACGGCCGATACGTAGAGCGCGCCATCCTTGAACGCGACGCCGACCGGCAGCTGCAGGCCGGACGCGACGGTGAAGATCTCGCTCACCGCGCCAGTCCCCAGGCGGATCGCGTAGACTTTCCCGGGCCGGTTGGAGCCCACGAACAACGTCCCTTTGGCGCCCAGCGCCATTTCGCGCGCGCCCTCGGCGCTGGCGACCAGTTCGATGGCAAATCCCGGCGGCAGGACGATCTTGTCGAGAGGCAGCGTCTTCGGCTGCGCAAGCGCGGCAGTGGCAATGATCCAGGCGGCAATCGTGAGCATTACGCGCAACATCGCTGACTCCTCGAATGGAAACGAACCGAGCGCGCAGCGGCATGCGTGCGCGAACGAACGGCATTGACATAGACTGGTGCGGTTCCTATCCTGTTCCCTTGCAATACGCGAAAGTTGTATCGTGAACGCCCCTGAAACCGCCGCCGTCCGACCGCAGCTCGTCGCGCTCGACCTCATTCGTACTCTGGTCGCCTTCGACACCACCAGCCGCGAGTCCAACCTGGCCCTCATTGACTGGGTGCGCGATTATCTCGCCGGACATGGCATCGATGCGCAATTGAGCTTCGATGACGACCGGCGCAAAGCCAACTTGTTCGCCACGCTGCCGGCGCGCGACGGCAACGTTACCACGGGCGGCATCGTGCTCTCGGGTCACACCGACGTCGTGCCGGTCGACGGCCAGCCGTGGGATACGCCACCCTTCGAGATAACCCTTATCGGCGATCGGCTTCACGGCCGCGGCGTAACCGACATGAAGAGTTTTTCCGCGACCGGCCTCGCGCTGGTGCCGGAATTCCTGCGGCGCGGCCTCAAGAGACCGTTGCATTTTGCCCTGTCGTACGACGAGGAAATCGGCTGCATCGGTGTGCACCGGCTGATCGCCGACGTCGTGGCGCGGGGCATCAAGCCGGTGGGTTGCATCGTCGGTGAGCCCACCGGCATGCGCCTGGTCGTCGCACACAAGGGCAAGAAAGCCTATCGCTGCCGCGTGCGCGGCCACGAGGCACACTCCTCGCTGACACCGCAGGGGGTCAACGCGGTGCAGGTCGCCTGCGAAATCGTCACCTTCCTGACGCACATGGCGCGCCGCTTTCGCGATCGCGGGGGATTCGATGCGGCCTACGACGTTCCCTATACGACGGTGCACACGGGCCTCATCCACGGCGGCACGGCGCTCAACATCGTGCCGCGCGACTGTTACTTCGATTTCGAATTCCGCCACCTGCCATTCGACGATCCGGACGCCTTGCTCGGCGAGGTCCGGCGCTTTGCCGCCACCTTGCTTCCCGAAATGCACGCCGTTGAGCGCGCGACCTACATTGAATTCGACGCGCTGTCAGTGCTGCCCGGCTTCGACACCCACGGCGGCAGCGAGATCGCCGAGCTTGGCAAAGCGTGCAGCGCAACGCACGAATTCGGCAAAGTGTCGTTCGGCACCGAAGCGTCGCTGTTTCACAACGCTGACATCTCGACCATAATCTGCGGGCCCGGACATATCGCACAGGCACATCAGCCCAACGAGTGGGTGACGCTCGAACAGCTCGCGCTGTGCGAGTCCTTCATGCGGCGGCTTGCCGACCAGGTCTGCGTCGCGTGAGCGTCGCACCGCGCGCCGCCGCGCGCCGCAGCTAGACCGATGGCCGAGCCCGCGGCGCCGTCCATCGAGGTCGCATTTCCCGATATCGCGCTGCACAGGGAAGGCAACACGGACTTGCCCTGGGTGTGGAGCTTCGGCAGCGAACGTCCGGGGCCTCACGTGCTTATCCAGGCGCTGACGCACGGTAACGAAGTCTGCGGCGCCATCGCGCTCGACCGTCTCCTGCGCGACGCGGTACGACCGGTGCGCGGCACGCTCTCGCTGGTGTTCGCCAACGTGGCAGCGTACCAGCGTTTCGACCCCGCCAATCCGTTCGTTTCGCGCTGCGTCGACGAGGACTTCAACCGACTTTGGACGACGATCGTTCTCGACGGTCCGCGCGACAGTGTCGAGCTGCAGCGCGCTCGCGAACTGCGTCCGCTCTACGATAGCATCGATTATCTGCTCGATCTGCATTCGATGTCCGAGGCGTGTCCGCCGCTGGCGATGGCCGGCACGCAGCGCAAGGGCCTCGATCTAGCGCGAGCGATCGCGATTCCGCCGCACGTGATCGTGGATGGCGGGCACGCGGCCGGCCGCCGACTGCGCGATTATGCGTTCTTCGACGACGCGGCCGACCCGCGTAACGCGCTTCTGGTCGAGTGCGGCCAGCACTGGGAAGCCGCGGCGCCCGACGTCGCATGGCAAGCAAGTTTGCGCTTCCTGCAGCACTTCGGGCTGCTCGACGAGGCAATCGCGAGGCGCGAACTCGTCCCCCTGCCGCCTTCGCCTCAACGCGTCATTGAAGTCACGACGACGGTGACTATCGCCACCCATGCCTTCAGGTTCACCCAGCCCCTGCATGGACTGCAGACGATTGCGAAGGCCGAGACGGTTTACGCGATCGATGGCGACACTCCGGTGCGCACACCCCACGCCAACTGCGTGTTGATCATGCCGACACGGCGCCCCAAGAAAGGCGAGACGGCAGTGCGTCTGGGTCGCTACGTCGCCTAGCCACGGCTATTGGCGCGGCAGCAGCGTCGCTGGAGCAATCGGCGATGTCGCGCTGAGCGCGGCCTCGGCGGCCCGCACGAGCTCGTCGCCAACCGTGGCTCCCCATCGCTGATACACCGTCAAGGCTGCGGCTCTAAACGCGCTTTTTCCGGCGGGAGTAAGTCTGGTCACGACAACGCCCTGACGCGCCAGCGCGGCGATCGCCGCGGTGGCGCTGGCGCGTCGATTCATCGCCGCCGCTTCGCGCGCGGCATCCTGCGCGGCCTGTCGCACCAGCGCCTGATCGGCTTCGCTCCAGGTGCTCCAGCGCGCGCGATTGACGGCCAGAATCAGCGCGTCGGCGCGCTCTTCCCACAGCAGCAGATACGTCAATCCGGCGCTGTCCAGCCGCGCGGCCGCGTACGCGGCGATCGCGATTTCCTGGCCATCTAGCGCGCCGCTCGCGAACGCGGCGCGCGCATCGGCCACCGGCATCGAGCTGCTTGCCGCGCCGAGCGCGGCGATAGTGTCGACCATGATCGGCGACGCCGGTACGCGCAGCTTCAGCGCAGTGAGATCGGCGGGCTTGTGCACCGGCGAGCGAGTCGCCAACGCCGGAAAGCCGTTGCCAACCAGCGCCAGCGGAAGGACCCCGGCAGCTTCCAGCCGCGATGCGATGCGCGCACCGACTTCGCCAGCGAGCAGCGCGTCGAGCGCCGCGTCGTCCGGAACGAGCCACGGCAGCGAGGTCAGATTGAGTTCGGGAACCTGGACCGACCATACCAGCGCCGAGCCAACCGCAAGATCGATCGCCCCTTCGCGCAACGCCGCGAACTCGCGCGCGGCGTCACGCCCGACCAGCATGGCACCGGGGAAATACTTGACGGCGATGCGCCCCGCCGAGCGCTCGCGGATCAGCGCCGACCAAGTCTCGCCGGCCTTGCCCTGGGCGTACGCCGGACCCAATGCCGTCGACAGCTTGAGGTCGGCCGCATCGGACTTGTCCTGCGCCTGCGCCGGGCAGGCGAGGCTCGCGGCCAGCACAGCCGAGGCGAACAATGCCTTTCTCGTGCCAGCACCGCGGCGCGGGGTAGCGTTCATTCCAGCGGCGGCTGATCGCCGTGCAGCGGCGCCTCGCGCCAGTAGCGCGCTTCGTGCTCGCGCTCGCGTCGCGGTGGCGTCGGCCCGGCTTCGCCAAACGTGAACGTCAGCGCGCCGTCGTAATCGGTACGATAGGTAGTCACGCCCGCGGCCGCGTAACGCTCGACAATCTCCGGACGCGGATGGCGAAAGCGATTGCGATACCCGGGAGTGAAAGCGGCGGCTTCCGGCTGCACCGCGGCGATGAACGCCGGCGTCGATGACGTGCGACTGCCGTGGTGTGGAACCACCAGCACGCTCGCATGCAAGGCCTCGCCGCTGCGCCGAACCAGGTCGGCCTCGCTGCGCGCTTCGATGTCGCCGGTGAGCAGCGAGCTGCCACTTGCGTTGGCGACGCGCAGCACGCACGACAGGTCGTTGGGTTTGAGTTTTGGATTGTCATAGTTGGCCTCGACCGGATGCAACATGGCGAACTCGACGCCATCCCAGCTCCAGCGCTGGCCCGCAACGCAGCGCGTCGCGGTTTCGCCGCGCGCCTCGCGCGTGCGCACGATCGCATTGTCGGCAGACAGCGATGACAGCAAGGTCGCGACCGGCAGCGTCTGCAGCAGCGACTGCGCGCCACCGCTGTGGTCGCTGTCCTGGTGACTGATCACCAGGGCGTCGAGGCGCTCGATGCCAACGGCGCGCAGCATCGGCGCGATGACGCGACTGCCGGCATCGGCGGTCTCGCTGTAGCGCGGTCCGGTATCGTAGAGCAGCGTGTGCGCGTGCGTCTGCACCAGCACGGCGAGACCCTGGCCGACGTCGAGCACGGTCACGCGGAATGCCCCCGGCGCGGGCAGCAACGGCACGACGATGAAAAGCGGCGCCAACCATACCAGCCCCAGCGCGCGCGCCGGCACGCCGCGCGGCGCGAGCAGCCACACCACGCCGAATGCGCCGGCGATTGCCGCCCACAAAGGGGGCGCGTGCTGCTGCCAGACGGCAGCAGGCAGCGCACTCAGAAGTTCGAGGAACGCCGCGACCCAGGCGAAGATCTGGTGCGCGACCACCAGCAGCACATCCCACGGTACGATGATCGACGCCAGTGCCAGTGGCACCACGGCGAAGGTGACGACCGGAATGGCCACCGCATTGGCAAGCGGCGCGACGACAGAAATCTGCTCGAACAGCACCAGTGTCAGCGGAATGAGCCCCAGGGTGATTGCCGCCTGCGCGCGCGTGGCCGCGCGCCACGCCGGGTCACTGCCAATGCGGCCGACGCCGATGTAGAGCAGCAACCCGACCGCGCCGAAGGACAGCCAGAACCCGGGAGTCAACCCGGCCCACGGATCCCACGCCAGGACGACCGCCAGGGCCCAGAGCCATACCACCGATGCGCTGCCCGGCCGGCCCAGCCACAGGCCGATCGCAGCAACGATGAGCATGTACAACGTGCGCTGCGCGGGAATCTGGAAGCCCGCCAGCAGTACATAGACGAACGCCGCGATGACGCCGGTGACCGCCGCCGCCTTGCGCGCGGGCAGTACGCTCGTCAGCGCATGGCCGCGCTTCCACAGCCAGAACACCAGCGCGCCGATCAGTGTGGCGAAAAAAGTGATATGCAGCCCCGAGATGCTGATCAGGTGTCCGATGCCGGTGCGATTGAACAGTTGCCACTGCTCGGCGGGAATCGCGCGCTCGTCGCCGATTGCCAGCGCGGCAATGACTCCGGCGTAGGGCTTGCCCTCGAGCGCGGCCAGCATGCGATCGCGGATTGACTCGCGAGCGCGCGAGACGTAATCGGCGGCGCGGCCGGCGAAGGCATCGAGCCGGCGATTCGCGTCGGCCTTGCGCACGTACCCGGTTGCGCGCAAGTTGTTCTCGAGCAGCCACGCTTCTACGTCGAAGCCATGCGGATTCACCGTTCCGTGTGGGCGCTTGAGGCGCACCACCAGGTTCCAACGTTCTCCCGAGTGCAGTTCCGGAACGTCGTCGGCACTGGCGTCGCGCAACCACCCCGCGTACCACGCGAGCGAGATTTCGGACGGCACGATGGCGTCGGCAGTAGTGACGCGCTCCACGGCAAACGCAAAGCGCGTGCCGCGATCTACGCGTTGCGGCAGTTCGTCGACGACGCCGATCAATTCGATGTCGCGGCCCTCCCACGCCTCTGACAAGGCATCGGTGAGACGCAGGTCGGCGCGCCATGCGGCGTAGCCGAATCCGGCCAAGCCTACTGCGATGACGACGGCGAAAAGTGCCACGCCGTGCGCGAACTGCGTGCGCGGACCGGTGCTGCGACGCGCGATCCAGGCGGAGCTCGCCGCGACCAACAGGGGAATGATCGACCACGCGATCCATGGTGCGGAAGGCAGCACCGGCTGGAACTGCAGCGCAATCACGCCGGCTGCGAACGCGAGCAGGACAGGGCGCACGCGAGCCCTCAGCGCCGCCGGGCGTTGGGCGACGGCGGCGCCAAAAACGAAAACGGCCGGCACGGGCGTTGCATCGCCCGGCGCCGGCCGCAGTAGCGCGCTTGCGTCAGTTCTTGGCGGTTGTCGGTTGCTTCAGGAAATCCTGGATCTTGGCGTCGAATTGCGCGTAAGGCATGGCGCCCACGATCCTGATTCCTTCGATCTTGCCGTTCTGCACCCGGCCGAGGACGAATGCCGGCGTGCCGGTGACTCCAGCGACGGTGCCTTCGGCGATGTCCTTGTCGATCGCGGCCTTGTACTTGTCCGACTCGAAGCAGGTCTTGAACTTGGCCACGTCCAGCGACGCGCTCTTGGCGTAGTCGTTGATCTTGTCGGTCTGCAGTTGGCTGGCGTTGGTAATCAGCGTATGGCGGAAGTCCCAGAACTTGCCCTGCTCGGCGGAGCAGCGCGCGGCCACCGCGCCCTTCATCGCGTTCTCGTGAAAGCTCAGCGGGAAGTCGCGGGTGACGAAGCGGACCTTGCCGGTGTCGATGTAGTTGGTCTTGATCTGCGCGAACGCGTCGTTGTGGAAGCGCTGGCAGAACGGGCATTGGTAGTCGGTGTATTCGACCAGGACCAGCGGCGCGTCTTCCTTGCCCATCGAGTAAGTGCCGGGCACGAAGGCGTAGCTGACCTTGTCGCTGACGGGCGCCTGCGGAGCCGGCGCCATCGCCTGCGGCGCGATCGGACGCGTTTCCAGGTTCTTGCGGATCGCCTTGAGCTCGTCGAGGATCTGCGTGGCCTGCTCGGACGTCATGCCCTGCGCCTGCACCGGCATCGCGCCGGCTAACAGCGCCGCGGCCGCCGCGAGGCCAACCACGTATCGCCAAGTCTTGTTCATGATCATTGATCCACTTTGGTTGAGATGGGGTGACTCCGCGTCCGCTAGCGTTTCCGGTACCACGGAGATTGGATGCCATCATAGGGGCCGCCCCAGCGGCCGGCAAGGAAGCCCGATCGGAGGTGCCTGCCGAGGAACAAACGGTCGCAACCGTCAACTCTCGAACCGACCGGGCGCGGCGGTTCGGCGGGCGCGAGGCCGCAGCGGCCATCGGGTTCAGGCCGGTCGCGGCCACAGCACCATTTGCGTGCAGCGAAACAACGCGATCTGCCGAGCGTTGGACTTGTCGCGAACGATCGCGTCCCACACCTGCGTGTTGCGGCCCAGGTGCACCGGCGTCGCGACGCAGGATATTGTGCCCTGACGCGCGGTGCCGAGAAAATTGGCCTTGAGTTCGATGGTCGTGAAGGTCTCCGCGCCAGCGGGCAAGTGCGCGAGGCACCCGTAGCCGCAGGCCGTGTCGGCGAGCTCGACGACAGTGGCCGCGTGCAGGAATCCGTTCGGCGCGACCACCTTGGACACTACATCGAGTTCAGCCTCGATGCGACCCTCGTCGACAGCGAGAATGCGCACGCCCACCAGGCCCGGCAGTTTGCCGTCACCGATGCGCGCAAATCGCTCGAGGGTGGCGTCGGGACGAAGCGGCATGGGTGGGCCTGCTGGGCTCGAGATTGGCTGTCGGTTACGCCGCTCGTGCGGCTAGAGGCGCTGCTCGACCCAAGTTCTGACGCTGGCCAGCGCCGCCGGCAACTTATCCGGCAGTGTCCCGCCCGCCTGCGCCATGTCGGGTCGGCCGCCCCCCTTGCCACCCACTTGTGTCGCCACGTGATTGACCAGCTCGCCCGCCTTGATCTTGTGTGTAAGGTCCGAGGTCACCCCGGCAATCAGCGTTACCTTCGCGCCCTCGGTGGACCCAAGGACGATCGCCGCCGACTTGAAGCGCCCCTTCAGCTGATCGAGGGTATCGCGCAGCGTCTTGGCATCCGCGCCCTCGACCGTCGCCGCAAGCACCTGCGCGCCATTGACATCGACGGCTTGCGACGCAAGGTCGCCACCCTGGTTCGACGCGAGCTTGCTCTTGAGCCTCGAGAGTTCCTTTTCTAGCGTCTTCACCTGATCGAGAACCTGCTGCACTTTGGCGGGGACCTCGGCGGTCGTCGACTTGAGCGCCTGCGCCACGTGGTGCAGTCCGCCTTCGAGCTGATGCGTGTACGCAAGCGCTGCGTCGGCGGTAACCGCCTCGACGCGGCGAATGCCCGCGGCGACGCCGCCTTCGGAAACGACCTTGAAGGCACCGATATCACCGGTGCGCTTTACGTGGGTGCCGCCACACAACTCGGTGGAGAAATCGCCCATCCTGAGCACGCGCACTTCGTCGCCGTATTTCTCGCCGAACAGCGCCATTGCGCCGGACTTGATGGCGTCGTCGTAGGGCATGACGCGAACTTCAACAGGATAGTTGGCGCGAATCGCGCGATTGACCAGCGATTCAACGGTGCGGATTTCCTCGGTGCTCATTGCCTGCGAATGCGAAAAATCGAACCGAGTGCGCTGCGCATCGACCAGCGAGCCTTTTTGCGTGACGTGGTCGCCGAGCACTTTGCGCAGCGCTGCATGCATCAGGTGCGTTGCCGAGTGATTCCATGCCGAACGCTGGCGCGAATCTGCATCGACCTTGGCGTTGACCGAATCACCGACCTTGAGTTCGCCGGTCTTCACTTCGCCGTGGTGACCGAACACGTCGGCCTGGATCTTCTGCGTGTCATGCACCGCAAACAACGTCAGGCAGGTGCCGCTCATCGACAGTTCGCCCCGGTCGCCGACCTGGCCACCGGACTCGGCGTAGAACGGCGTGCGATCGAGCACGACGATGCCCTGCTCACCCGTGCTCAACGCTTGTACCGCACTGCCATCGCGGTACAGCGCGACGATCCGCGCAGCCTCGGCGAGCGTGGTGTAGCCATCGAAGATCGTCTTTGCGCCGCTGTAATCCAGATTGCCGGCCATCTTGAAACTCGATGCGGCGCGCGCGCGTTCGCGCTGCTTGTTCATCGCCGCGTCGAACCCGGCCTGGTCGACGGTCATGCCGCGCTCGCGGCAGACGTCGGCCGTCAGGTCGGCGGGAAAGCCAAACGTGTCGTAGAGCGTGAATGCCGTTTCGCCCGGCAGCACCGTGGTGCCGTTGCGCTTTGCTTCCGTCAGCGCGACTTCGAGCACTTTCATGCCGTGCTCGAGCGTTTCCGCGAAGCGCTCTTCCTCGGCATGCAGCACCTGCATCACCGCCTGCTGCTTCAGAGCCAATTCGGGGTAGGCGTCGCCCATCAGGCGCGACAGCTCTGGCACCAGCTTGCTGAAGAAAGGCAGCTTCTGGCCGAGCTGGTAACCGTGGCGGATCGCGCGGCGGATAATCCGTCGCAGCACGTAGCCGCGGCCCTCGTTGCTTGGGATCACACCGTCGACAATGAGGAACGCGCACGCGCGAATGTGATCCGCGATCACACGCAACGACGGCGCCGTCAGATCCTTGGTCGCGGTGAGTTTCGCGGCGACCTTGATCAGATCGCGGAAGATATCGATCTCATAGTTGCTGTGCACGTGCTGCAGCACCGCCGCCAGGCGCTCGAGTCCCATGCCGGTGTCGACGCAGGGCTTCGGCAACGGGGTCAGCGTGCCCTGGTCGTCGCGATCGAACTGCATGAAGACCAGGTTCCAGATTTCAATGTAGCGATCGCCCTCGGCATCGGCCGACCCCGGCGGGCCGCCGGCGATTGCGGATCCGTGGTCGTAGAAGATCTCGCTGCTCGGTCCGCAAGGCCCCGTGTCGGCCATTTGCCAGAAATTGTCGGACGCATACGGCGCGCCATTGTTGTCGCCGATGCGCACGATGCGCTCGCGCGGCACTCCGATATCGTTGGCCCAGATGGCGTAGGCCTCGTCGTCGGTCTGGTACACCGTGACCCACAACCTATCGGGTGCGAGTCCATAGACTTTGGTGAGCAATTCCCACGCGTACTTGATCGCATCGCGCTTGAAGTAGTCGCCGAAGGACCAGTTGCCGAGCATTTCGAAGAATGTGTGATGACGTGCGGTGTAGCCGACGTTTTCGAGATCGTTGTGCTTGCCGCCGGCGCGAAGGCAGCGCTGCACATCGGCGGCGCGGACGTAGCTGCGCTGCTCGTTGCCGAGGAACACGTCCTTGAACTGCACCATGCCGCTGTTGGTGAACAGCAGCGTCGGATCGTTGGCGGGCACGAGCGGCGCCGAAGGCACGATGGTGTGACCCTTGGCGGCGAAGTAATCGAGGAACTGGCGACGGATATCGGCGGCTGTCATGCGCGGGCGAGGATCTCTATTGAGATAAGACGGGCTGTAAATTCAATATGTTAGCACAATTGTTTAGTCAGCCTCTTGCATCAGCGGCGCGTTCGCGCAGCAGCTTGAGGACCGCCGAAACGGCAAAGCCCCGGGCCTGCAGAAAGCGAATCTGCCGCGCCTTTTCTCGATCATCGGCGGGCAACCCACCGAATCGCCGGTGCCAGAGCGCTTCGAGTGCGGCGGTGTCGTCGATGCCCGTCGTCGCGAGTGCGGCCGCGATATCCTCAGCAGCAACGCCCTTGGCCTTCAATTCTTCAGCGATGCTGCGCCGGCTGTAGCGGCCCGCCATCTGCCGTGAGACTGCATGCGCGTAGCGTTCGTTCGACAGGTATCCGCCGGCGGCGAGTTCGTCGAGCACGGTGCGCGCCTCGCTGCGCGCCGCGCCCTTGGCGACCAGTTTGTCTTCGAGCTCGGCGCGCGTGTATTCGCGTCGCGCGAGCAGGCGGACCGCTTGCGCCTTGAGCGCCGGAGCGGCCACTCGGGCGTCCTATCAGGCGTCAGCTTCGGCGGGTGCGCCGCGCCCCGAGCCCGGACCGTGCCCCGGCGTGACGATGCCTACCGCCGCGCGGATCTTGGCTTCGATTTCCGCCGCGAGATCGGGGTGCTCCCTGAGGTACTCGCGGGTGTTGTCCTTGCCCTGGCCGATCTTGTCGCCGTTGTACGCGTACCAGGCGCCGGACTTCTCGACAATGTTATGCAGAACGCCGAGTTCGACGATCTCGCCCTCGCGCGAAATGCCTTCGCCGTAGAGAATGTCGAACAGCGCCTCGCGAAACGGCGGCGCGATCTTGTTCTTGACCACCTTGACCCGCGTTTCGTTGCCGACGACTTCGTCGCCACGCTTGATCGAGCCGATGCGGCGGATGTCGAGCCGCACCGATGCGTAGAACTTGA
>JBDTLK010000075.1:0-16255 GCA_039934835.1 Edaphobacterium sp. (SeqCode) | reverse complement strand
CTAGTTGCGACACGCCTTATGGCCTGATTACACCTTTGCCAATCGCAATCGCCACCGCTTCCTGACGATTCGCCGCACCAAGTTTGCTTCTAATCCCATCGAAGTGAAACTGCGCGGTGCGAACCGAAATTCCTAACTTGAATGCGATGTCCTCCGTCGTCAATCCATGTGCAGCGAGGAGCAGGCATTCACATTGACGTGGACTGAGTGACGCACCGCGGCTCGCGGGCGGCACGTCTCGGGCAACTACGCCTTTGCAAAAGAGTTCGTGGAAATACGTACCCAGTAGGACGATCTCTCCAAGTCGTCGCGCAATTTCGGCGCCGCGTCGATCGTCAATAATCGGATTCGCAGAGTTGAGTGCCACCGCGATGCGGTGATACTTGGCATCGTGTATCGGCATGGCAACGCCGCTCGCGACCCCATGGTTAGCCGCATCGTCCAGAAAGTCGTCCGTACGCTTGTCGACGCCGCGCTCGCTGCGCGAATCCCACACCAATGGAATCGCGCTTTCCCACGTTTTCAATATGCGTGGGTCAATTTCGATGTATGCCAGCTGGTCGTAGCGAGCGACCCATTCAATCGGCAGCGTAGTAAAAACATACGATTGGCATTCGGGAGGGATTCGCAGATTCGTCGATTGGATATCCACGCTCATGGCGTACATGAAACTGTCGAAGCCAAAACTTCTAACAATGGACGTAAGCGGAGGTTCGAGCGGTCTACCTGCCTCGGCAGCTTCGACAAGCGGACGGAGCGCCGATGGTACGTATGGTCCGCGACCCACTACGACCTTGCCAATGGCTAGATTTCTTAGCATCCTGGATCCTCCCCAACCGAATCGTCTTGATGCAGCAGCGAAGGTGCGCTTTTCTTTTTGGCTTAGCCATCACCCCGCCAGCCTCCTCCACCCGCCCTGCACCAGCCCCTCGATCGGCTGAAAACTCGCCTTGTAAGCCATCTTCCGACTTTCGGCGATCCAGTACCCCAAGTAGAGGTACGGCAGCTCTAACTCCTTGCAGCGCTCGATCTGCCACAGGACATTAAACGTGCCGAAGCTCGCAGACGGCGGATCCGGGTCGAAAAAGGTATACACCGATGACAGGCCATCGTGTAGCCGGTCGACGAGGCTGACCATTCGCAGCTTGTCGCCGTCCCGAAACTCATACAAATCCGTGCCGACGTTGCTGTGCAAAAGAAAGTGCTGGTACTGCTCCCGGCTATCCTGATCCATACCACCACCGGGATGACGAAATCTCTGATAACGCAGATACAGCGCGTAATGTTCGCTATCAAACGCTAAATTGCACCTAATTGCTGTTAACAACCGATGGCGACGCAGCGACCGTTTCTGGCTTCGACTGGCCACAAACGCGTCCACCGGCACCCGCACCGGCACGCACTCGCGGCAATTGTCGCAATACGGCCGATACGTGAACGCGCCGCTGCGCCTGAAGCCCAACCGCACCAACTCCCCGTACACGCGGCTGTCAATCAAATGGCTGGGGGTGGCGACCTGCGAGCGAGCGAGCCGGTTCGGCAGATAGCTGCAGGGATACGGCGCCGTTGCATAGAACTGCAAGGCAGCCAGCGGCAGGTCGTTGAGCTTGGTCAAGAGGCTTTGGGTACCGGTTCGACCGCGCGCCACGCGTGGGTCGACGGCGTCGAGTTTACCAACCGCGACAATGCTACCGCAAACTCCCGACGCGCGATCGGGCGGGCGCCCAGCCGTGTGAGATGTGCAGTCTGTTGCTGGCAATCGATCAGCGGTACATCTTGCCGGCGCAGCACATCGACCAGGTACGCCAGTGCGACCTTGGAGGCGTCGGTTGCCCGGGCAAACATGGACTCGCCAAAGAACATCCTGCCGATCGCCACTCCGTACAAACCTCCGACCAGCTCGCCGTTGGACCAGGCTTCGACCGAATGCGCGTGGCCGTGCTGGTGCAGGCTATGATACGCGGCCGCTATTTCGGTGGTGATCCAGGTGCCGCGCTGTCCGTCGCGCGGGGCCGCGCATTCCCGAACCACCGCCAGGAACGCCGTATCGACGCGGATTTCGAAGCGCCCCTTGTCTATCGTTCGCCGTAACGATCGCGCCACCTTTAACTCGTCGACGAACAGCACCATGCGCGGATCGGGCGACCACCACAGGATCGGCTGGTCGCCGCTGTACCAGGGAAAAATGCCATGGCGATACGCATCGAGCAGCCGTTCGGTGGATAAGTCGCCACCGGCCGCCAACAACCCGTTGGGTTCGACCATCGCGCGCTCGATCGGGGGAAACGGCGCGCCGGGTTGCAGCCAATGGATCATCGCGCCATTCTGCCGGCGGCGATACGGCACATCAAGAGCGCAACGTGCACCGCGGCATCACAAGGCGCGATAATCGGGCTGGAGGCATCGAATGCGAAATCCCGTCCGTTGCACCTGGGCCGGGACCGACCCGCGCATGATCGACTATCACGACACCGAATGGGGCGTGCCGGTCCACGATGATAGATTGCTGTTCGAATTCCTGGTGCTCGAAGGCGCGCAGGCGGGCCTGTCGTGGCAAACGATCCTCAACAAGCGCGAAGGCTATCGCCAGGCGTTCGCCAACTTCGACCCTGTGCGCGTCGCTCGCTTCGACCGCAGGCGCATAGAGGCGCTGTTGGCAAATCCGGACATAGTGCGCAATCGGCTGAAGGTTGAAAGCACGGTAACCAATGCGCAGGCGGTGCTCGAAGTGCAGTGCGAATTCAGCAGCTTCGATCGCTTTCTGTGGAGCCTGATAAACAACGGGCCTGATTCGCCAAAACGCGCCAGGTCCGCGGCCATTCCGCCGAGTACGCCGGCGTCCGACGCGCTGTCAAAAGCGCTTAGGCAGCGCGGCTTTCGATTCGTCGGCACGACGATCTGTTACGCCTTCATGCAGGCGACTGGCATGGTCAATGACCACGCGAGCGGGTGTTTCAGGAAAGCGCAGATCAAGTAGTACCCGTCCATCGTCGCGCCGCCGCTCAACCAGGATCAATGGTTTTGACGATTCAGTTACCGACGAAGCAGCTCGTGTTCACGACAGGAAAGCGAACTGCACCAACCTGCTATCCGGGTTGCCCGACCGTACGTGTGCGGTCGGCCTCGCCGACGGCCGCATCGACCCCAAACTGCAGCGACGCGAGCCGCCGGTACAGCGGATCGTCGCGCACCAGCGAAGCGTGCGTGCCTTCAGCGATGGCGACTCCGCCATCGAGCACGATGATGCGATCCGCGCTGACCACGGTCGCCAACCGATGCGCGATTATCAGCGTGGCGCGGCCGGTCATCAGGCGGTCAAGCGCCAGTTGCACCATGCGTTCGCTCTCGGCATCCAGCGCGCTGGTTGCTTCGTCGAGCAGCAGGATCGGCCGCCGCGCCAGCACCGCACGCGCGATCGCCAGACGTTGCCGCTGCCCACCCGAAAGCTTGACACCACGCTCGCCCAACTCGGTGTCGAAACCGTGAGGCAGTCGCGCCAGGAATTCGCTGGCGTACGCGGCCTCGCACGCGGCGCGAACTTCGGCATCGCTGGCGTCTGGCCGTCCATAGCGCACGTTGTCCCACACGCTGGCAGCGAAGATCACCGGGTCTTGGGGCACCACGGCAATGCGGCCGCGCACCGCGCGAGGATCGGCTGCACGCACGTCCACCCCGTCGATGAGCACCCGGCCAGACTGCGGATCGTAGAAGCGCAGCAATAGCTGGAAGACCGTAGTCTTGCCCGCGCCGGACGGACCGACCAATGCCACGCGCTCGCCCACCGCGACGCGTAACGTCAACGAGCGCAATGCCGGATCGGCAAGCCGTGACGGATAGGCAAAGGTCACCGCGTCGAGCGCGACAGTCCCCAGCGCCGGCTCGGGCAGCGCTACCGGAGTCGACGGCGCGGCGATTTCGGCCGGCGTGTCGAGTATTTCCAGCAGCCGTTCGGTCGCGCCCATCGCACGCTGCAGGTCTCCGGTCACCTCGCTGATCGCGCCCACCGACGTCGCGACGATGACCGCGTAGAAGACGAACGCCGAGAGCTGCCCCGCCGACAGGCGTCCGGCCAGCACATCGTGGCCGCCGATCCAGAGGATGATGCCCACCGCGACAAAGACCAGGAAGATCACCGCCGCGATCAACAGCGCGCGCTGGCGGATGCGGCTCACGCCCGCGGTGAAAGCCTGCTCGACCCGCTGCGCGTAGGCGACGCGGTCCACCGGCTCGTGCGCGTATGCCTGCACCGTGCGGATTTCATGAATGGCCTCGTCAACATACGCACCGGTGTCGGCGACGCGGTCCTGGCTCGCGCGCGCGAGCTTGCGCACACGCCGTCCGAACAGAATGATCGGCAGGATGACAAAGGGCAACCCGGCAAGCACCAGCAGCGTGAGCTTGAGGCTGGTGAGCATGAGCAGGATCAGCGCGCCGGCGCCCATGACGATATTGCGCAGCGCCAAAGAAAGGCTCGAGCCAATGGCGGACTCGAGCATCGTCGTATCGTTGGTCAGGCGCGAGATCACTTCGCCGGTGCGCGTGATCTCGAAGAATCCGGGCGACAGCGTAAGCAAATGGTTGAAGACGCGCTGGCGCAGGTCGGCAGTGACACGCTCGCCGATCCACGACACGCTATAGAAGCGCACGTAGGTAGCGGCCGACATCACGGCTATCACGGCGAGCACGGCGAACAGCGCGCGGTCGAGCTCGCTGCCGTCGCTGCCGGCGAAGCCGCGGTCGATGACGATCTTCAGGCCCTGCCCCACGGCCAGCGCGCAGCCGGCGGCGATCAGCAGCGCGATTGCGGCGACGACGAAGCGCCCTCGATACGGCGTCAGGAAACGGCCCAGTCGCCGCAGCGTGCGGACAATTGGCGTGCGCGGTGGCTTCGGAACGGTGGAATCCATGCGTGGCAGGTGCAACGTGAGCCTGCATTATAGGTGGCCGTCCACTCGGGCGGCGCAGGTCGATCGGGTAGAATGCCCGCGTCGCCCTCGTAGCTCAGTGGATAGAGCACCATCCTCCAAAGGGGTAGGTTCTATATGAGGAAAACGAAGGGCGACAAAATTAGAACGGTGCTAGAACGGTATGCCCTCGTAGCTCAGTGGATAGAGCAGTCCCCTCCTAAGGGACAGGTCACACGTTCGATTCGTGTCGAGGGCGCCAGCAATCGCGCTAGCTCGTTTGCGTATCATGTCGACACGCGGCCGCCGGGAGATCAAAGGGTGCGGGCGTTCTTTGACTGGATCGGGGCAAATTCACATTGGATCTTCGATGGCTTTGGCGTCGCGATTGTCATTACGGTTATTGGTTGGATCACTGGCCTCTTTAGCTACTTACACAAAAAACTATTCCCGCCACCAGCGCCGCAACATCAGTTCTTTTTTGTTGGCGCGCCTGCGTCCCAATCAATCGTTCCGGAAAGCAACACCACAATCGACCCGCCAGAGACTTTGAAAGGTGTTGCGACGATGGGATGAATTCACCCAGTACATCAGTGAGCATTTCCAGGAGCTGCTCAAGCCAGATGATTCCTGACTATGCGTTGCTCAAAAACCAAGGTCGGCCAGGGGGGCGACTTGCCGGCGCGCAGATGTCCACTGTGTTGCAGCAAGCAAACGATGGAACGGGCGGTTCGGTTGGTGCTAAAACGGAAAAAGCACAGCGCCGGTTGCTCGGCGCTGTGCTCCTCTTTGCAACGAACGTCTAACGTCGCCCTGTGCTGCCGGCCGCTCCGCCTTCGATGCGATCCCATGCGGCACGAGTCGCGTGCTTGGCCTCGTTCCATGTCAGGCGCGACTGACCCTTGACTGACTCCCAGCCTCGTGCGAGCTCCGATTCCGCCGCATCGAAGCTCCCCGCGCGACGCGAGCGCGTCTCATAGCCCAGCTTGTAAGCCGGCGCGTAGTCGTCGTACGAGCGGCCGGCGGTGAAGTACGGCGCTTGGGCATACGATTGCCGCCAGTACGCATCTTCGGCCGCAGGATTGACGGCGGCAGCGACGCCCTTGCCGCCCGCACTGCCCACAGCAGCACCCACCGCTGCGCCCGCCACCATCCCGATTGGACCCGCGGCCGCGCCGAGCGCCGCGCCTGCCGCGGCGCCGCCACCCGCCCCGACGCCGGTGCCGAGATGGTGCTGGCTACGATCATCGCCCACCTTGGGGTTGACCACTTCGCCTGCTCCTTTTCCAGCAACGCCACCTGCGACTGCGCCGATTGCCGCGCCCGCCGCCATGCCTATCGGACCTGCCGCCGCGCCTAGAGCGGCACCGGTTACCGCACCGGCTGTCGCACCGGTCCCCGTGGCCAGATTGTGCTGAGAAAGATCGTCGGCGCGATGGGGGTTGGCTACCTCGCCGGCGCCTCGTCCGGCCGCCCCACCCGCGACTGCGCCAATTGCCGCACCCGCCGCCATTCCGACGGGACCGCCGGCTGCTCCTAACAACGCCCCGGTCGCTGCGCCTGCGCCCGCACCGGTACCCGTGGAAAAATGGTGGTCGCCGAGTGTATCGCCCGCCTTCGGGTTGACGACTTCTCCCGCCCCCTTACCGGCCATGCCCCCGGCGACTGCACCGATCGCAGCGCCCGCCGCCATCCCCACCGGGCCCGCGACAGCACCGACCGCAGCACCCGTGGCGGCCCCTGCGGATGCGCCGGTCCCCGTCGCGAGATGATGATGGTCGAGATGGTCCGTCGTTGCAGGATTCACGACTTCGGCTGCGCCCTTGCCGGCGAGCCCACCGGTCGCGGCGCCGATCACCGCGCCTGCAGCGGCACCGATCGGTCCCGCAACTGCGCCGACGGTCGCGCCGGCCGCAGCTCCCGCACCCGCCCCGGCACCAATGCCGACGGGGTGTTCCTCGGGAGCGCCCCCCGCGGTAGGATTTATGGATTCGGCGGCGCCCTTTCCGGCCAGGCCACCCACCACGGCTCCGACGACACCGCCAACCATTGTTCCGATGGGACCGGCCATGGATCCGATCGCAGCGCCTGCGACCGCGCCACCGCTCGCACCCAGTCCCGTGCCTACCGGATGCGCGCCTGCTTCGCCGGTGATGGGATCAGGGTTGCGATCTTCGGCAATGATTTTATCCGCGCTGTCACGCGGGGTGAGGTTGTCGCGAGTCGAGTTGGTCATTGTTGTCTGCTCCTAAGTGATACGTTGTTGGGTATCCGATGACAATGAGTCGCAGTCGAGCCACGCCAGAAGGCCACTCAAGTAAGTCGCGCGCTCAGCCATCCCGCACTGCGGCCTTTAATGTCGCCTACCGCCGCGTAAATTTCTGTAGGTTCGCGTCCGATTCCGTTGCAGGACATAGTGGAGTAAGGCGTTCTACGCCGACGTCGCAATTGAGCAACCGCGCATTTCGAGTTGGTAATTCTGAGTCGTCGTATCGGGCACGTGATTCCTCGAGGCGGAGCCACCCAGTACCAAGTACCTCGAACGACGCACAAACGTACAGAAATCGCGCTACGATTGTCCCGGCGCCGTTCGAGGCTCGTCGTACCTTTTACGAAGTGCGTCGTGCCAAGCGCTCCGAATTAAAGCGCAGCTTCCTACTTTCGACGGCCAGCGGCAGACGTTATTGACACTCGCCAAGCCCGATTCGATCAGGAGTACCTCATTGACCGCAACGGCACGGCGGCGGCGGTTCGTGCCGGATACGCCAGACCCGCAGCCCGCCAGCAGGCATATACCTCCTCACGCGGCCTGACATCGCCAACGCGGTGGCCAAGGGCGAAGCCGAGCTCGCTGCTGCAGCAAAGGTGACCCGCGACGACGTGATGCAAGGGCTGCAGGAGGCCATCGACCTCGCTCGTCTGAAGTCGGATCCCGCGGCGATGATCGCCGGCTGGAGGGGAGTCGGGAAGATGTGCGGCTTCTACGCCCCGGAGCGCAAGGTGGTGCAGTTCAGTGCCGATGCCTGGGCGCAGCAGGAGGCGCTGACGCACATAGCCGACGCTGAGCTGGCCGATCGTATTGTCGCCGGTGCAGAACAGGCTGCTTAGTCACGTCGTACGAGGCTTAAGGCACAAACAGGGGCGACCAAGTGGGGTTACCTCGGCGCAGTGCTTCGTATTTCGGATGACGTGCTCTTTAGATGTCCGCTATTTGCGCAGAAGTAGTTCGGTAGTCCGCCAGTGGGCGTGTAACGCAAGTAGAGTCTGCCGGACATTTGCCGGATTGGGTCTTGCGCTGCTATGCTCGGTCATGCAGTTTGCCCAACGGACGTGACCGCAAAAAACTACGAGTAATCAATAGCCCACGCCCCAAATGGCGTCCTCCTACGAAGGGAGTCACACGTTCGATTCGTGTCGAGGGCGCCAGCAGGCACCTGCGGCCGTACGCCGTGTGACGCCGCGCCACATCGGATCCGGGAGGATTGCAGGGCAATGACCGAAGCCATCGCGATACTGCGTGCCGACACTGTCGCGAACTTGGGCCTGCGCATCGGCGAAGTTGTCGAGCGCCCCCTGGCGAAGCGCCCGACTCACGCCACGGTCGAATCCATTGCCGACTGGCTCACTGGACCGGCGCTGCAGGCGCCGTCGGGCGCTCAAGTCGTCGATGAGTACGCGTGGCGCATGCTCGCCGCCGGCTTCCCGCTCGCGCGCATGACGTTGCACAGCGGCACGCTGCATCCGCAATTCCTGGGTACTACCTTTATCTGGTGGCGCGACGACGCCCAGACCGTGCAGACCTTCATCATGCACGAGGTGGCCGAAGCGGTTGCCTACAAGGACAACACGGTGCTGCGTGTGACTCAGGGCGGCGAAACGCTCCGGCGCCATATCGGCGCCCCGGGCGACGAAATGGACCTTCCGATCCTGCGCGATCTTCAGGCCGGGGGCTGTACTGACTACCTGGCATTGCCGGTTACCGGCGCGCAGGCGCGGCGATATGCAGTCACGTATGCGACCGATCGCAATGGCGGATTTTCCGACGACGAGGTGGAAGTCATGGCCAACGTATCGCAGCGCCTGGGGCTGGCGTGCGACGCGTTCAGCCAGCGCGAGGTGACCCGCAATCTTCTTGCTGCGTACCTTGGGTCCAGCGTCGGGCCGAAGGTCATGGCAGGTCAGATCCGCCGCGGCACCGGCGAAGAACTCAACGTGGTGCTGTGGTCGTCCGATCTGCGCGGGTTCACCGCGCGCTCGGATCGCCTGCCAGGCCAGCAGATGGTCGCGATCCTCAATGCTCTCTTCGAGGTGCAGGCGCAGGCGATCCGCAATCACGGCGGAGAGATACTGAAGTTCGTCGGCGACGGGCTGCTTGCTATCTTTCCGATCGACGCCACCGCGACCGCCGCCGTCGCGGCCAACCACGCCATGAACGCTTCCCGGGAAGCGCTGGCTGCAGTGCGTGGCCTTGTCGCCGATCCGGTGATGGCGGGCGAGCCGGCACTCGAGATCGTCGTCGCCTTGCACGCGGGCACGGTGATCTACGGCAATGTCGGCGCCGCCGACCGTCTCGACTTCACCGTGATCGGTCCCGCCGTCAATCTGCTCAGTCGCGTCGAGAACCTGGCGAAAGCGCTCGACGAATCGATCGTCGTGACCGACGACTTTGCGCGCGCGCACGGCGGTACGCTGCGCTCGATAGGTTTTCACCCGTTGCGCGGACTCGCCGCCGCGCGTGAACTCTTCGCTCCCGCCTGATGAATCCCGTCCGCTACCGCATCAGCGCCAGCAATCCCAATGCGCACGTCTACGAAGTCGCGTGCACCGTGGTCGATCCCGACCCGGCCGGCCAGTCGTTCCGCCTGCCGTCATGGGTGCCTGGCAGTTATTTGATCCGCGAGTTCGCGCGCCATTTCATTGCCGTGCGCGCGAGCTGCGCGGGCGCATCCGTGGAGGTGGTGAAAACGTCCAAGGATGTCTGGCAGGTGGCGCCCTGCAGTGGGCAGCTGACACTCACCGCGGACGTCTACGCCTTCGACCTTTCGGTGCGCGCGGCGTTTCTCGATGCCACGCGCGGTTTTTTCAATGGCCCCAGCGTTTTCGTGTGGCCGGTCGGGCAAGAGGCGCGTACTTGCGAACTCGAGATCGTCGCACCGGTCGGCGCTGCATTCAGCGAATGGCGGGTGGCGACCAGCCTGCCCCGAGCCGGCGCGCAGCCGTATGGTTTTGGAACCTATCGCGCCGGCAATTACGACGAACTGATCGACCATCCGGTCGAAATGGGCCGCTTCGACCTGGTCCACTTCGAGGCCGGCGGCGCGCACCACGACGTCGCCGTCACCGGCCGCCATCGCGGCGATCTGTCTCGCCTCGCGCGCGACGTACAACGTATCTGCCAGACGCAGATCGACATGTATGCCGGCGCACCGGCTAGCCGCGCTCCTATTGACCGCTACGTCTTTCAGCTGCTGGTTCTGAACGAGGGTTATGGCGGGCTCGAACACCGCGCCAGCACCAGCCTGGTGAGCAAGCGCGACGCCTTGCCTGTTCCAGGCGAGTCGGTCAGCAGCGACGACTATCGCAATCTGCTGGGACTCTTCAGCCACGAATATTTCCACACCTGGAACGTCAAGCGCATCAAGCCCGCGGCGTTCGTGCCCTACGATCTGACGCGCGAGGCGTACACCCGGCAGCTCTGGGCCTTCGAGGGCATCACATCCTATTACGACGACCTGATGCTCGTGCGCAGCGGCGTCATTGCCGCCGACGACTATCTGCAATTGCTCGGGCGCAATGTGACCACGGTGCTACGCGCGCCAGGTCGCGCCAAGCAAAGCGTCGCTGATTCGAGCTTCGACGCGTGGATCAAGCATTACCGCCAGGATGAGAACTCCCCAAACGCGGTGGTCAGCTATTACGCAAAGGGCGCGCTGGTCGGGCTGGCGCTCGACTTGACCCTGCGCCGCGACAGCGGCATCACGCTCGATGACGTGATGCGCGAGCTTTGGCGACGGTTTGGCGCGACCGAGCTAGGTGTTCCCGAAGGCGGAGTCGAAGCCATCGCCGGCGAACTCTCCGGCCGCGACCTCGCGCCGTGGTTCGAGCGCTACGTGCACGGGACCGCGGAATTGCCGCTCGCCGAGCTTCTGGGCTTCGTCGGGGTCAATTTCAACCTGCGTCAAGCGACGGATGCCCGGGACAAAGGCGGCAAAGCAGCGAAGGACACGCCACCTGAGGTGTGGTTCGGCGCGCGCATCGCGTCGGTCAGTACCCTGCGTCTCACGCATGTGCTCAACGGTGGACCCGCCGAGCGCGCCGGCATGGCCGCCGGTGACGTGGTGGTGGCCATCGACGGCCTGCGCGCATCGGCGGAAGTCATCGAGCGCATGCTGCGCACCCGCACCAGCGGCGACGTGGTCGTCGTCCATGCCTTTCGACGTGACGAATTGCTGAACTTCCGGCTGGAACTGGGTGCAGCGCCGGTCGATACCTGCTGGCTGATGCCCGACGATAACGCCACAGCGCCAGCGCTGGCGCAGCGCGCGGCATGGCTGCTATCGGAAAACCGGCGCGCCACCGGCGCTGGAGTCGGCGCGACTATTTCCAGTGCGGCGGCACCGTCTTCGTTAAAAACGGCAGTGCTTCGACGCGGGCCTTCCAGGCGCGCAAAGGCGCGGTGAGCATGCCGCTGGCGTCGAGATCCGGAAGCTTGACCTTCTCGGCGCGAAACAGGAACGCGACCAGCGGATACAAGGCGAAGTCGGCGGCGGACAGCGGTCCGGCGAGATAGTCGTCGCGCAGGTACTTGCTCATCAGCGCAAGTTCGTCGACGACGCTCTGCCGGCCCTCGGCGATCTTCTTCGCATCGCGCTCCTCGGGCTTGACCGAGAACGCCTGGTCGAGCAGCAGATCCGTGGACTTGTCGGAATAGTTGTCTATTTCCAGGATGAGCCGCCGCACGGTCGCGCGCCCTTTTGCGTCGCCCGGAAACAGCGGCGCGCCGCGGCCCGGAAACGCTTCTTCCAGGTATTCGACGATCGCACCGGATTCGTAGAGCACGAAGTCGCCGTCGACCAGCACCGGCACGCGATGCCGCGGATTCAACGCCAGGAACTCAGGCTTGCGCGTGTCGCCGGCGGAAAACGACAGCACCTTCAACTCGTAGGGCAGCGCCTTGTGTTCGAGCGCGAGCTGCACGCGCCATGCATAAGGGGAGCCCGAACCGTAGTAGAGCGTCAATGCCATCGCTGTCAGTCTCCGGTCAACTCTTCGGCCGCTTGCGCGGTGACTCCGCCATGCCCGCCGCGGCGGCGCCGCCGCGCATCGCTTCGAGCGAGGCCTTCTGCAACTCCAGTGTCTTGATGCTCATCTGCATGAGGTTGGTCGTCATGGTGAGCCAGTTCTCGATGACCCTGAGCTCAGCGATCTTCTTGTCGATGTCGGCCGGATCGAGCGTAGCGAACATCGCTGCCGGATTTGGGAATGGCATTCCGACCGGCGCCGCGCCTGCGCCTGCGGGTGGCGTGAAACCCGGGATTGGCATCCCAAAGGGGTTCCACATGCGCTGCATGAATTCGAGCGCTTGCTGCGGCGTGAACGACGATGGCGTATCGGACATGATCCTCCTCCTTCTTCCGCAGGTACGGACAACCTTCTTTTCCGCTATTATGCCCCACATGGCGGAATCTGCCGGCCCCCTGCTGCCCGCGCTGAAGGCGATCGTTGGCGATGCCAACGTCCTCACTGCCGCCGCTGACGTTGCCCCCTTTCTCACCGACTGGCGCGATCGCTTTCACGGCGCCGCGCGTGCGGTGGTGCGCCCCGGATCGACTGCGGAAGTAGCCGCGGTCGTGCGCTGCTGCGCCGAGCAAGGCGTGCCGATCGTTCCGCAGGGTGGCAACACCAGCCTCTGCGGTGGTGCGACGCCACATGCCAGCGGTGACGAGCTGGTGCTCTCGCTCGCGCGCATGAATCGGGTCCGCGGCATCGACGCCGATAACGCCACGATGATCGTCGAAGCCGGCATGCCGTTGTCGCGAGTGCAAGACGCCGCCGCAGCGGCCGGACTGTTGTTTCCGCTGTCGCTCGGCGCCGAAGGCAGCTGCCAGATCGGCGGCAACCTGTCGACCAACGCCGGCGGCACCGCGGTGCTGCGCTACGGCAATGCGCGCGATCTGGTGCTCGGCCTCGAAGTCGTGCTCGCCGATGGCCGTGTCTGGGATGGCTTGAAAGGCTTGCGCAAGGACAACACCGGCTACGATCTTAAGCAGCTATTCCTCGGCAGCGAAGGCACGCTGGGCATCATCACGGCGGCAGTGTTGAAGCTGTTCGCGCAACCGCGCACCTCGGCGACGGCATGGACGGCGATTGCCGATGTCGCGGCGGCGCTGCGCCTGCTGCGCGCCATGCGCGCGGCGCTGGGCGACCGGCTGACCGGATTCGAACTCGTCTCCGCCGAATGCATCGCGCTGGCGCGGGCGCAATTCCCTGCGCTTCCCGATCCATTGCCGGGACACGCCTGGTACGCGCTCATCCAGGCGGACGATGCCGCCGCCGGCTCGCCGCTTACGTCCGAACTCGAAGTCGCACTGGCCGACGTGATCACCGAAACCATCGCCACCGATGCAACCATCGCTCAATCGGCCGCGCAAGCCGCAGCATTGTGGGCGCTGCGCGAGCACATTCCCGAGGCGCAGCGTCTCGAAGGTCCCAACATCAAGCACGACATCAGCATGCCCGTATCGCATATTCCAAAATTCCTGGAAAGCGCCCGCGCTGAGCTCGACGCCGCGTTTCCCGGCGTGCGCTACGTCGTCTTCGGCCATCTTGGCGATGGCAATCTGCACTACAACCTGTCGGCGCCGGCGGGTGTGGACGCGTCCGGATTCATCGCGCAGACCGAACGTGCGAATCGCATCGTCTACGACCTGGCCGCGCAGCACGCCGGCAGCTTCAGCGCCGAACACGGCGTGGGCCAGATGAAGCGCGGGGAAATGGCGCGCTACAAACCGGCCCTCGAGCTCGAGCTGATGCGCAGGATCAAGACGGCGCTGGACCCCGAAGGCATGTTCAACCCTGGAAAGGTGGTCTGATGAGCAAGATCATCGCCTGGCTCGTCCTGATCTTCATCGTGCTTTTTGCGCTGCGTGTGATCAACGCGCGCAAGGCGCGGAACCGGCACCAGCGCGCCGCGGACGGTGCCGCCGCGCCCATGGTCCGGTGCGACCGCTGCGGCGTTTTCCTCCCACGCACCGACGCGTTGCCAGTCGGCGCGGGCTACACCTGCGCCGACGGCCAGTGCAACAAGCATTGACCATGGACACCCTGCCGCAGCCCGCCGTCCCGCCGTTCGAACCGCCGCCACTGCCGGCGATGGTCGGCGAATCGGGCCGGCGGATCTTGTGGATTCTCGGCGTATACCGGGCGACATGCGCGACGCTGCTGGTCGGCATCGCGCTGTTCCTCGACCTGCGCGTCGCCGGCATCGGCCAGCCAAACGCTTTCGTCACCGCGGCAGGCCTGTATTTCGTCTTCGGACTGATCACCTTCCTCTGGGTGCAGCGCGAGTCGCTGTTGATCTCGCTGCCGGCGCTGTTGTTAACGCTGCTTCTGGGCGACATCGTGTTCATCGCTTTGCTGATGTATTCGGGCGGCAGCGCCAGCGGACCGTTGCCCATCCTGCTCTTTCCGCAACTCGCCGCCAGCGGCTGGCTGTTGCGCTCGCGCATCGCCTTTTTCCACGCTGCGCTGGCCAGTTCGGTGCTGATCGCGGTCGACAGCTGGCGGCTAATCGATGGCCTGATTCCCGGCCCGCAAATCCTGCAGACCGGCCTTATCGGCTTTGGCTATTTCGCGACGGTCGGCATCGCGCTGGCGCTCGGCCGCTACACCAAGGCCAGCGAAGACCTCGCGGCACAGCGCGGCATCGATGTCGCCAACCTCGAGCAGGTCAATCGCCTGATCATCCAGGACATGCAGGACGGCGTGCTGGTGGTCGACCTGAACGGCGTGGTGCGTGGACACAACGCGCAGGTCACGCGGCTGCTGGGGGGGTTCGGGCGGATGCGCGGCGGCATGCGCCTGGCGGAATTCAGTTCGATACTGCACGACTATTGGCGACGCTGGCAGGAGGACTTTGCCGAGGCACTGCCGCCGTTCAAGGTCGAGGCGACGCAGCGACTGTTGCGAGTGCGCCTGGTGCGCATCGGCTCCGGTATAAACGGCGGCACGCTCATTTACCTCGAGGACCTGGGGCGCGCGCAGGGCGAGGCGCAGCAGATCAAGCTGGCCGCGATGGGCCGCCTCACGGCGAGCATCGCCCACGAAGTCCGCAACCCGCTTTCGGCTATCAATCAGGCCGCGCAACTTCTCGAAGAGGACGGTTCTGTCGCGCCCGAGGGCCAGCGCCTGCTGTCGATGATTCGCAACAACGCCAAGCGCATCGACCGCATCGTCGGCGAAGTCCTGCAGCTCAACCGCCGCGACCGGCAGCAGCCCGAAGTGATCGCCTTCGATGAATTCGTGGCGTCGCTGGTCGAGGAAATCGGGCAGGCCGAGCACATCCCGGGCGGCGGCATCGTGGTCAAGTGCAGCGGCGACATGCTGGTCATCTTCGATCGCGGGCACATCAACCAGATCGTGTGGAACCTGGTGCGCAACGCCTGGCAGCATTGCCAGAAGAGGGACGGCAGCATCCAGATCGTGGCGCGCCCCGGATACATGGGCGATGCCATAATATGCGAGCTGGCCGACGACGGGCCGGGCATTCCCGCCGAATTGCGGGCGCAGATATTCGAGCCGTTCTTCACCACGCGGCCTGGCGGCACCGGGCTGGGGCTCTACATCGCGCGCGAGCTTGCCGATGCCAATGGCGCAGCGCTGGAATTGCTCCCCAGGGGTCCCGGGGCGCACTTCCGGTTGACGTTGAAGCGCGCCGCGCCTCAGTCGACCAAGGCATGAAGTAGTGAAGGGAGTGACGCATCATGAGCCGTAGAATCCGCGACCGCGGGCAACCGAAAGTGCTGGTTGTCGACGACGAACCCGATCTACTCGAATTGCTCGAGCTCACGCTCTCGCGCATGGGGCTGGACACGACGCGCGCGCAGACCGTTGCCGAGGCGATCAAGCTGCTCGATACCCAAGGTTTCGACCTGTGCCTGACCGACATGCGTATGCCCGATGGCGAGGGCCTGGCAGTGGTCGAGCACATCACCGAGAAAGGCCTCGATGTGCCGGTAGCGGTGATCACCGCCTTCGGCAGCGCCGAAAACGCCGTCGCCGCGCTCAAGGCCGGCGCGTTCGACTATCTCGCCAAGCCGGTCGCGCTGGAGCAGTTGCGGGCGCTGGTCAAG
>JBDTLK010000074.1:0-16467 GCA_039934835.1 Edaphobacterium sp. (SeqCode) | reverse complement strand
CCAGGCCATGGCGATCGAGCACCGCGTGCACGGTGCTGATGGCCGGGGTCGGCATGTCGCTGTGCAGGCGCCGGAGCTTCTCCCGGATCTTCGGCGCGCCCCAACTCGGACGCTCGCGCTTGAGTTGCACGATCAGCTTCTCGATCTGGAAGGACAGTTGATTCGCCTGCCGGTAGGGCCGGCGACTGCGGTCGGTCAGTCCTTCGAGCCCGCAATCCTTGTAGCGTTGGAAGATCTTGTAGCCGGTCTTGCGCGAGACATCGAACTCGCGGCACAGCGCCGCCATCTTCTCGCCGTCGAGCAAGCGGGCCACAAAGCGCAGTCGTTCATCCATTTTGTAACACTCCTGCCAGGGCATTTGCGTCTCCCGCAAAGCCCAGAAGTGTTACCTATGTGTCCGGAATGAAGTGTTACCCCTCTCTCAGGAAGGGCACTGCGGGTCTCGGTGGTTTTTGCGGTTATATTGCGTTCCGCAAAACGTCCCGCGTTCCGCAATTCTGTGGATTACTTGGTCGGTGTGACCTTCTCGCCGGCACCGGCGCGCAGATAAATCTCGGTCGTTTTCACGCTCTTGTGCCCGAGCTGCTGCTGCGCTTCGCGCATATCCGTGGCGTCGGCCTTGTCAGTGCCCGCCTTGGCCCTTACGTCCTGCGCGCGAGCATCCCGGAATGCCGCGACATGGTGCGGCGCCAAGCCACGCAGCGAAATGTGCCCAAGCCCTCTTTTGAGTATTGCTCCGTCGCGCTGGTAGTCGCGGGCTGTCGCTTTGCCAATTCGCCGGCGCGCACCTTTGCCGCGCATGCAGTTGCCCGAGCGCGCATTGTATAGTCTGGCCCTTGCCGCACGATATCCCTCGCGGTCAAAATGACCGCATACCGATCCAACCAACATTTGCCGTGACAACTCAAACCGTATTGCAGGAGGACGGGTCGCCATATGCGTGGATGCGGCTCGGCGTTGCGCTGCTGATCGGCACCATCGGCGGCGCCAGCCTGTACATCATTACGGTGATTTTACCGACGCTCCAGAAGGATTTCGGCGTATCGCGCGGCGATGCGTCGCTGCCGTACATGTTCACCTTGATCGGCTTCGGCTTGGGCGGACTGCTGATGGGGCGTCTGGCAGATCGCTTTGGCGTCATGGTGCCGTTGCTGATCGGTGCGGTGAGCCTCGGCGTTGGCTTCCCGCTCGCCGCGATGGCGACGAACATCTGGACCTTGGCGCTGGTGCATGGCGTTCTGATCGGCCTGCTGGGCAGTTCCGCGATGTTCAGTCCGCTGATCGCGGATACGTCGTTGTGGTTCACACGCCGTCGTGGCATCGCGGTTGCGATCTGCGCCAGCGGCAACTATCTTGCCGGCACGATCTGGCCGCCCGTGGTGCAGCATTTCGTGGCTGGCTACGGCTGGCGTGCCACCTATCAGGGCATTGGTATGTTCGCGGTCGTCTCGATAACGGTACTTGCGTTACTGATGCGGCGGCGCCCGCCAGTCGTCGTGGTCGATATGGACACTGTGCATGCGACGGTGGCGTCGCCGCGACCATTCGGGCTTACGCCTGCCGCTGCGCAGACGGTGCTATGCGTCGCCGGCGTCGCATGCTGCGTTGCCATGTCGATGCCTCAGGTACACATCGTTGCCTACTGTGCCGACCTCGGCTTTGGCGTCGCACGGGGTGCGCAGATGCTGTCGGTCATGCTCGGCTTCGGCATCATAAGCCGTCTGGTATCGGGCGCGATCTGCGATCGGATCGGCGGCCTGCGAACACTGTTGCTCGGATCGGCATTGCAGGGGGTGGCGCTGCTACTGTTCCTGCCCTTCGACGGCCTGGTCTCGCTGTTTGTGATCGCGGCGCTTTTCGGATTATTCCAGGGCGGCATCGTCCCGGCCTACGCCATCATCATCCGCGAGTATTTTCCGGCGAAAGAGGCAGGTGGCAGGGTCGGAACAGTGCTGATGTTTACGCTTTTCGGCATGGCGTTGGGAGGCTGGATGTCCGGCAAGGTTTTCGATCTTACGGGCTCCTACAATGCGGCATTCATCAACGGCATCGCGTGGAATCTCCTTAATTTGACGATCGCCGTAACGCTGTTGCGCCGAGTGACCCCAACTCGATCGAAATTTCATTTACGCGGCACATCGAGGGTAGTAGTTCAGCATCCCGCCCGGCCGCTCAGTCTTTCTGACCGAGCCATTCTGGCCGCCGATGTGCTTGATCGGGACGACCAATAGCCGATTGCCGAGCCCTTGGTGATTCCGTTCGTCGCGGTAGTGGGTGACCTGCTCGCGGACGGCGTGGCGCTCCCAAAGTCAGCCTTCTTCTCCGGAGTCAATCCCGGGCGTCCGACTCTCGCCATGCGTGCACCTCCATCGGCGCCACGAAGAAAGACACAGGCCTCGTGCTCTTTATTTTTCCAGACGTGCGCATCGCACGCGTCGAGGTCGCGTACGGATTCGAAGGCATGTTCCCCGCCGCGCGCATACGCCAGCTGCGCGAGGATTTTCGCGCAGCGCACTGCCGAGGAATGGATGGCGCGGTTCTGCCGCAGCGATATTCCGTGTTCGATAGTGCAATCGCCGGAGGAGGCGGTTAGCTCCCCGCATTTCCGGTCGCGCGGGTTGTTCGACGGGCAGGCCGGGCGCGACGGCGTAGCGATACCGGCACTGCCGCTGCCGATCGCTCGCGCGCTGCGGGTCGCACGCGCACGTGCGCCGTGGCCGCGACTGGGGCAGGACAACGGCCTTGTTCCCGCGCGCTCGAAAGTGGGCGACGCCTCGGATGAAGCCGGATGAACGAGTGGATTATTATCATCATCTCCGCACGTTCGTCGTAAGCCAGATCGGGCAGCTTCGCCTCGAGCGCGCGTGCATCTGTGACGGAGATGTCATCGCCGTCCCCAAATACAAGCATCGGCGGCAAGCTCGACCAGTTGCCTCGGAGTGGACTGGCGCGGGGATCACCCATGCCTGCATCACCCGTATACCCTCGACGGCTACGTCATCAAGGATGACGTCAGGAACACAGGCGGAGTGTATTGCCGGTCTTGGCAGGTGGACTGCGCGCGCAGCGAGCAGTCGCTCAGTGGGCCACAATATAAATTGCCTTGATGCCGGAATTTTCCACTGGCACCAATAAGAGAGATGCTTGCGCAGCGCGCCAGCCAGGCAGTCGTGAGGGGAAGGAGCGCCAGGTCCGATACGGCGGACCATGCTCTCGCGGGAGCTAAGTTGCCAGGCGGGCCAGAACTACGGGTCCACTTGCGGACTCCGGGGGCTTCGAACTCTGTATGATGCGGCGTCACATTTGTTGTCGTCTGACATCGCGTGTCACAGCGTCTGCCTGAACATTCGTCATCCGTGCGGAACCACGTTGATTCGTCATTCATTCCGTTTTACTAGACCGAGTTCGCGACCTCGGTCTTCCGCTGACCGGTGACCGTTTTCCTTCGACCAATTCCGCGAGCTGACGAATGCCATCCCGAATCAGCGGCTCGGCAATCGCGGAGTAACCCATGCGAAAATGCCGACACAAGCTCGGTGGCTGCGCGAAAAAAACGCTGCCCGGCTCGATGAGGACGCCCTGGGACGCAGCCGCGCGCGCGAGCGCGTCGGTGTCGACGCGTCGCGGCGCGCGGATCCAGACGGCTGAACCGCCAATCGAGTGAGACACGTCAAACCCGGGAAGATATTCGGTCAGCGCGTCCAGCAGCGCCTTCCGCCGCGAACGGTATGCCATGTTGAGCCGGCGAATGAAGGCATCGTGGTAACCCTGCGCAATAAAGCGCGCAGCCGCATAAGCGTTGTTGGACGGCGGATGGCGCATCACCAGCCGGCGCAGAGCTCGCAATTCTCGGATCAGGTCGGCGGAGGCCACTACATACCCGATGCGGAGTCCGTGAGAGAGCGTCTTCGACAAGCTTCCGATGTAGATTACGCGTCCCTCGCTGTCGAGGCTCTTGAGCGCCGGTGATGGCCGGCTCGAAAAATTGAGCTCGCTTTCGTGATCGTCCTCGAAGATCACGATGTCGTGCGCCCGCGCTGTGTCGAGCAACTGTCGTCGGCGTTCGCCTGACATGGTCACCGTGGTTGGACACTGATGACTCGGCGTGACATAGATGTAGCGGCATTGCGCAACGTCCGCGCCAAGCCGCAGGCCCTGCTCGTCGACCGGCAATGCGGTGACGTTGCGGGCGCACATGGCAAAAGTGTTGCGGGCGTCGGGATATCCCGGATCCTCGATGCCGACGACGCTGCGACGGTCCAGCAGCAACTGAGAGAGCAGATAGACTCCCATCTGCGCGCCGGCGGTCAGCAGGATCTCGTCTCGCGCGGCCCAGATGCCGCGTGCAGGCAACAAGCGCTGCTGGATCTGCCCGATCAGTGGTTCGGGGTCCTGGTCGATATAGTCGCGGGACCACGCCCGCATCGTCTGCACGTGCAGCGCCTGCTGCTCGCATTCACGCCAATCGGCAACGGGCAGCAGCCCGTCGTCGAATTGCCCATAGATGAAAGGGAAGCGGAACGATCGCCAATCGCTGGGTTTGACGATATTACGTTGCGCGCTTGGCGTGGAACGGAAGCGCTGGGACCAGCGCAAGTCGGAGCCTGCGGGCTTTTCCGCAGTCGTGACGCCGGCCTGAGATTTGAGGATATCGGGATTGACATAAAGCCCGCTGCGCGTGCGCGATACCAGGAAGCCGCGCTCGATGAGTGACTGTAAAGCCAGCGCGACGGTATTGCGCGAGATACCGAGCTGCTCGGCCAACGCACGGCTCGAGGGCACCGGCATGCCCGGCGGGACGATGCCCGAAAGGATGCCGTGCACAAACATCGCTCGGACCTGAGCCTGTCGTGTACCGCCGCTGGCCTCGAAACGTAAAAACAGCTTGTTCCAGACGGTACTGACCTCGCGTGCAGTTCGCATGAGGCGCCCCCTACTGTCATCAGGGGCCCTATTCTGGCATCAATGAAAGGTCCTTTGTGGCCACACCCGGTATCGATCAAGTCGACTACAGTCGGGCCGTGATCACCGCGGCAGTTCCGCAAAACTTGGGCGAGACGTTCGCCAACCCGTACCGGAACGAGGATACCGTCCTCCTTCGGCTCGACACGGTGGCCGTCATCGAGCGCAAGGTGGTTTCGTGGAAAAGGCGCGTGTAGATGATTGCACGAGCGAACGGCGAGTTGGCAAATACATCCGTCCGATCCTCCGCGATCGCGGAGCCTGTGCAACCTGTCATTGCGGCGACACCGACAGCGCGCGCCGCTGTCTATCTGGGGTGCCGACGCGCAACCACCGTTGCCGGACCGTCCGGAGAACACAAAGATCATGGATAAGGTCGTTGGCGTGATTGGCGGTCTCGGCCCCGAGGCAACCTTGGACTTCTACGCCAAGCTGCTCGCGGCTACGCCGGCGGAGCGCGATCAGGATCATCTGCGGGTCGTGATCGACAGCAACCCCAAGGTTCCTGACCGCAACCGCGCCGTGGCGGGCGAGGGCGAGTCGCCGGGACCGGCATTAGCCTCAACGGCACGCGCGTTGGAACGCGCCGGGGCCGAGTTGTTGTGCATGCCCTGCAACACCGCACATGCATTCATCGCAGATGTGCGTGGTGCGACCACCTTGCCGTTCGTTAGCATTATCGAGGCGGCGCTGACAGAAGTACGCGCGCTGCGACCCCCCGTGCAGCGGGTCGGATTGCTAACCGCGGACGGCGGTCGGCGGGCTCGCGTTTACGAGAATGCCCTCGCCGGCGCGGGTCTGGATGCGGTTCGGCTCGACGACGTCGATCAGGTCACGTTGATGCAGCTAATCTATGGCGTCAAAGCGGGTCGGCGCGGCGCCGCCGAGCGCGCCGCTGTCGCTGCGCTGGCGCGGCGCCTGGTGGACCGTGGCGCGCAAGCGCTGATCGCCGGCTGCACCGAAGTGCCGTTGCTGATGTCTGCAGCCGACACCGTCGTTCCCTTCGTCGACTCGACCGCGGCACTCGCGCGGGCGGTTGTCCGCGCCGCGCGCGGCGCATAAAACGTCTGCAGGAACTCTCATGGCCGAATATCTGAAGAAGTCGAATCCCCCACTCGAAAAAATCGATAACGCGACTGCCGCAACCGTGCAGCAGATGCTAGCCGCAATCGCCACCGACGGCGAGGACGCAGTGCGCCGATACGCGCGCGATCTCGATGGCTGGACGGGTGACATCGTTCTGGGCGAGGACGCATTCGCGAAAGCCGAGCGCAGCCTGTCGACAGGCGTCAAGGACGATATCCAGTATGCGCGCGATCGTGTGTGCCACTTCGCACAGCGACAGCGCGATTCGATGCACGAGTTCACGATCGAGCTGCGCCCGGGTCTTGTCGCCGGTCAGAAGCTGATCCCGGTCAACACCGCCGGCTGCTATGTCCCCGGTGGCCGCTATGCCCACGCCGCCAGCGCGATCATGAGCGTGGGCACCGCCAAGGTGGCCGGCGTTGCGAACGTGATCGCGACCTCACCGGCGCACAAAGAGTCGGGCGTCAACCCGGCGATCCTGTACGCAATGAAGCTGTGCGGCGCCGATACCGTACTGGCGCTGGGAGGGGTTCAGGCCGTCGCATCACTGGTCCATGGGTTGTTTACTGGCCACCGCGCCGATATTATCGTCGGCCCCGGCAATCGTTTCGTCGCCGAGGCGAAGCGCGTCCTCTTCGGCCGCGTCGGCATCGACGTGGTGGCCGGTCCCACCGAGTCGGCGATCATCGCCGACGAAACTGCCGACCCCGACATCATCACCGCCGATCTGGTCGGTCAGGCCGAGCATGGCCCGGACTCCCCGGTGTGGTTGATCACGACCTCGCGCGCACTGGGCGAGGCGGTGATCGATCGTATCCCTGCAGCGATCGCCGCTCTGCCCGACCTGGCCCGCAGCGCCGCGTCCGTATCCTGGCGCGACTACGCTGAAGTGGTGTTCTGCGAATCTCGCGAGGAGGCCGTCGAGGTCAGCGACCGGTACGCTTGCGAGCATTTGCAGGTGATGGCGCGCGACCTCGACTGGTGGCTCACCCGTCTCACGAATTATGGCTCGCTCTTCCTCGGCGAGGAGACCACCGTCGCGTACGGCGACAAGTGCAGCGGGCCCAACCATATCCTGCCGACCAAGGGCGCGGCGCGCTATTCGGGCGGCCTGTCGGCGGGCAAGTTCATCAAGACGGTGACCTGGCAGCGCCTCGACCGTGCCGCATCGCGCGAGGTGGGTCAGGTCGCGGCACGCATCTCGCGCCTCGAAGGCATGGAAGGGCACGCGCGAACCGGGGACATTCGTCTGAAAAAGTACTACCCCGACGAGAAATTTGAGCTGGGCACGCTCGCCGGTCACCAGGGCTAGCCATGTCTCGTTCCGCACGTTCCGTGGATGGGCTGTGGTTCGGCAAAGACCTCAGCGAGCCCGAGCCGATCCCCGAAGCTGGCATTGCGCGCGCAGTCGAATTGATGCGCACCGGCCGCCTGCATCGCTATGGCGAGACAGGAGGCGGAGCACCTGAGACGTCGCTGCTGGAGCAGGAGTACGCGGCCTATGTCGGCTCAAAGTACTGCGTTGGGATCAACTCCTGCGGCGCAACGATGTTCGTGGCGCTCAAGGCTCTCGGAGTCAGCCACGGCGACAAGGTGCTGACGAGTACCTTCACTCTTGCACCGGTGCCCGGCGCAATCGCGCATGCCGGCGCCGAGCCGGTGCTGGTGGAGACCACGACCAGCTACACGACTGACTTGGACGACCTCGAGCGCAAAGCCAAGAGCAGCGGCGCGCGTGCGTTCCTGATCTCCCACATGCGCGGCCATATCACCGACTTGCGGGCAGTGCGTGCGATCTGCGATGCACACGGGATCACGCTGGTGGAGGACTGTGCACACACCATGGGCGCTCGTTGGGCAGGCAGACACACCGGAACCTGGGGAAAAATCGGCTGCTACAGCACGCAGACCTACAAGCACATCAACTCCGGAGAGGGCGGCCTGTTGGTCACCGACGACGACGACGTGTGTGCCCGGGCGATCCTGTTCTCAGGAAGCTACATGCTTTACGGTCAGCACTTGGTCCGGCCGCCGGCCGAAGCATTCGAACGCTGGAAATACATGACGCCGAATTTCAGCCTCCGCATGGCAAACCACGCGGCCGCGATGCTGCGGCCGCAACTGGCCGAGATGCCGCGACGTGCGGCAACCTGGAACGCGCTGTATCGGAAACTCGAACAACAACTCGCCGGCCTTCCGGACGTTACCGTCCCAGCGCGCGACGCAAACGAGGAGTTCGTCGCCAGCTCGATCCAGTTCACCCTCGACCTGCCGCCGGCGCGCATCGAGCGCTTCCTTGCCGGATGCGAACATCGTGGTCTGCACATCAAGTGGTTCGGCCGCGACGAGCCGCAGGGCTTTACCAGCAACTACACGCATTGGCGGTACGTTCGACAGGCGCAAGACGTGCCGGCGTCGCTACCGCTGATGGCAGGTCTTTGCGACATGCGTATCGCACTGTCGCTGACCGATGCCGATTGTGTCCTGATCGGACGCATCGTGCGTGCCGCGCTGGCCGAAACCTGAAAATTTCACATTCACTTGGAGAAACCCTATGCATCTCTCACACTTCCCTCGCGTTCGGCTGGGCCACGGCCCGACGCCGCTCGAGCCAATGGAGAACCTGTCGCGGGCGCTCGGCGGCGCCAACCTGTGGATCAAGCGCGACGACTGCACCGGGCTGGCCACCGGTGGCAACAAGACGCGCAAGCTCGAATTCCTGATGGCAGAGGCCTTGGCGCAGGGCGCCGATACGGTGATCACGCAGGGCGCAACGCAGTCGAACCATGCCCGCCAGACAGCTGCCGCGGCCTGCAAGCTGGGCATGCGGTGCGAAATCATCCTCGAGAATCGCACCGCTTCGACACAGCACGACTATCGCGCCTCGGGCAATGTGCTGCTGGACAAGCTGTTCGGTGCGCGCATTCGCGAGGCGCCGGGCGGCAGTGACATGAACGCCGAGCTGGAAAAGGTCGCCGCGGAAGTCGCGGCCAAGGGCGGCAAGCCCTACGTCATTCCCGGAGGCGGTTCCAACGTCACAGGTGCACTCGGCTACGTCAACTGCGCGCTCGAACTGGTCGGGCAGGCGAACGATCGCGGGCTCAGGATCGATTGGCTCGTGCATGCGACCGGCAGTTCCGGCACGCAGGCCGGCCTCGTGGCGGGGCTGGAAGCGATGCGCAGCGGCATCCCTGTATTGGGCATCGGCGTACGCGCGGTCAAGGCGGTGCAGGAAGAGAACGTGTTCGGTCTCGCCGTCAAGGTTGCCGATGCCATTGGCGCCAAGGGCGCCGTGGCGCGCGAGCGCGTCGTCGCCAACTGTGATTACGTGGGGCCTGGCTATGGCCTGCCCACCGACGGCATGATCGCCGCGGTCAAGACTTTTGCCCGGACCGAGGGCATCCTGCTCGATCCTGTGTACTCCGGCAAGGGCGCCGACGGGCTGATCGATCTGGTGAAGAAGGGCTTTTTTAAGAAAGGCGAGAACGTCGTCTTCCTTCATACCGGCGGGGCGGTCGGGTTGTTTGGCTACGAGCACGCGTTCGCGCCGACGCTGTGACTGCGTCGATCATTGCAAGCGGCGTGAACTTTTATTATCGGCGCGCGCCTCGATCCGATACGACACGACGGCCACGCCAGCTACCCGATGTCTACTGCCTGGTAGGAGCCATTCATTCGTTGAAGCAGCCGTCATGCAATTACGTTTGATCCGTTACACATTCACACCATATGGAGGCAAGAATGAACGATCGAATTGAAAGGGTAGTAACAGCATTTCTCGCGGTAACCGTTTTCTGCTTTTGGACCCAACTTGCCTTCGCGGCGGATACCGTGGTCATGAACCTGGGTTGGGAGACGCCGCTCGATTCCGAATACGGCATCCTCGCTACAAAGTTCAAGGAGCTAACCGAGAAATACACGAACGGGACGGTCGAGGTAAAACTGCGCTGTTGCGGCCAAGTCGGCACCGAGGACAACGCCTTCAAATCCCTGCAGCTGGGGACTGTGGATGGCTACATCATTTCGCAAAACAACGTATCGCCGAGCTGGCCGCTGATGGACGTATTCGTATTGCCTTACATTTTCCAGAGCGACAAGCACGCCGCCAAGGTGCTGAATGGCCCGATAGGCGAGCAAATCCGGACGCAGCTCAACAAGGATACGCACGTAGTCCTACTGACCTATGGAGGGGTTACCTACAGGGATATGTATAACTCCAAACGTCCTATCAACGACATGAAAGACCTCGCTGGGCTCAAGCTTCGCGTGCCCAAGAATGCGGTCATGATCGCGACCTTCAAGGCGTTCGGCGCGGAACCCACTCCGCTGGCATGGTCGGACACGCCGACCGCTCTTCAGACGGGCACGATCGACGGCGGAGACAACGGAACTGCCGTCATCCGAGAAATGAAGTTCTATGAATTCGTCAAGTATCTAACGATTATCGATCATTTTGTGGGCACTTCGCCGTTGTTCGCAAGCGACCGATTCATGAAGAAGTTGAATCCGGAACAAGCGAAGGCGGTGCGCCGGGCCGCCGACGAGGCGGGGGCCTATCAAGCCCAATACCAACTGACGAGCACGCAGAAGGTCAGAGCTTGGCTCGTCGAGAAGGGTGGCATGCAGGAAACGCACCCGGACCGGAAGCCGTTCATCGCTGCGGCGCTCAAGGTGCAGCAGGAGGTCGCGGCCCAGCGCGATGCTCGTTTCAGAGAGCTGGTGAAAGAAATCCAGCAGGCCGCTCAGTAGGTTCTGAGTCTTCATAACGGGCGACCATACCTCGATTCGCGACTAAGGAGCGTCAAATGCCGTCTGACTCAAACCTTTGGCGTCTGCTGGACCGGTATTTCGAGGAGTCGGTCGCCTGTGTGTGCCTGTCGGTGGTCGCAATCCTTGTATTTCTTCAGGTCGTGATGCGCTACGGATTCAATACCTCGCTGGCGTGGACGGAGGAGCTGTCCGGAATCGCGATGGTCTGGGCGGTATACATGGGCGCTGCATTGGCCGTGCGGGAGCGATTCCATATTCGAATCATGGCTGGCGTGGTCGCCTTGCCTCGAGCGATGGCCTTGACGCTCGTCGTGGTGGCCGACTCGATCTGGCTCTTTTACAACCTCTTCATGATCAAGACCGGTAGCGAGTACCTCGCTTTGTTCTGGCGGCAGACGGAGCGATCGCCGTCGCTCGGAATCGATATGGTTTGGCCGGAGTCGATTGTCGTAACTGGCTACGTGCTCATGACCTTCCGCCTGATTCAACTCTACTACCGCTGGAACCGCGCCGGACGGACCGAGTTGCCCGGTGTCTCCCACGAATATCAAGACGTGCCCACCGAGGCCTGACAGCGTGAACGAACTCCTCATCGTATCGATCACCTTTGTCGTGCTTACCGCGATTGGGGTCCCGCTCTTCGCCTCGTTAGGACTAACCACTGGGCTCGCGCTCTACTTTATCGACATCCCGTACACGTTGCTGGCGCAGACCGGCTTCACGGCACTGCAGCCATTTCCGCTGTTAACGATCCCGCTTTTCGTTCTCGCTGGTCGGCTGATGGAGGTCGGCGGCATGTCGGCTCGGTTGATCGATGTGGCCAAGTCGCTCGTCGGTGGCTATCGAGGCAGTCTCGGTATCGTGACTGTATTTGCCTGCATGCTGTTCGCGGCACTGTCTGGGTCGGGCCCTGCGACCACGGCGGCGATCGGAAGCGTGATGATTCCTGCGATGCGGCGAGATGGCTATTCAGCGCGTTTCGCAGCCGCCGTGTCCGCTGCCGGGGGGGCATTGGGCAGCATCATTCCGCCCAGTAACCTGCTGATCATCTACGGCCTGGTCTCCCAAACATCGATCCCGCGTCTGTTCCTCGCGGGGTTCGCTCCCGGCTTTATCATCACCGCGCTCCTGATGCTCGCATCTTATGTCGTAACGCGGCGCAAGGGATTCGGTAGCACGGAACTACGGAAATTCAGTTGGGAACCATTTCTCCATGCGCTCTGGCATGGAAAATTTGCACTTGGCGCGCCTGTTGTCATTCTCGGGGGCATTTATGGTGGCGCCTTCACGCCCACCGAGGCAGCAGGCGTGGCCGTGTTCTATGCCTTGTTCGTCGGCACATTCATATTCCGCGAACTTACGCTGCAGAAGATCGTCGAGAGCCTTCGGTTTACCGCCCTGATATCCGGGCTGCTGATCCTGCTGGCTCCAGCGATCGCCTTTGGGCAGCTGAACGCATTCTACGATGTGCCGGCCGCGATTCAGTCTTTCACGACGCAATTGACGAGCAATGCAATCATTGTGCTGATCGCGATCGGCATCTTCTATATCTTCATTGGCACGTTCATGGAGTCGTTGGCGCAAATCATTCTCTTCACGCCGGTGTTTCTGCCGCTCGTGATGAAGCTCGGCGTGGATCCGGTCGTCTTTGGGGTATTGACTGTAATGACATGCGAAATCGGCTTCCTGACTCCGCCGGTAGGCGCCAATCTCAATGTCGCCGCGCGAGTTGCGGGCATCAGCATCGAAGACGTCTCCGTCGCCGTACTGCCGTTCATTTTGGCTTACGCAGGGGGACTCCTGGTGATCATATTGGTGCCACAGGCTTCGTTGCTGTTGCCGAACTGGTTTTACGGTCTGAGCCGCTGAATGACTTGAGAGAAAGGATGGGCATATGCTGGATGTGGTGCTAAGAAAGGGTACGCTTTACGACGGAAGTGGCAAGCCAGGTTACGTCGCGGACATTGGTGTGAAGGCCGATCAGATTAGCGTGATCGGAGATCTTGGTGCAGTCGAGGCAGCTGAAGTCGTCGATGTCTCGGGTCTTGCGGTGTCGCCCGGTTTCATCGATCTGCATACGCACTCGGACTTTACATTGCTAGCCAATGGGCGCGCGGAGAGTCAGGTTCACCAAGGGGTGACCACCGAAGTGATCGGGCAATGCGGGTCGAGCTGCGCGCCGGTCAGAAATGACGACGAAATTCGATTGATGGCCATCGGTTACGTCGACGGCTGCCATCATCTCGGTTGGCGTAGTTTTGGCGAGTATCTGGACGCCCTCGAAGGCACCGCCCTAGGGGTAAATGTCGTCGCCTTCGTTGGGCATGGCGCGGTTCATCGAGCAGTCCTGGGGGATGCCCTGCGCGCGGGTAGCCCTGAAGAGATCGATGAAATGGCGCGGCTGATTGCCGAGGCAATTGACCAGGGCGCCGGCGGTTTTTCGACGGGCCTCGAATACTGGCCAGGCATTCTCGCTGCGCCGCAGGACTTGGTGCCGCTGTGCAAAGCAGTGGCTGAGCGCAACGTGCTCTATTCAACTCACGTTCGCAACCGGGATTCCCACTACGATCTAGGCTTCGGCGAGGCTTTGGCAACCGCGCGGCTGTCGGGCGCGCGTCTGCAGATTTCACACATCCAGCCAAAATTCGGCGCACCAAGCTACGCGATGGAACACACGCTCGAAATGATCGAGGCGGCACGCCGACGTGACGTCAACGTTGCCTTCGACGTCATTCCACACGACTGGAATCACACGCATGTGGTCGCCATCTTGCCGCAATGGGCTCGGGAAGGGGGTACCCGCGCGATGGTCGAGCGCTTGAAGGATCCGGACATCCGCGCGCGCATCAAGAACAATCCGAAGCCGATGTGGCTACTTGTTCGCGCTCGGCGCTGGTCAGACATTATCCTGCTTGACGCCCAGGTTAACCGCAATCTGGTCGGGGCCACCTTTGAAGAGATCGGGAAGATTCGCGGGGTCGACCCATATGACGCGGTGTTTGATCTGCTAATCGAGGAAGAAAACAACATGCCACGTCTCTTGTGGACGTCGCACAGTTTCAGAGAAGACGATATCGATCTTTGCCTCAAACAACAAGAGTGTGCGGTTATTTCAGATACGACAGCACTCGCACCCTATGGTGCGCTTAAGGACAACATCGGTTCTTTGAGCGGTTACGGATGGGCAGCCCGATTTCTTCAGCGATATGTTCACGATCGCGCAGTACTTTCGCTACCTGATGCAATTCGACGGTTAACTTCATTACCGGCTGAACGCGTTCGCATTCGAGACCGTGGACTCCTTCGGCCCGGGTATCGTGCCGACGTCACCGTTTTCGACCCGAACAGCATAGCCAGCAATTGTTCCGTGACGAAGCCACGCGAATATGCAACCGGTGTGGCGCATGTATTGGTCAACGGGGAGTTTTCGATGCGTGACGGTAGACGAACTTCGGTCGATGCCGGTCGAGTACTTCGCGACTTTGGCAGGTGCGCCAAGTGATAGGCGCCGAGTTGCATTTGGATACATTGCCATGATCGAACCTGACCTTGAGCTCGCCGCGCGGGCTTTCGAGCAGTTGCGCGAGCGAACAGCGGACGCTCCGGGTGTCACACGCGCCAGCTATGGACTTGGCGAGCAGGTTGCGCATGAATTGATCCATGACATTGGATTGGCGCTCGGCTGCGAGGTCAAGCGAGACTTTGCTGGCAACACTTATCTGACGTTGCCCGGCCTCGACCGTGACGCAAAGCGCATCATCATCGGTTCACACCTCGATTCTGTTCCACATGGGGGCAATTACGACGGTGCCGCCGGAGTAGTCGCCGGCGTCGCGGCGCTATCAGGCTTGCGCCGTGCCGGCATCCGGCCCGCGCAGGACGTGGTCGTCATGGGGATTCGCGCCGAAGAAGGCTGTTGGTTTCCGGCAACGTGGATTGGCAGCCGGATGGCGCTGGGCACGCTGGCACCCCAAGCCGTCGACACATTGCGTCGTACCGATACCGGCCGTACGCTGGCGGATCACATGATCGAATGCGGATGCGACCCCGATGTAGTGCGCCGCGGGACGCGACATCTTGATCCAGCCTCGATCGCCTGCTACCTCGAGCCACACATCGAACAAGGTCCGGTGCTGGCCGCCGAAGGGCTTTCATTGGGAATCGTCGAGGCGATCATGGGCGGGCCGCGCTTTCGCGACGCATTCATTCACGGTGTAGAGGCGCATGCCGGTGGCGCACCGCGCGCGTTTAGACACGACGCGGTCGCCGCGCTGGGCGACTTCATTGCCGGCGTCAACCGACTCTGGCGTCAGCTCGAAGGCGAAGGCCGCCACACGGTGTTCACTTTCGGAATTGTCGCGACAAATCCGGCGCTGCATAGCTTCAGCCGAGTACCAGGCGAGGTGCGGTTCTGCTTCGACAGTCGCGCTGTCGACGAGAGCACAAAACGCGATGTTGGTGAGCGGCTGCAAAGCCTCGTCGCGGCCGTGGAGCGCGATCACGGCGTCCGCTTTGACCTCGGTGCGGACAGTGGGCCGGCGATCGCACCAATGGACGTGCAGCTAAGTGATCGGCTCGCGGCCGTCGCCGCCGAACAGGGCATCGCGTTCCGGCGCATGCCGAGTGGCGCCGGTCACGACGCCGGAGCCTTCATCGAGGCAGGCGTGCCAAGCGCGATGCTATTCATCCGCAACGAGCATGGCAGCCACAATCCCGGAGAATCCATGACCCTCGACGACTTTGCACAGGCTTGCCGTGTACTAACAGGTTTCCTCGCGGGGCAAGGTTGATGCTGTTCACCGTTGTCGGTATGGCCTACAGAGTGCTGTCACGCTCAAGGAAGTAGCGCCGGCGGGGTGTTTAACGCAGCCTCTTGCTTTTTCGACTGGCTGGCATCGAGGCAAGAGGTGGTCCTTTCCTGCCTAGCGTGCTCCAAATAGTGCGTCATTGCGGCGAGGGGGGCAGTTGGCATCTTGTCAGTTTTTACGCCAGCGAACGTTCGCGATGTGATTGGAATCAGCTGATTGGCGGTGCAAGGAGCAGCGCAGTGCTAAACATGTTGGCATGACTAGGTAAAGCCAGCGAAGGCTAGGCGCGATACATGTCCGTCGCGCTCTTGGCGCACAGGTCACGAAACCCGAAGTCCTCGGTCGGAATCGTCTCCACCACTGTAGCGCCGGAACAATGCCGAGATTCCGTCGACCGTGAAGCGCTTCCCATCACGTAGATGCACGAACGTGGACCAGACGACGTCGGCGTTCACGCACTCAACGATGATGCGCGCCAGCTCTCCCGCTTTTTAGTTTCAACTAGATTGCCTGTCTTGCCGCGCGCGTACCAAAGCACGCGTCGATCGTCGCTGACTTGATGACGTTTGTAAGCGTCATGCGGAGGCCGTCTTTACGGCTTCTGCACGATGAGCGAGAGTGGTGTCCACCAAATAAGTGGTGGGGACTAATTTGGCGACATCAGGGGTGCGCCGGCCGACCCGGAAGGGTTGTCCGAATCGGGCGGTCGAATTCAAGTGCCGGCTCGCGGCAGCGGCGTGTCAGCCTGGGGTTTCGGTGGCGAAACTGGCGCTGGAGCATGGCGTTAACACGAACCTGCTGTTCAAGTGGCGGCGCGAGTATCGGGCGGGGAAATTCGGCG
>JBDTLK010000073.1:0-16498 GCA_039934835.1 Edaphobacterium sp. (SeqCode) | reverse complement strand
ACATCCCGGGCATGATCGTCACGCAGCACAGCGGCGCCGGCAAGGCGAACCAGTATTTCCTGCGCGGCTTCAACCTCGACCACGGTACGGACTTCAGCACTTACGTAGCGGGCATGCCGGTCAATATGCGCTCTCATGCGCACGGCCAAGGTTGGACTGATCTGAACTTCATGATCCCGGAGTTGATCGCCCGGATCGATTATTTCAAAGGACCTTACTACGCGTCGGAAGGCGATTTCGCGACGGCAGGTGGCGCCAATATCCACTACGTCGACAAGCTGAAAAAGAATCTGGCGGAATTGACCGGCGGTCAGGAACAATACGGACGCGCGCTAATAGTCGGTGCTACGGAAGCCGGCCCCGGCCGCGTTGTCTACGGTTTCGAGGCATTTCACAGCAATGGCCCCTGGGAGAACCCCGACAACTATCGCAAGTACAACGGAGTCTTGCGCTACACGCATCCGACTGCCGACGGTCAGTGGAGCGTTACTGCGATGGGTTACTCCGGTAAGTGGAATTCGACCGACCAGATTCCGCAGCGCGCAGTGAACGAGGATCTGATTGGCCGCTTCGGCGCGATCGACGCGAGCGATGGCGGCAAGAGCAGCCGCTACAGCCTGTCGCTCGACTACCAGACGAGCCTCGGCGGCGGGCGCTTGCAATCGACGGTTTACGGTATCCGTTACTACCTCAGTCTCTTTTCCAACTTCACCTACTTTCTGGACCACCCGGAAGACGGGGACCAGTTCAATCAGGTTGACGATAGAAAGATCTACGGATGGAACGGAAGTTGGTCACGAAACGAAGAGTACTTTGGCAAGCAGATGCTGAACACCTTTGGCTGGGACATCCGCCAGGATCGTATCAATCCGCTGGGCCTGTACGATACCGTACGACGTGAGCGCGTCGCCACGACCCGCGAGGACAACGTGCGCGAGACAAGTTACGCACTATATTTCGAAAATCAGACGCGATGGACCGACTGGGTGCGCACGATCGCCGGGGTGCGCGGCGATCGCTACGACTTCAACGTTGCCAGCGACAACACCGCAAACTCGGGGAAGAAAAGCGCGGGTCTGGTTTCGCCCAAGTTGTCGGTAATCATGGGGCCGTGGCAACAATCCGAGTTCTTCGTCAACGCAGGGTACGGCTTCCACAGCAACGATGCGCGGGGCGTGCTGACGACCGTGGATCCGAAGACGGCCGATCCGGTCGACCCTGTGACACCGCTGGTACGTACGTTTGGTGCGGAACTTGGTGCGCGTACTGAAATTATTCACAACCTCCAGTCCTCGGTAGCTCTCTGGTACCTCAAGTTCGATTCGGAGCTCGTGTTCGTCGGTGATGCGGGCACCACGGAAGCTGGCCGACCATCGACCCGTTACGGCGTCGAGTGGAACAATAATTACTCGCCAACGCCGTGGCTGTTGCTTGACCTAGACCTCGCGTGGACACATGCACGATTCTCCGACGACGAGCCGGTCGGCAATCGCATTCCCAACGCACTGCAATTCGTGGTGGCGGGCGGCGTCACCGTCCGCAATCTGGGGCCTTGGACCGCGAGCATTTTCGGCCGCTTTTTCGGACCGGCTCCGCTGATCGAGGATAATAGTGCCAAGTCGAAGTCGACCACGGTGTTCAACACCCAGGCAACATACCAATTCAACCCGAAGACGCGAATCCGTTTCGACCTGTTCAATTTGTTCGATGCCAAAACCAACGACATAACCTATTACTACGCCTCTCGGCTGGCGGGAGAGCCGCTTGCAGGCGTCAACGACTATCACTTCCATCCCTCCGAGCCGCGCAGTTTCCGCATCGGCCTGCTCTACAACTTCTAGCGGGCGCGTGCCCCTACGCACTTCGTCTCGCAGTACCATTCGCGCACACAGAACTTGCAATGACTTACAGTGCGCACCAATCTCGCGGAAACCCGACATGAAAACAGTGTTAGCGCTGCTACTCGCATGCTGTCTCTGCCAACCTGCCGGTGCCGGAATCAAGGAGGGTATTGCCGCGTACAACACCGGCCGCTTCGACGTAGCGCTCGATGAATTCCTCGCGGCCGCCGACCAGGGATCGGCGGAGGCCCAGGTAAGCCTCGGCGTGATGTACGAAAACGGCCAGGGCGTGCTGCGCGACTACGAGAAGACGCTCGGGTGGTATCGCAAGGCCGCCGACCAGGGGCACTTCGGCGCGCAGAACAACCTGGGCCTGATGTACGCCGCGGGGCGCGGGGTGGCCAAGAACGCGGGGCAAGCGCAGGAGTGGTACGCCAAGGCCGCAGAGCAAGGCTTCGCGCCGGCGCAGAACAACCTTGCCCAACTCTACGCCAGCGGCGCCCTGGGCAAGAAGGACTACGCCAAGGCGCTGGAATGGGATCGCAAAGCGGCGAACCAGGGTTTCGCGATCGCGCATGGCGACCTGGGGTCGATGTACGAGAACGGGCTCGGCGTGCCGAAGAATCTTGTCGTTGCGTACACGTACTACACCATCGCGGTCGGGGGTGGGTATGAGCCGGCGACGGCGCAACGCAATGCGGTGGCCAAGCAGCTCAGCTCCGATCAGCGCGACAAGGCGCTCTGGGCGGCGCAGACGTGGCGACCCGGAGATGGATTGCCGAGTATGCCAGCCGCACAGTAGCCGATCGCCGCGCGCGCTTCATCGCGCGGCGGCACTACAGTCGCATCTAGCTGCAGCCGCGACAACCGTTCAGGAACAACGCGACGACATCGCGCGGCCAGGCTTCCACCTCGCTCGCCGACAGCGGCGCGCCCAGGCCCATCGCGCGCCGCTGCGGCACCGCGATCACCATGTGCAGGAACTGCTGCGCAGCGAAGATCGGATCGTCCAGCGCGATGTTGCCCGCGTGAATTCCGCCCTTGAGCACGCTGGCGATCAGGCTGACGGCTTCGTCGGTCGCGCCGGGCTGCGCGACAACCGCGGCCAGGTGCGGAAAGCGGCCAGACTCGGCGACTATCAAGCGATGCAAGGCAATGGCCTGTGGCATCAGCGCTGCGCGCAAAATGATCGACGCCAGCCGATGCAAGACTTCCTGGAGGTTGGCGCCCTCGACCAGAGGAACATCGGCCGGGGGACGCAGCCGATCGATGATGCGATGCACGACGGCGCCGAAAAGAATAGCCTTGTCGTCGAAGCGGTGATAGAACGTCCGCTTCGATATCTGCGCCCGTTGCGCGATCGCCTCGATGCTGGTCGCGCCGTAGCCGTGCGTCAGGAACAGATCCGTGGCAACGTCGAGAATCCGCTCGCCGAGTTGCTCGGCATCGGCGAGCGACGGACGCCCTCCCCGTCGCGACGTCGCCGTGAACTCGGCAAGCGCCGCGGGCGTCTCCGCGAGCAGAGCTCCCTCATCTCGATCCGATGCCACGCTACTGCCGCGAGCTTATTGGCCGCGGTCGTTTTGCAGGTTGTATGCAGGCGTCCCGTAGTAGCCGCCCGCGTAGTACACCGGCCGCGGCGCGTAGTAGCCGCGGTTGCTGGCGTAATAGGCAGGCGCGGGTCGCGCGTAATAGGCCGTCACCGGCGGGGCGTAATACACCGGCGCCGACGGCTGACCGTAGTACGGCTGGGGCGGCGGAGCGTTGTAGTAAGCAGGTGCTTGCTGGGCGTAGTAATCCGCCGGCACAGACTGGCCGTAATACGCAGGACCGGACTGGCCCTGGTAGGCGGGACCCACCGGCGGCGCGTAATACGACGGCGCATTGTATGCAGCCGGCGGCAGATAAGTCGGCGGCGCGTAGTAATACTGGGTGTTGACCACCGATGCTGCAGCCGCGAACGGCGCGGTAATGAGCGCGGCAGCGGTGCCGACTACCGCGGCCGTCAGCGCGACTGCGGGCCATCCCCAACCCCAGCCGCCGCCGTGCCAGCCGCCGCCGTGCCAGCCGCCGCCGTGCCAGCCTCCACCATTCCAATTGCCGCCGTGCCCGCCGCCGCCATGCCAGCCGTTATTCGGTCCGCCGGCAAAGGCCGACGACACCGGCGCCATAGCGAGGGCGATGGCCAGAAAACTGCTGTAAATCAGGGCTTTGGACTTCGTCATCGCTCGCTCCTTGCGCTAATGCGGACAGATCGCGTCCGATTGCAGCAAGAGTAGCACGTGAAATGCAACGCAACCGTTGCGTATTATACTGTTACACATTCATCAGTTGCCATGGTCACGGGTGAGGGGGTCGATTCCCCGCGGTCTGGGCACCGCCTTGGTCGTTTCCTTTTTCCCGAAGATCAGCTGCGACGGATCCTCCTTAAGCGTGCCGGTCAGGCTTCCGACGTCGGTCGCCACCTTTTTCACCTGATCCTCGATGCCCGAGAACTTCTCCAGGATGCGCGGCAACTGGTCAAGCACGGCAGAGAGCGGGCTCTTCTCCGACGGAATCTCCGGTACCTGGCCCGCGGGCGTCACGGCGACCAGCGTCTTGGCGTTGGGCGCCCCGCCGTTGAGCTCGACGAAAACCACGCCGGTAATCCCCTTCAACTTGAGCACCGCCCGGGTGTCGGTCTTCACCGGCGTCTCCTTGCGCAGGCTCACCTCCACCTGAACCAGTCGCGCATCGGCGGTATCGAGCGCGATGGCCTTGACCGTGCCGACATCGACGCCGCGAAACTTGACCGGGTCGCCCACGGCCAGTCCGCTGACGGAATCGGCGAAGCGGATGCTATAGGTCACGTCGTCGCGATGTCCGGTGGCCGAAAGCCAGACAAAGGCCAGCACGGCGCCGAGCGCCAGAACGATGATGAACAGGCCTTCGAGAAAATAGTGCCTATCGGTTTCCATGGCTTCGCTTCCTTGCCGCCAGCGCGCCCTGCGCACGCGGGCTGTGAAAAAACTCGTGAATCCAGGGTTCTTCGGAACGCAACAGCCCGTCGACAGTGTCGATGATGATTTTGCCGTCGATCAGCACCGCGATGCGGTCGCAGATGGTGAACATCGTCGTCAGATCATGGGTAACGATCACGAAAGTGACGCCGAGGCTGCGATTGAGCTGAAGTATGAGTTCGTCGATGCCGCTGGCGGTGAGCGGGTCGAGATCGGACGTGGGCTCGTCGAGAAACAAAATCCGCGGGTCGAGTGCCAGTGCCCGTGCCAGCGCCGCACGCTTGATCATGCCGCCCGACAGCGCCGACGGGAACTTGATGCCGCTGGCGGCGGAGAGTCCGGCCAGCTCCAGCTTCATGGTGGCGATCTTTTCCTGTTCCTCGCTCGGCAACTCGGTGTGTTCGCGCATGGGCAACATTACGTTCTGCGCCACCGACAGCGAGGAGAACAGCGCGCCCTGCTGGAACAGCACGCCGATGAGTGCCGCCTTTGCCGATGGGCCGATAGCCTCGATGCGCTGGCCCTCGAGCGTGACCTCGCCCGCAGTGGGATGTCGCAGGCCGGTGAGCGTCTTGAGCAGCACCGATTTGCCCGACCCCGAGCCGCCGACGATGCCGATGATCTCGCCCTGCATGACGTCGAGCGCGATGTGGTCGTGCACGGTCTGGCTGCCGAAACGGTTGACGATGCCGCGGGCGGAGAGAATAGGCGTTGCGGCCGCAGCTTTGCGCGCGCTCATATGCCCAGCTGCTCGAACAATACCGAGAACAGCGCATCGAGCATCAATACCAGGAAAATGGCCTTGACCACCGCGCTGGTGGTTTCGGTCCCGATGCTCTCCGCCGAGGCCTTGACCCGCAGCCCGTGCATGCAGCCGACGATGGCGATGAAAAACGCGAACACCGGCGCCTTGAACAGTCCCACGAACAAGTCGTGGACATCGACCGCCTTGTGCACCCGTTCCAGGAACTGCAGCGGCGACACGTCGAGGAGCGCGTGGGAAATCACCGCGCCACCGAGCAACCCCATCACGTCCGCGAAGAACGTGAGCAACGGCAGCGCGATCACCAGCGCGATGAGACGAGGCACGACCAGCACCTGCATCGGATCGATACCCATGACCTTGAGCGCGTCGATTTCCTCGCGCGATTTCATTACGCCGATTTCGGCGGTGAACGCGGATCCCGACCGGCCCGCCACCATGATCGCAGTGATCAGCACCGCCACTTCACGCAGCACCGACACGGCCACCAGGTTGATCGTGAAATCTTCGCCTCCATAAGGCCTTAATTGCGAGATGCTCTGGTAGCCGATGACGACGCTGCTCATGAAACCGACAAGCGCAATCAGCGGCAAGGCGTTGATGCCGGCTTCTTCGATATGCCGCGAAATCGAAGGCAAGCGCATCTCGCCCGGGTGAAGCAACACCCGACCGGTGGCACTAGTCGCGCGGCCGACGAAAGTGACGAGATCGAGCGCATCGCGCCAGGCGGCGTCGGCACCCTTGCCCAGACGCATGACGAACTGCTGCCAGCGCGGCACCTCGGGCGGCTTCGGCAACGACTTGAGTTCGAGGCCGCAGATGAGATCCAGCAACGCCTGATGCTCGGTGCGAATGCCGGTGAGCTTGACACCATCGTTGCGCAGCCCGCAAAGAAACAGCGCGCCCGGCGTATCGAGGTTGCCCAGATTACTCAGGTCGACCGACCGGGATTTCTTCGCGCGTGCCGGCTTGAGCGACTTTTCCGCCTCGACGACCGTGTGGATGTTCAGTGGCCCTGCGAGCGCAAGTGCCGTGCCGTCCCCGACTTCGGACACCGTGAACCCCGCTTCGGCCTGTTGGGCATTAGACAGTGCGATACGAACCCCGCAATATTTTTGTTAGGAAGCGAATCGTCTTGGTTCGCTGCGGCGGCGGCAATCGGTGACCGTCTGATTCAATTGTAGGACTAATAACCTAGGTCGGATCCGCCACCAGTGCCATACTATGCCCTCGACCTACCGACTCGGAGATGCACATGAACCTGACACTCAGCATCGGCCCCCTGATCTCTCTCGTCGCGGGCATTCTCATCTTGATCATTCCGCGCCTGCTCAACTACATCGTCGCGATTTACCTGATTATCATAGGCTTGCTGGGGTTGTTCGGCGCCGGAAACTTTCACCTGAAATAGCGCAGACCAATGCTTGCCCGGCGAAGCGAAGGCTTCGCGCTGTATTTTCCAGATGGCGTGGACGTGGCGCGTGCCTTGATTGCCGTCGCCGTCGCGTTGACTGGCGGCTGCGCCAGCGTGCCGCCACCAGCGGCGTCGGCACCCATTCCACCGGTGGCGTCGCAGAACGCGCCCGCGCCCGCTGCACCGGTACCGCCACCGAGCGCACCCACACCCGCGCCACCCACGGCAGCAGCGGTTGCGCCGGCGCCAGCAATCCCGCCTGCCCTTCAGCGGCCCGCTGCCGTTGCGACAGCGCCGGCCGCGCCGGCGAGCGAACCAGCACGTCCGCAATCGCCTGCGTCACCGACAGCGTCGGTACCGGCGAAGCCGCCCGCCAAGGCACCGGCATCGCTGCCCGCTGCCGTGGCTCCGCCACCCGCGAACAAGGATGCGGCGCCGGCGCCTGCAGCGGCCGCTGCCGCACCGGCGCTCGATTTGAAGTCGCTCGAGGCGCGCCTGCGCGAAACCAAGGCGATCGGTGTATTGACCAAGCTCACGCTCAAGAACCAGGTCGACGAGCTGCTCGACCAGTTCCGCCTGTACTATCAGGGCAAGCTGAAAACGTCGCTGGCGGAGCTGCGCCGAGCCTACGAGCTGCTGGTGCTCAAGGTGATCGCGTTACTGCAGGATGCCGATCCGCCGCTGGCCAAGTCGATCGCGATGTCGCGCGAATCGATATGGGGCATTCTCGCGGACCCGGTCAAATTTTCCGCAGTCTGATCGAATACGAGGCACACATGAAGGCTCGAACAAACGTACTCGCACTGATTGCTGCGCTGGCGATGACCGCAAGCGCGCCGTCGATGGCGGCGGAAGATCCGGCGACGCTCAAGGATCTGACGAGCGTGGTCGCGCTACTTGGCGTGCCTTGCGGCCAGGTCGTCAGCGCCACGCGCATCAAGGACAACGATCACACCGTGACCTGCCAGGACGGCAATCGCTATCACGTCTTCGTGAACGCCGAGGGCCGCGTGGTCGCGCAGAAACAGTAGGCGCGCTACGCCGGCGCGGGCCGGCCCTTGGGCGTTCGGCTATTTCCTGCGCGTTCCGCCGATGTTGCCCTCGAAGTTGCAAGCCGAGTCACGCCCCGAGTATTTGCCGATGATTCCACTCTGTTCGACGTAGATATCGGAAAACGTGATGATTCCGGTCGCGTTGTTGGTGCAGGTGTAGGTGCCGCCTTCGATCCTGCCGATCTGCCCCTGTTGCGAATACGTGCCGCGAAACGCGCAGGTCGGCGCGGTGATGCTCATCTGTGAGCCCGACTGCACGATGCTGATGGGGCCCGGATCCTCGGTGCGCAAGCCGTTGCGCGCCGGATTCTGGCAATCAAACGTCACGTCCGACGTGCCACCGAGATAATTGCCGAGGATGCTGTTGGCGCGCAGAGTTTGGCGCTCGATCTGCTTGTTGACTGACGTACCGTCGACCGTGTACTGCAACGCGGCCGTCGCGGACGTATTTGAATCGAAGCGCACTGTTCCGACCTTGCGCAGCACGACCGCCGAAGAATTGAAGGGCACCCCGAAGAACTGACCGGTCGTTTGATACAGGTCGCCAGTGAATACGTACCCGCTGCCGACCTGCGGGGTGACCAGTCCAAGCGTCGCGCTATACCAGACCGGTTGACCGTTGGGACCGTAGACGAACAACGTGAGGAACATCACGTCGGCTTGCTGCGAGATGTTCAGCCCCCAGCCGGATTCGCTCGGATTCCACCACAGATCGCTGAAATTGGGCGTCAGCACGGTGGCGTTCGCGAACGACGCGCTGCAAAGCAGCACCAGCAAAGCGCGGCGAGCGCGTTTCAGCATTTTCATCGGGAATCCTCCGCAATATTCATATTGTAGTGTTCAGTGACGAGGTTCAATATCTTCCGAGCAGCGCACTCCGCGGGAGGATCCGACCATGGCACGCAAGCAAACGCAAAAGCCGAAAACACAAAAGCAAAACGGCAAACGCCCGGACACCGCGCGACCAGCCAACAAGGCTCGCAAAATTTCGAGCACGCAAAGAATACCCCGATCCGTCTCGCCCGACAGCATCGATTTCCGGGATCGCGTGTACACCCCGCAGGTGGAGCATGCGCCGGCGCAGCAGATCCTTCCACCGCCACCCGCCCATCACCCTGTCCTCAACCAGGCCAGCACCGATGCTTGCACCGGCTTCGGCCTCGCGACGGTCATCCATGTCCTGCTGAGTCGCCGCGACAGGAAGCTCGCCGCCCAGGTCGCGCCCTTCATGCTCTACGGCATGGCGCGGCACTACGACAATCTGCCGGGCACCGGCGCCGCCAATGGTTCGTCGTGCCGCGGCGCGCTCAAGGCGTGGTTCAAGCACGGCGCGTGCGAACTCGATTTCTGGCCGAAGCTCGCAGAGCCCAAGGCGACCGGCAAGGTCGACTGGTGGGACGACGGCGTGCGGCGACCCTTGGGCGCGTACTACCGCGTCGAACGCCGGTCGGTGGTCGACATGCAGGCGGCGCTCAACGATGCCGCCGTGTTGTACGTCAGTGCGGATACGCATCCGGGTTGGGATATAGGATCTAGGCTCACGGCCAAGCGAAAGAAAAGTACCGCGATCTGGAAGATACCGTTCGGAACGCCGGCGTCGGGCGGTGGCGGACATGCCTTCGCCATCATCGGCTACACGGCGGACGGATTCATCATCCAGAACTCCTGGGGGAAGGATTGGGGGAGCAAGGGACTCGCCGTCTTGACGTATGCGGACTGGCTGATCAACAGCTGGGATTGCTGGGTGGCGCAACTCGGCGTGGTCACGCGGCTGCACGAGGCTGCCGCCGAAGGCAATGCGGTGCTGCGCCACGGCGTACATGGCGTGCACACCGGCGTCATCGACATCCACGCCATATCGCCCCATGTCGTCGATACCGGCAACAATGGCGAACTCTCGCAGACCGGCCAGTTCCACACGACGCCGGGCGACCTCGACGAACTGGTCACCTTCATCATGCCGGACCAGCGCCAGCAGTGGGGCATTCCGGCGAACCAAAAGATGGACGTCGTACTGTACGCGCATGGTGGTTTGGTCAGCGAGCAGGCCGCAGCAAATACCGCCGCGACGTGGATCGGGTTGCTAAAGGACCAGCAGATATTCCCGATCTTCTTCATGTGGGAGTCGGGGATCGTGGAGACCATCGAGGACGAGATCAAGAACGTGCTGGGTTTGTCACGCGAGCGACCCACCGGCGGACCGTTGGATGCCGCCGATGCCTGGTGGAGCGATCGCCTTGAAGGCAGCGCACGCGTCATCGCGAAACCGCTGTGGGATCGGATGAAGCAGAACGCGCGCCTGATCACCCAGAATCCGCTGGGCGGGGCGAACCTGCTGTTCCAGCGATTGGATGGCAGCCGCAGCGATGTTCGGCTGCACCTGGTCGGGCATTCCGCGGGCGCGATCATTCATGCCTACCTAGCCGACTGGCTGGTCGCGCAAGGATGGACGATCGAGTCGTTATCGCTGCTGGCGCCGGCGTGCCGGACCGACGTGTTCGCACAGTTTCTGCTGCCGCACCTGCAATCGGGCAAGATCGCGCGCATGGCGCAGTTTCATCTCAGCGATCCGGTGGAGGACAACGAGGGAGGCATGCGGGTTGCGCTGGGCTACAAGCGCTCGCTGCTCTACATGATTTCCAATGGGCTGGAAGAAGCGCGGAACATTTCGATTCTCGGGATGCAGAAGTATTTCAATCGCGATGTCGCGCCATTGAACCTCGCCAATGTACAAGTGCGTGTTGCGCCCAGTTCGCTCGCGACTGACGCGGCCAAGCATGGGGCGTTCGATGACGATTCGTTGACACAAGGGAGTGTGATCGCGAACATCGAGAATGCGGGGATGCCCAGCCCATGAACCATCGTGCCTCAGCACATTCCCTATTTAGCCGATATACGCGATGGCTCGGGACTGTTCCGCCTAGCTTCCGGGAAGTCCGTGCGCTTCGGGAAAAAACATGTCTTTCCAACTCGCCGGGGCGTTCTTTATCGTTCCGATCTTGCTCATGAACGCCGCAAATTTGGACACAGCAACGGGTGTGACCGAATACTGGGAATCCGGTGCGCGGATCAGTCGCTCGAGTTCGGCGTCGGATGCGGTCGACTTCGCAAACTCCTTGTAGATCCGGGCCGCTCGCGCGGGGTCGCGCTGGATGATCGTCGCGGCCTCGTCGAGCGCAGAGTAGTAGGCCGCCAAAATCTTCGGATTTGACGCGCGGTACTTGGTGGTCGCGTACGTTACCGTCACCGTGCCTACTGAACCCAGAACGTCCTTCGATTGAAGGATGGGGCGAATGCCGGCATCGCCCTCATAGGCCGACCGATACGGATCATAAGTGAAATGCCCGGTAAGCTCGCCCTTGCCGGATTTCATGATCGCCACGGCGTCGGCGTCGCGCATGGTCACCGTCAACGGATCGAGCTTGTCATAGTTCGCGTCGCCAAACGTCTGCGCCGCGGCCATCTGAAGCAGTATAGCGACCTGGCTGGACTTGACGCCGGCGACCGCTATCTTGTCACCACCGCCGAGATCTTTTATCGACTTCACTTGCGGATTACGCGTGTACAGTGTGGAGGACGAACCGCCGACTGCCGCGATCGCCTTCACTTCACTCGCGGATCCCAAGGCGCGCGACCAAAGGATAAGAAAAGGCGGCACGCCGCCGGTCGCAAATTCCAGATTTCCGGAGAGCAGCATGTCGTTCAAGACGGCGCCGCCGGCGACGTCGACATAACTTACGACCACGTCGCCCAAGCCTGCCGCCTTGGCGTGCTTCTCGATGAGCTTCTCGCCCTCCAGTACATAGATGGGAAGTTGCGCCAGCGTGGGTGTTCTGCCAACACGAATCGTGGTGCCCTCGGCCCATGCGCACTGGCATGAACAGGCGCACACCATGACGCCGACGACTAAACGCAATGCGCGCATCGAATCTCTCCTATTTGGGGACGCCCGCCCGGCTTGAAGTAACACGACCGTTCCGCTCCGCAGCGGATGCGGCGATCAGGCCCGGGATCTCGTCGAGTGTATCCGCAACGATCGCACCGGCCGCGCGCAACACCTGTTTTTTTGCGGATGCTGTATCTGCGGCCTGATGCACCAGTGCCGCGGCATGGCCAAAGCTCTGGCCTGTTGGATAGTTCTCCTGAAACATGCCGGCGATAAGTGCTATCACTGGCTTGGTCACGCGTCCTGCCGCAATAGCGGCGGCGAGCTCCTGTTCATTGGTCGTACCCGGTTCGCCGAATATCACGAGCGCTTCAGTTTCCGGATCGTCCTCGAACAGTAGAGCGATGTCGGTCATGCTCATGCCGGTAATGCGGTCGCCGCCCATCGATACGCATGTGGAGACGCCCCATCCCGCGGCCTTCAGGGTGCGCGCAAGCTCGGCCGACATGCCGCCTGAACGTGAACAGATACCGATGCTACCAGGGGCGTAGATTTCACCAGGATCGACGCCGCCAATACCGCCGATACGACTCTTCCCCGGACTGATGATCCCATTGGTATTGCAACCCACGATCCTGACCCCCGCGTGGCGTGCCTCGGCGACAATGCAGGCAATATCGTGTAGCGGAACACCTTCGGTCGTAACGACTATCAGCGCCAGCGCCCCATCGACTGCTTCGCATACGGCATCGCGCACCGCGAGTGGCGAAGTGTAGACGATCGATGCGTCGATTTTCACGTCACGCATGGCCTGCGCCACCGTATCGAAAACCGGAACACCATGAACCTTGCTTCCACCGCGCCCGGGAGTTACCCCGGCGACGACGCTTACACCGTAGCGCAGCGCGCGTTCGGTGTCGACTCGCGCCTGGCCACCCGTAATGCCTTGCACCAATATGCGCGTCTCGCGATAGATCAATACGCTCATTTGGCCGGCGCTGTTGATTCGGCCGGAAGAGACCGCGTTAGCCGCACGATCAGCCTGATCGCGTCATCGAGGGATGCGTCGCGCGGAAGGTAGTGGATACCGTCGCGGCCGGCGACTCGACGGCGGGCCTCGTGTTCGCCCGCCCCGAACAGGCGAATCACGATTGGAAACTGCGTCGTGTCGATCGTCCTCTCGTCGATTACATCGAGGAGCGCCTTCACCCTGATGTCCACACGCGCCATCTGTGCGAAGTTGAATCCAACGAGCAGTCCCCGTGCCTTCGGGTTGTCCAAAATTGCTTCGATGACAGCTTTCAGTTTTCGGTCGTCAGATCCCGTGGGCGGCGTCACGCTATGGTTGGCGGGTCGGCCACCAAGCGCAAGCATACGATCGTGCTGATACAGACCTGCGCCTCCGCCGCCGACCAGCAGTCCGATGTCGCCATCCAGTTCGACGTAGCGACATTCACCTCCGGGAATAGCCTTGTCGACAGCGTCGACTCGTTGTTCACGAGGATTTTGCTCCAGGGCGCGATCGACCGGCGAGGCGACGTCGCGCCACTCCGGGTGACGCGGTAGTGCGCAAGGGTCGATTCCGGCCATTGCACCGACGATGGAGAGCTGACCTTGCGCGTCGATGACTAGCGGATTGATTTCTAGCAGTTCGGCGTCGCCTTGACGAAAGATGGCATAGAGGCTGGCAGTCAGTGCGCCGAGTTCGCGCAATACCGGGCCCCGAAGACCGGCACGCTGCCAAAGGTCGACCGCGGCCCAGGACGAAAATCCACGGCTTGGGTCGATTGCCTGGGCAACGAGCGTGTCTGCGTGTTGCGTAGTGGTGGACTCGATATCGACGCCGCCATGCGCACTGATCACTACTCGCGGCCCCGCATTGTCGAACAAGAACGCGACGTAGTGCTCGGACGAGATGGCGATCTTCTGCTCGACGTACACGCTACGAACTACGTAGCCGCCAACAACTGCGCCGAGAAGTTCTCGGACACGCGAAGCTGCCTCTTCGGGCGTGTGCGCCACCACAACCGCACCTGCCCTGCCGCGTCGCCCGAGCGGCACTTGTGCCTTGACCATCACGCTGCCACCCATGCCCGAAGCAATGGCCTGCGCCGCCGCGGGTGTTGCGGCTACCTCGCCCGCAGGCACTGGCAATCCGTTGCTCCGCAACCAGGACTTTGCTTGATCCTCGAGAAGTCGAATCATGATCGTACGTTGCGTTCGATGGGTAGCGTGCAGGTTGCAGTGCCTTCAAGAACACGTTCGCCGTTGTCTCTCTCACACCAGCAAGCCGTCGCAAAACGCAACGCATCGTGGCCGGCGTCCAGACTGGTCCATTGCAGCTTCGGGCGTACCGTATCGCCTACGCGCACCGGCTTGAGAAATCGCAACTCGATGCTGCCGCGTTCGTGCCACGCCGTGCCGAAGGTGGCGACCAGCAATCCGAGCAGCAGGCCTTCGGATTGAGTACCGGAGGCAATAATGGCGTCAAGGCCTGCTTCCTGGGCCATGGCGAGGTCCGTGTGCAGATTGCGCTGTGGCCATCCTGGTTCATCGAACGCGCCGCCCGAAAAAGCGAGAACACGGGCAAGCGTCATGGTTAGACCTCGGCCGACGACAATGTCGCCCACCCTGCACGCACGCAGTGCTTCGTCTGCGGCGGCCCGACGTGAATCGATCATGCGGATGGAAGCGAGAGCGCGATGCCGCTCTTCGTGAAGAACAGGGAATGCGCCTCACGTCGAAGCACGGCCACACCGGCTTCGTTCGTTACGAGCGTATCGAGCGCCTGATAGACCCGTCCGCGTTTTTGGTAGACCTCGCGGATGGTCCAGTTGACTATCAAGGGCTCATCGACGACCGCCGCGCGCGAAAATGCGACGACGTCTTTGGCAAACACGGACCCCGTGCCTGGAGCCAGCCGAAACGAGGGGCTGCGTGTGCGAGCCGACATGTGCAACAGCAGAACCGGGTGCACGATCGCCCGGCGATCCATCGATTCAATGTAGTCGAGATTGAAATCCTCAAGGGCGTAGAGAAACTGCTGGTTGAGCTCGCCCGAGACCTGAAAATGCAGTGGCGCGTAAGCATCTCCCGGCCGTAGCTGGTGGGCGAACGATGGCTCGCTGGATGATTGCAATAGGGGCTCGCTCTTGGAATTATTTGGCGGGACGGCGGCGGTACGACACTGATCCAGTGTACCGCCCGGAACATCAGTGTCAATTCACAATTTTAGGGTTTCATCAAGACCGCATGCGCTCGCCCTTCGGGTCGTACAACGGCTCCAGCGCTATCAGTGCCTCCCGGCCCTCGCCCAGTATCTCGATCTCGAAACCGGACGCCGCCGACGCGAGTGACGTGGACACGTAACCCAATGCCAGCGACTTGCCGACGCAATGCCCGTACGCGCCGGACGTCACCCATCCAACCACTTTGCCGTCGTGCCACACCGGCTCGTCGCCGATCGCGTCGGCATCGCCCGCGTCGACCACGAACGTGACGAGACGCCGCGCGGGTGCCTGCGCCCGGTGGCGCAACACCGCTGCGCGGCCGATAAAATCAGACTTCGCGACGTCGACGAACCGATCGAGTCCGGCCTCCCCGGGCGTGTAAATCGGCCGGTACTCGCGCGCCCAGTTGCCGAAGCCCTTCTCCAGGCGGAGCGAATTGAGCGCGCGCGCGCCGAAATGCCGCAATCCGAGATCGCTGCCCGCCGCGACAATCGCCTCGTACAATGCAAGCTGGCAATCCGCGGCAACCCAGATTTCGTAGCCCAGCTCGCCGGTGAATGAAATGCGACCGACGTGTGCCGGCAGCATTGCGACATCCATCGTCCGGAACGACAGGAATGGCTGCGCAGCATTTGACACATCGTCGCCGGTGAGCCGCGACAGCAGCTCGCGCGCCTTCGGTCCGGCAAGCGCGAGTCCGAGCAACTCCGTGCGCAATCCGCGGATCGCAACGCCCGATGCCGGCAGGTGCGCTTCGAACCAGCGCAGGTGATATTGCTCGGCGATGCCGGAGCCGAATACGAAGTAGCGCCCACGGCCGGCATTCGCAACAGTGAAATCGCCGATCAGCGTGCCGTCGGCGTTGAGCATCGGTGACAGGCCGAGACGACCTTCGCGCGGCAGCCTGTTGGCAAGCATGCGCTCGAGCCAGGCGATGGCGCCGCTGCCAGTGACCTCGTACTTCGAAAAGCTCGACGTCTCGAGGAGGCCGCATGCGTTGCGCACTGCCCGGCATTCGTCGCCGACCGGGCCGTGGGCATTCGAGCGGCGATAGGTGACGTCCTCGCGCGCCTCGGTGCCAGCAGGCGCAAACCACAGCGCATGTTCCAGACCGAACGCCGCGCCGAACAACGCCCCTTGCGCCTTTAGCCGGTCATGGATGGGGGTCATGCGCAGCGGCCGCGCGGCGGGGAACTCCTCGTTCGGAAAGCGGATGCGAAAGCGGCGGGAGTAATTTTCGCGCACCTTGGCATGCGTATACGCCATCGTCGCCCAGTCGCCGAAGCGCGCGACGTCCATCGCCCACACGTCGA